>JACAEO010000010.1 GCA_013388805.1 Chloroflexota bacterium
GGCAGGGGAGGGGGTAGGGGGGTGGGGTATGCGGGGCCTGGGGGCGCAACTCCCCAAAAACTCTATACGTAAAAGGCTCCCCCGCCCGACCGCGTGTAGGGGCGGACAGCACATCTGGGCCAACGCGGCTCCTGCTGCATCAGAACGCCCCGGCGCCTGGTGTGAAGGCCACCTGCGTGGCCTGGCGAGCCCGCGCAGGCGGGCGGATGACCTTGACGTGGCCCTGGTGGCGCAGCGTTTGCCCCTTTTCTTCTGAGCCAACTTGCGGTACAATAGCAGGTGATGTGAAAGCATTGCCTCATCTGACCAGGTATGGGCGACGCAGCTGCGGACGCCCGCGTTCGTGTTTGTCGATGCGTTGAGCGAGGGAAATTCCACGAGAGAGTCATGCAGAAACTGGAGATGCTGATCGCCCAGCCGCGGGTGCAGCTCATCGCAGCGGGTACAAATTATGGTCGGTTTGCGATCGAGCCGCTGCAGCTCGGCCACGCTGGCCCGCTGGGCAATGCTCTGCGCCGCGTGCTCCTGTCCTCGATCCCCGGTGCGGCCATCACCCGCATCAAGCTGGGCGGGGTGATCCACGAGTTCTCGACCATCCCCGGGGTGCTCGAGGATGGGACGCAGCTGGTGCTCAACGTCAAGGGCATTCGGTTGCGCTCCTACTCCGAGCGCGCGGTGACCATGCAGCTCGTCAAGCGCGGCCCCGGCCCGGTCTTTGCCAGCGATATCGATGCCCCGAGCACGGTCGAGATCGTCAATCCCGAGCACTACCTCTGCACGATCGACGACGACTCGGTGCTCGAGATGCAGCTGACGGCGGAGCGCGGGCGCGGCACCAGCCTGGCCGACAACAATAGCGGGCTCAATATCGGCGAGATCGCGGTGGACGCGCTCTTCAATCCGGTGCCCCAGGTGAACTTCCTGGTTGAGCCGGACGGTGAGCGGCTCTTCGAGCGCCTGGTGATTGAGATCTGGACCGATGGCACGATCAAGCCCGGTGATGCGCTCGGCCACGCCGCCCAGGTCCTCAGCCAGCACTTCGGCCGCATTGCCGTCTTCGACCAGCCCGAGCCCGCCGCTGAGTTGCCGACGCCCACCGGGCGGGCCATTCCCGCTGACGTCTATAATCGCACGATCGACGAGCTTGGCCTCAGCACCCGTACCTACAACAGCCTGCGCCGCGCCGACATCACAACCATCGGGCGCCTGCTCGAACTCGATGATCGCGCGCTCCAGGGCATTCGCAACCTTGGTCCCAAAGGGGTGGATGAGATTCGTGCACGGCTCGCCGCACTTGGCTATCTCGAAGGGGGGGAGCAGCCCGCGCTCCCCGAGGGCGGCGAAACGGCTGCAGCCGACGACGATGGGTTGTTGCCCGATAGCACCGATTCAGCGATCGCCTGAACCGGCCCCACGCTGCGCGCATCCCCACCTCTGACCACGTTCCTGGTTGACCCCGGCGCGGGCGGCACGGTTGCCGCCCCGCCTCTCACCACCGGCCATCGCGCCCCGGCCCGCCTGCGCCGAAGGCAGCCGGCCTCCCGGCGCGTGGCACCCGCACGCCCAATCCGTTATCTGCAGCCACTTGTGATCATGCACGCAGGAGTATCTATCACCCATGGCACGTACATCAAAAAAGAGCGTGGCGCCTGATGGCGCCGCGCCCCCGAATGGCGCCGCACCGGCGAGCGTCGTTGACAGCACCCAGACGCCCGAAAGTGGCGCGACCGCCGTCGGGAGCGGCGTGCTCGAAATCGGCTCCGAGGGCTTCGGCTTTCTGCGCGGCCCGCGCCTGCTCCCCGGCCCCGACGATGTCTATGTCGCCCAGTCGCAGATCCGCCGCTTCGGCCTGCGTACCGGCGATACGATCGCTGGCCGCGTGCGCCCGCCCCGTGAGGGCGAACGCTACCCCTCGCTCCTCTGGGTCGAGAAGGTTAATGATGTGCCGACTGAGGAGGCACAAAAGCGCCCCGTCTTCGAGCGCCTCACCCCGGTGCACCCGCACGAGCAGCTGGTGCTGGCCACCGAGCCCAACATCCTCGCCACCCGCCTGGTCGACCTGATCGCGCCCGTCGGACGCGGCCAGCGCGGCCTGATCGTCGCCCCGCCTAAGGCCGGCAAGACGATGCTGCTCAAGGCGATCGCCAATGGGGTGACCACCAACAACCCCGATGTCCAGCTGATCGTGCTGCTGGTCGGCGAGCGCCCCGAAGAGGTCACCGATATGCGCCGCTCGGTCAAGGGTGAAGTCATCGCCGCCACCTTCGACGAGCCGGTCGAGGACCATATCCGGGTCGCCGAGTTGACACTCGAGCGCGCCCGCCGCCAGGTTGAGCACGGGCGCCACGTGGTCATCCTGATGGACTCGATCACCCGCCTCGCCCGCGCCTACAATATCGCAATGCCCTCGTCGGGCCGTACGCTCTCCGGCGGCATCGACCCCGTTGCCCTCTATCCGCCCAAACGCTTTTTCGGCTCCGCCCGCGCGATCGAGGAGGGCGGTTCGCTCACGATCATCGCCACCTGCCTGGTAGATACCGGGAGCAAGATGGACGATGTAATCTTTGAGGAGTTTAAGGGCACCGGCAATATGGAGCTTAACCTCGACCGCAAGCTGGCCGAGAAGCGTATCTTCCCCGCCGTCGATATCCAGCGCTCCAGCACCCGTCGCGAGGAACTGCTGCTCGATCCGACGACCCTGCGGCAGACCTACGCGCTGCGGCGTATGGTGAGCATGGTTGGCGACAACGAGGGCACCGAGCTGATGCTGGCCCGTATGGCCAGAACGAAGAACAACGCCGAGTTCCTCGCCACGCTCGGCAAGTAGGCGTCAGCGGCGTGACCAGTGACGAGCCGCATGCCGATGCTGCGCAGTACTGGCGTAACCCGTCGGCGGCGCGCGCAGTGCAAGGTGCGCTGCAACGTCATGCCAGGTGCCGGCGCCTCAGAAGATGATCTGGTCGGCGTTGACCTGGTCGAGGCTGGCCCAGGGCGAGCGGACCACACCGTGCTTGAGCTGGCGACCCAGGCGCAGCGCCGCGAGTAGCAGCACGGTCAGCGCCAGCAGGGTCATCGACGCCGCATAGACCGTCGTATAGCCCAGGGCCACATTGCCGCTGGCCCGCTGCACGAGATCGCGCGTCAGGCCGCCGCCGATGGTGCCGAAGCCTTGCGCCAGGGCCTGCGTGATGCCCCAGAGCCCGATGAACAGGCCCGCGTGGTTCCGGTCAACCAGGCTCATCACCAGGGCCAGCGCGCCCACGATGAACGCCCCGCGCCCTGCGCCAATCAGCGTCACGCCCACCCGGAACGGCGCCACCAGCAACTCGTTGCTGGCCAGCGTCACCGTGAGGAAGCCGGCGAGCCCGAGTAGACAGCCGCTGGCGATCAGCAGCACCGGTGAACGCCCGCGCCAGAGCAAAACGCCGGCCAGCGTGATGCCGGCGAGCATGCCCATGCCCCACAGCGCCGTCAGCCGGGTCGTCTGGGTCACGCTCATACCGAGCACCTGGCCGCCATAGGGTTCGAGCAGCACATCGTGGGTGGCAAAGCCCAGGGTTGCCAGGAAGAGCACGATGAACAGATTGCGCAGCGGGCGCTGGGCGACGAGCAGCCGCAACGATTGGCCGAGCGTCTGGCGGACCTGGACGGGCTCGGCCACATCCAGCAGTTCACCGTTGGGTTTGAGCCGTTCCTGGTTGTACATGGCCACGAAGGTCAGCGCGACGAAAACCACCGCCGAGCCCTGCATCACCTGGATCAGCCGGAAGTGGCTGTACTGCACCAGCAACTGGCCCATCAGGATCGAGCTGACGATCGTACCAAGCACCAGCATGATCCAGAGCACGCCCAGCACCTGGCCGCGTTCGCGCGCCGGTGTGATGTCGCTTACCGTCGCCAGGTAGATCGTCTCGACGGCGTTCACGCCAATACCGTAGGCCAGGAAGATCAGCGTACAGACGATCATCGCAACCGGGAAGCTGAGCGCGCCGTCGCCGCTGAGCAAGATCAGCGAGAACGGGGCGGTGGCCAGGCCACCGTAGGTGAGCATGGCCCCGAACACCAGGTATGGCGTGCGCCAGTTGCCGGCTGCCCGGTCCACGTCGGAGCGAAAGCCGATCATGGCCCGCGCTGGCGAGACGAAGTAGTGGATGGCGATCAGAAAGCCCACCGCCACGGCGGGAATGCGCAGTTCGTCGATCAGCACGCGGTTGAGCGTGCCGGTGATCGGCGCCAGCGAAACACCCATCCCGAACTGAAACAGGCCAAGCCGAAATACTCGCAGCCAGCGCGCTGCCTGCGGGTGCGCCCCGAGCCAGCGCTGCACCCCCTCTACTGGCCGCATAAGCACTCTGCCTGCCGCCATCGCTCCCTCCTCATCAGGCGCGCCGGACAAGCTCCACCGCATTGTGTCCGCGATCATGACGTATTATAGCATGTGCCCACAAGGACGTGATATAACAAGCAACAGCCCTGAGTGTTGGGGGGAGACGTGATGTCTCGCACGCTCTCGGCGTTCATGGTGAAGACTCCTCGCTGCGTATACCCTGCCCCTCGACAAGCTCGGGAGCCGCGGAGCCGAAGAATGACAGGGGCGCTGGCAACGGAGCCCCGGGCGCGCTACTTCTTGCGGCAGATTGCCACGCCGTCGCGGAGCGGAATGATCACCGACTCGAGCTGCGGATGGCTCATCAGCTGGCGATTGAACTGCTGGATCCCGCGCACCAGGGGTGGCGCGTCCTCCTCGAGCACCTGGGCGCTGCAGAGCACATTGTCGGCGATCAGCAGGCCACCGGGGCGGAGCTGCCGCACGGCCAGTTCGAGCGCCAGCGGCGCCTGATCGGCGTTGGCAGCACTGCGCAGTATGTCAAGGAAGATCAGGTCGAAGTCATTGGGCAGGGTCGGCATCAACTGGGGCCACTCGGCGTGGTGGATGGTGATGTGCTCGCTCAGGCCCGCCTCGCCAATGACCTGGGTCGCCAGTTCGACCCGATCGGCATGGCGCTCAATCGCCGTCAGGTGGCCACCCGTCTGCTGCAGGGCGCGGATCAGGTAGATCGCGGCGTAGCCGGTGGTGATGCCAACCTCAAGCGCCTTGCGCGCGCCAAGTGCCAGGGCCTGCAGGTAGAGAAACTGGCCCTGCACCGGCCCCACCAGCGACAGGCCGTGCTCCCGCGCGCGCGCCTCAAGGTTCGCCAGGACCGGATCGCGCGCGGGCATCAGTCCGGTCAGGTAGTCTTCGATCGCTGTGTTAGTAATGTCGTAACGCACGGTTCCCTCTCTATGCTATCGTCAATCGTCGTTCAGCACGTGGGTCGCAGCACGATCAGACGCGGTGCGGCGCTGCCGGCCATCAGGATGGCCCTGGCGCCGGAGCGGTCAGTTCCGGGGGGCAGGCTGTTGTGGATTGCCAGGTGCAGCGTCTACCCCCGCCTGATTGTATCACATTGCTGCTTCCTATGCGCCTATGTGTTCACGTCTCTCCCAGAACTGATGCAACGATGCTGCTGGCAAACCTGGGTACGTGGGCCTCCGGCCCGCATGCGGGCGGGACGCCCGCGCACCCGGCGTGGGCAAAACGGCGTTTGCCAGCAGTATCATGCAACGTCCCGGGTTCTGTGGTATAGTTCTCGAAAGTGTAACGGTTTTCAAATCGGCCCTCGCGCGCCGCTGTGGCGGTTATTCCGGGGCAGTGAAGGTATCGTCGTGGCCGCAGTCAGAATTCTCATTGCCGAAGACAACGACCTTGTCTCGCTGACCCTCGAAGAGCAACTCAAGGGTCTGGGGTACGACGTGATCGGGATCGCCCGCTCAGGCGCCGAGGCGGTGAGCCTGGCCAATCGGCTGCGGCCCGACCTGATCATTATGGATATCAGGATGCCCGAGATGGAGGGCACCGAGGCTGCCGCCCGCATCCGCGACACCTTCCCGGTGCCGATCATCATGCTTACTGCCTACGCCGACAAAGAGACGATCAAGAAAGCTGAGGCTGCCGGCGCCCTGGCCTATCTGGTCAAGCCGGTGAATGAGAATGAGCTGCCACCGGCGATCAACATCGCCATGGCCCGCTTCCGTGAGCTCCAGAGCCTGCGCCACCAGGTCAGCGAGCTGGAGGAGTCGCTTGAGGCCCGCAAGCTGATCGAGCGGGCCAAGGGCATCCTGATGCAGCGCCTCGGCCTCAACGAGCGCGACGCCTACGAGCGGCTGCGCCAGCGTGCCCGTGACAAGCGGGCCAAGATGAAGGATATCGCCCAGGCGATCATCGAAGCCGAGGAGTTGCTCGGCTCCTGAGCAGGTCTACCTCAACGTCGTCCGTCCGGCGACGGACGCCGCGGGCTCCACAGGCCACGCAGGTGGCCTGCGCAGCGGTAGCCGGGGCGTTGACGCCCACCGCGCGGACGATTAACCGGACGTTGACAGAGCCCTGGCTCCTGAGCTTGACGGACGCGGCCCCCCGTGGTATAGTCCAGGCCAGCAGCGAAGAGTACTATAAGGGTAGGGCGCCAGATGGTGCGTCTGCACAACAGCTTCTTTAGCTCCTTCTATTACTTTACCGGCCCACATATGGCCTGGTCGCTGCGCACTGCCTAAGAACTCCGGTCGATAGACGCCCTCTCTGTTTGCCCATCACAGCAGGGAGGCCCCCCATGACTGTCCGCTGTCGAGGTGTTCGCGGCGCTACCACCTGTGAGGCCAATACACGCGAGGCGATCCTTACGGCCACACGCGAGTTGTTGGAGTTGCTCATCACACACAACGGCATCGAGGCCGACGATATTGCCAGCGCGATCTTCACCACGACCACCGATCTCACCGCCGAGTTCCCCGCGGTGGCGGCCCGCGCCCTTGGCTGGAGCGATACGGCCCTGCTCTGTGGCCACGAGATGGACGTGCCGGGCAGCCTCCGTAGCTGCATTCGCGTGCTCATCCACTGGAATACCGAGCGCCGCGCCGATGAGATCGTCCACGTCTACCTCAAGGGCGCACAGAATCTACGCCCCGACCGCACCACTGCAATGGCGGCCTTCCAGACGCCATCCAACCCGTAGCGGCGCACCATCCGGCGCCGCTAACGTGTTTCGGGAGGATTGTGATGAGCCCTCAACCCGCCAAAACCCATACCACACTGCGGGTCGTGCCCGCGCCGTTGCGCAACGAACAGCCCGTTCTCACAGGAGAAGGAGTAGAGGCCATGATCGTCGTGATGCAGACCGGATCGAACGAAGCCCAGATCAGTGCCGTGATCGAGCGCCTGGAGGAGCACCAGCTGCGTGGCCATCTCGTCCGTGGCGCCGAGCGCACCGTGATCGGGGTGGTTGGCGCATCGATTCCGCCCACGCTGCGCGAGGAGTTGGAGCACTTCGCCGGTGTCAAAGAGACTGTGCGCATCACCCAGCCCTACAAGCTCGTCTCACGTGAGTTGCGCCCCAGCGATACGATCGTCGACGTGGCGGGCGTGCCGGTGGGCGGCAACCGCTGCGTGGTCATCGCCGGTCCGTGCTCGGTCGAGAGCGAGGAGCAGATCATGGCCACTGCGCGCCATGTGCGCGAGGCCGGCGCAACCATGCTGCGTGGTGGTGCCTTCAAGCCGCGCTCCTCGCCCTACACCTTCCGTGGCCTCGGAGAGCTCGGCCTGCGCCTGCTCGCCCAGGCCCGTGAGGAGACCGGTCTGCCGATCGTGACCGAGGTGATGACCCCCAATGACGTGGACCTGGTGGCCCGCTACGCCGACGTGTTGCAGATCGGCGCGCGCAATATGCAGAACTACCAGCTGCTCGAGGAGGTGGGCCGCACCGGCATGCCCGTCCTGCTCAAGCGCGGCCTCTCGGCCACGATCGAGGAATGGCTGCTCTCGGCCGAGTATGTCGTCGCCCAGGGCAATCCCAACGTCATCCTCTGTGAGCGTGGCATCCGCACCTTCGAAACCGCGACCCGCAATACCATGGATCTCAACGCCGTCGCCCTGGCCAAGCGCCGCACCCACCTGCCGGTCATCGTCGACCCCAGCCATGGCACCGGCAAGTGGTACCTGGTGCCGCCGCTGGCCCTGGCCGGCCTCGCCGCCGGGGCCGACGGGATCATCATCGAGGTCCACCCCGACCCCGATCGCGCCAGATCCGACGGCGGCCAGTCGCTCAACCCCGAGAACTTTGCGGCGCTCATGCCGAAGCTTGCCGCGGTTGCGGCAGCCATTGGCCGCTCACTCTAATATCACGTAGAATTGGCAATCCCGCATGGTCCCGCTCATCTCCACAGCGCTCCAGCGCCATACAGGGCTTTGTCGAGCTGGAGCGCTGTGGAGGTGTGGAGCTGAGCCAATGCGCTGCCAGCAAGCAGAAGTCGCATCCTCGTCGCCGTTCAGATCTCAAGGATCGTGTAGTGAGGGGCGCCGGGGCCGGTGCCGACGACGTGGCACGTGACCGGGCCGTGGGGGCCGGCGATGGTCCAGCTGCCGGGGCGGTGCAGGTGCCCGCTGACGATATGCCGCACCTTGCGCTGGTCAAGCACCAGTTCGCCCAGGGTGAAGTTCCCGAGGTAGGCGCGGAGCAGACTAAAATGCGTGTGCTGCGGGTAATGCGGGACCGCGGGCGTGACGATCGGCATATGAGTTACCACGAGCACCTGCTCAACCGCCGGGTCGGCGCCGAGTTGCGCGAGGCTGTCGGCCAGACCGCGCGCGAGGTAGCGCGCCATGGCAACATCGCTCCAGGGCCAATCAACATAATCGGCGTCGTGATTGACCAGCCCCTTCATCGCCCGGTAGTCTGCAGCGGCGTAGGGGAGATGGGGCGAGCGCGACGAGTAGTCGTACCAGCCCATCGTCCCGCAGATCCCCAGCCCATCAAGATTGAGCCACGCAGCCTCGAGCCAGACAAAGCCCTCCTCGCGGGTGACCTGCGGCAGCCAGGTCTGCCAGAGTTCGCGGCTCGGATACTCGCCGCGGTAGACGTCGTGGTTGCCGGCGATCAGCAGACGGGGACAGGGCAGGTCGTGGAAGAGCTGCAACGTTCGCCGGAACAGGCGCAGTGGGTGCCCCACATCGCCCGCGATGATGAAACAGTCTGGCGCTGCTGCCCGCACGGCCTCAGCAAAGGCCACGTAGGCGGCGCGCTCGGCTGGCCGGTAGTGCAGATCGGCGGTGACGAGGATGCGCTTTGCCATAGTGTACGCTATCGCTTGAGCTTGCGCCTCATGCTACCACCTCTTTCATACCCGTCAACCTGTGATGTTCGGACGGTGGCCACCACATCGAATACGGCTTCGATTACAGCGCGACGCGCACCATTGGTTGACACGTTGCACACCCGGCGGCTATAATGCGGGCGGTTCCAGCCCACCGTTAGACGGGAGCTACGTATCCCGATGAAGCGACGCACTGCTCTGCGCAACGCCGCCATTGCCACCCTGCTCGTCCTGGTCATCTTCGCCGTCGCGATGCAGCAGATGCCCGCTGCCGCTGCGCCGCCCCAGGCGCCCCGGGCTGCCCCCCTCGCCCAGGCCGACTTCAGCTGGCAGACGACCAGTGGCACGCTCGCGATCCAGCCCGGTCAGAGTGGCCTCTTTAGCTCTGCGCTGCGCAATACCGGGCAGAACGACATCTTCGATCTGCGGGTTGATAATCTGCCCAGCGGCTGGACGGTGGATTTCTCGCCCTCGGCGAGCTTCGAACTGGTCCAGAACCAGAGTCAGGGCGTGACCGTGCGCATCAATGTGCCGGCCAACGCCACGGTAGGCACCAGCGTCAATCTCAACCTCGTCGCCAGGCGCCGGTCGAACAATGCTGATACAACGGCGTTTATTACGGTCAACGTGGCATCGGCCCCGACGCCAACCAACACCCCCGTTGGCCCCACGGCGACCCGTGGCCCGGTCTGTCGCGATGGCTTCGAGGACGACAATAATCCTGCCAGCGCGCGCACGCTCGACATCAATACCGCCCAGGAGCATACGATCTGCCCGACCGGCGACGAGGACTGGCTGGTCTTCGGCGGTATTGCAGGTAAGATCTATACGATTGATGTCTCGCGCATGGACGCGGGTATCGACCTGACCCTGGAGTTGTTCGACCCCGAGTTGAGCAGTATTGCCTTCAATAACGATTTCTTCAACCGTGACCCGGCAAACCCGAACCCGGGCGATACGCGCCCGCGGATCACCATCCGCATCCCCACCGATGGGCGCTACTTCGTCCGTGTCCGTGACTCGGCCGGGCGTGGCGGCACCAACTATTTCTATGTCATTGCGCTGCTCGACGAGAGCTATGGCCCGACGCCGACCACCGTGGCCTCGGTCTGCCAGGATCTCTTCGAGCCCGATGGCCTGCCCGAGCAGGCCCGGCTGATCACCTCCAATGAGATCCAGGAGGATCGCCGGCTCTGCCCCACCGGCGACGCTGACTGGGTGACGTTCTTTGGCAAGACTGGCAAGCGCTACATCATCTATACCGATACGCGGCGCTACCGTGGACGGATCGAGGTCAACCGCGATACGCAGGCCGGTGCCGATACGGTCATGGTGCTCGCTGACCGCGATGGGGTCAGCATCCTCGACTTCAATGACGATATCCCTGGTGGCGAGAGTCTCGACTCACAGATCGAGTTCATCCCCGAGGTGGACGGCTTCTACTTCGCGCAGGTGAAGAATACGGGCGATATCGGCAACCAGTTCATTCGCTACGACCTGGTGCTGCTGCTCTGTACCCCCGGCCAGACGGATTGCGGCCGCGCCAGTGTGCCCGGTCTGCCGATCTCGCCCATCACCCCGGCACCAACTGGCACGCCCGACCAGGATTTCAACCTGGACCCGACGCGCACGCCCGTACCCTCCCCGAGGCCGACGCCACGGGCGTAGGGGGCGTGCTCGCGGTGGCTGAACACCTGCAGCCACATAAACGCCAGCCACCTACGTTTACCGACAACTGAACACGCTTCTGCACACAGGCCATGCCTCCGATGTACTCCGCAACGCGGGACGAAGCCTACGAGATCGAGGCGCTGGTCGACGAGTTGACCGAGCGGATCGGGCTGCGCCGGCCCACCTCGCCGGAGGAGGCTCGGGCGGCGGCTTTCGTGAATGGGCGGCTGCGGCGGGCCGGCATGGGGGTCAGCACCTATGAGTTGCGCGCGGTTGTGCGGCCAGGCAGTGGCACCGTGCTCTTCGGCGCGCTTGGCCTGACGTGCACGCTCCTGGCGCTGGCGCTCCCCGGGCCGGGGCTGCTGCTCAGTCTGGGGCTACTCGCCATCGCGCTCGTTGATGGCCTGGTCGCGCCACTGCCAGCGGTGGGCAGGCGCCGGGTCAGTCAGAACATCGTCGGCACCCGGGCGGTGGCTGGCGCTGGCGGCCTCACGCCAGCTGAGCCACGCTGGCGGGTGCTGCTCCTCGCACCGCTCGATACCCCCGCGCAGCAGCCTGGCCTCGCGGCGCTTGCCAGCGGAACACGCGCCGCCGTGCTCACCCGCCTCGGCGCGGCGACGCTGCTCGTTGCCGGTAGCCTGCTCGCCGTGCTCCTGCCCGGCCCGTGGTGGCTGGTGCACCTGGCCGCCGCCCTGCTCTTCGCGCTCATCCTGATTGGCGCCACCCGGCCCTTCACAGCCGACCCGGCTGATGGCGGCCAGACGGCGCTTGCCGCGCTGGTGGCGGCCGTCAGTCGCCTGGGCCCGATGGAGCGGGTCGAACTCTGGGCGGTGGCGGTGGGCGCTGCCGGCAGCGACCCCGGTGGTGTCACCAGCCTGCTACAGCGCTACCCCTTCGAGCGCGAGCGCACCCTGGTGATCGCGCTGGAGCAACTGGTTGGCGGCCAGCTCGTCTATGCCACGGCTGAGGGCGCGCTGCGCAGTCGGCCCGCCGACGACCTGCTCGTGCGCCTCGCCGCGGCCACCGACGCCGCCGACCCGCAGATCGACGCCGACCCGCGCCGCCTCACCACTGATGGCGCCCTGGCCGCCCCACTGCGGCGGCTCGGCTACCGCACGCTGACCATCGTGGCATCGCCGGCGCCGGGTGGCGTCGCAGCACCGGCCCCGCCCGCTGCACGGCTCGTCGAGCGGGTCGCCCGCCTCGTCATGGGGATCGTCCAGCGCCTCGAGACGGAACACTGAGCGGCGCCGGCAGGGCTTGCACAACCGCCCCAGGAGTGGTACCATCAACCAACCCCGACTGCCCGTGGGTGGGTATGTGTTTTGAGCCAACACGGTTTCGCTGGGAGCCCTGCTCTTACGAGTTGAGCTATGCGGCGGGCCGCAGATGCTCACAGGCGGGCACCCACCTGCTTCCTGCAGGTTCGAAACTGGCCCACTCACGGCAGCCCGGGGCACCTCAGCCAGAGCTCAGGTCTGCCGCTCCACAAGCATGCTCTTTCTGCTCTATGGCCCCGACGAATTCAGCCGCAGCGCGGCGCTGGCCCGGCTGCGCGCCGCACTGCCTGCCGATGTCGCGGAGATGAACACCACCCGGCTCGATGGGCGCAAGCTCAGGCTGGAGGCGCTGGTTGCCGCGTGTGAGGCCATGCCCTTCCTCGCCGAGCGCCGGCTGGTGATCGTCACCGATGGGCTGAAGCACAGCCGGGCCGGCAAAGAGCGCGAGGAGTTGCGCGCCTACCTGGAAACGGTGCCGGCCAGTTGCGACCTTGTGTTTGTCGAGACGGAGGACGTCGACCGGCGCAGCATCCTCTACACGCAGCTGAAGAAGTGCGGCGAGGTGCGCGAGTTTACGCCGCCGCAGGGCGCGGAGTTGCTGCGCTGGCTGGCTGAACACGCGCGCGGCCTGGGCGCCCGACTCGAGCAAGCCGCCGCCGCCCGGCTGGTGGAACTGGTCGGCAATGATACCCGCGCCCTGGTCACCGAGATGGCCAAGCTCGCGACCTATGTGGGGCGGGACGGGCCGATCAGTGTCGCAGCGGTGGACCTGCTAGTGGCGGACCGCCAGGAGCAGAACCTGTTCGCCTTCATCGACGAGCTCAGCACGCGCCGGCTCGGCCCGGCACTGCGTGGGGCCCGCGCCCTGCTGGCAGAGGGCCAGGCAGCGACCTACGTGCTGTTCATGCTCGCCCGCCAGCTACGCATCTTGATCGGCGTGAAGGAGCTCAGCGCCCAGCGACTGCGCCCCGACGCGATCGCCGCCGAACTGGGCCAGAAGCCCTTCGTCGTGCGCAAGGCGCTTGATCAGGCCCGTGGCTTCAGCCCGGGCGAGCTCGAGCAGCTCCACGACCGGCTGCTGGACCTGGACGTGGCCACCAAGACCGGACGCATCCAGGCCGATGTGGCGCTCGAGCTCTTTGTGGCCGAGGCCTGCGCAGCCGGCAAACACGGCGCCGCCCCATAGGAGCGGCGTACCGAACGGGGCGGCGGGCGGGGCGGTTGCTCACGCCGTAGCGGCGTTCAGCTTCTTCATCAGCCGGGACTTGCGGCGGGCAGCGTTGTTCTTGTGAATGATGCCCTTGACCGCCGCCTTATCGAGCGTGCTGATCGCCTCGCGGATCAGCGTCTCGTCGGGTGTACCGCTGAAGATCGATAGTTCAGCCTTTTTGATCTGCGTTTTCACCCGTGAGCGGTACATCGTATTACGCTGATGCTTGCGCTCGTTGCTGCGAATGCGCTTTTTTGCCGACTTCGTGTTCGCCAAGGGAACGTTCCTCCAGTATAATCACGCGCGGATAGATAGACAGGGCCAGCCGAAACCACATCTAACGCCCAAGTATAGCAGAAGGGCACCCTCCGTGCAACTCTCGTCGCTGCTGCGTGGCGGCCAGTCGGGCGCCCTGCGCAACAGCCTGATCGTCATGGCCGGCTTCGTACTTAGCCGGGTGAGCGGGTTGTTGCGCGATATGGTGGCCACCTACCTGTTCGGCACCTCGCCGGAAGCCGCAGCCTACCGGGCAGCCTTCTCGATCGTCGACCTGCTCTATCTGGTGATCATCGGTGGGGCGCTGGGCAGCAGCTTCATCCCGGTCTTTATCGAGGCCTGGGAGCGCGACGGCCAGGCCCGGGCCTGGCAACTGGCCAGCGCGGTGCTCACCTGGTCGCTGCTGGTGCTGGTGGCCGCCAGCGCCGTGGTCTTCAGCGCCGCGCCGTGGCTGGTGAGCATGCTCTATGGCGGACAGGGCTTTGCGGCCGAGACCCAGGCGTTGACCGTCGCACTGGCCCGTCTGTTTCTACTCTCGCCGTTGCTGCTGGGCCTGGGCGGGCTGGCCATGGCCGCCCTCAACGCCCGTGAGCATTTCACCCTGCCGGCGCTGGCCCCCTCGCTCTACAACCTGGGGATCATACTCGGCGCGGTCCTGGGGCGTCTGCTCGGGATCGGGATCTGGGGCATGGCCTGGGGTGTGGTGCTGGGCGCGCTGCTCTACCTGCTGGTCCAGCTGCCGGGGCTGAGGGCGATCGGCATGCGGCTGCAGCCGAGCCTTGGGCGAGGCATGGAGCAGGTCGGGCGGATCGCCCGCCAGATGGGGCCGCGGGTCATCGGCCAGGCCGCCGCCCACCTGAGCGTGGTGGTCACACTGACCCTCGCGGCCCGCCTGGCCGACGGCGCGGCCAAGCTGGCGGGCCTGGGCTACGCCTACCAGCTCATGCTCTTACCGTACGGCGTCTTTGCCCTGAGCCTGAGCCAGGTGGCCTTCCCGCGCCTGGCGCGCCTGGTGGCCGAGGGCCGCTCTGAGGCAATGAGCGCCGACGTGCGCCGGACGCTCGGCGTCATTCTCTGGCTGACCCTGCCGGCCAGCGCGGCGCTGCTGACCGTGGGCTTTCCGGTGGCTCGCGCGCTCTTCCAGCGCGGCGCCTTCGATAGTATCTCGCTGCAGTACACCGTCGCTGCCCTGGTCGGCTATGCGCTGGCATTGCCGGCATTTGCCGCCTCGGAGATCCTGATCCGCAGCTTCTTTGCGCTGCAGCGCACCTGGACGCCCGTGCTGGTCGGGCTACTGCAGGTGGCGCTGAACCTCGGGCTGGGCATGCTGCTGCTGCGCGCCGGCGGCGACGTGGGCAGCCTGGCGCTGGCCTTCAGCCTGGCCAACAACGTGGAGGCGCTGTTGCTCCTGCTGCTCCTGGGCGTGGCGCTGCCCGGGATCTGGCATGATCGCGCCCTCTGGCGCACGGTGGCGGCCGCCCTTGCGGGCGCGCTGCTGCTGGGCGCGGGCCTGGCGGCGCTGAATGGCGCCGCGCGCGGGCTGGTGCCCGCGCTGAGCGCGGCACACCCCTATGTCTGGACGCGCGACATGGCGGGGCTCGTGCTCTGGCTGGTCTGGGCCGGCGTGCTGGGCGCCGGGAGCTACCTGGCGCTCAGCGCGCTGCTCGGCGCCGCGCCAGCGCGGGCGACCCTGGCGCGCCTACGGCGCAGCTGAGCGGCTATCGCGCGAACCCCTTGCGCTCCATCGCTCCCCAGCTCGTATTCCCGCGCCAGTAATCCAGGAAGGCCCTGGCCCGCCACCAGACGGTTAGCTGCCGGTAGCCGAAATTCTCGGCCAGGCCGAAGGCGATCAGCTTCAGCAGCTGGCTAAGCCGGGGAAACCGACGATAGGCGATCTCATCGAGTACAACCGCGGCAACCGAGAGCACAGTCCCCAGGACAATCGCGAGGGTCAGAAAGAGCAGAAAAAATGGCAGATTGATCAGGTTCAAGCAAAAGGCGATCGTGATGAACAGGTAACCAGACAGCTCAATCAGCGGGCCGATGAGCTCAATGATGACAAAATACGGCATGGCGATCATCCCGATCCGCCCGTAGCGCGGGTTCAAACACATACGCCAGTGGATCTTGAGGGTATCGATCAACCCGCGCTGCCAGCGATTGCGCTGCCTGCCAAGCACACGCAGCGTCTCGGGCGCCTCGGTCCAGCAGACGGGGTCGGGGAGAAACACGATCCGGTAGCGGATCGCGTGGTCGCGCAGGTACCGGTGGATACGCACCACCAGCTCGAAATCTTCGCCGACCGTATCGTGGCGATAGCCGCCGACGTCGAGCACCACCTGACGTTTGAAGACCCCAAAGGCCCCCGAGATAATCAGCAGTGCGCCAAGGGCGCTCCAGCCGACCCGCCCAAAGAGAAAGGCGCGCAGGTACTCCACGGTCTGAAAGACGGCCAGTGCATTGCTGGACAGGCCGATCTCGGTCACCCGCCCGTGCTCAACGCGACAGCCATTTGCGATCCGGACAACACCGCCCACCGCGACCGTCTCCGGCTGTTCGAGAAACGGCCGCATCATGCGCAGCAGGGCATTGCCTTCCAGCACTGAGTCGGCGTCGATCGCGCAGAACAGCACGTGGGTGGCCATAATGATGCCGGCATTCAGCGCATCGGCCTTACCGCCATTCTCCTTGTCCAGCACGACGAGGCGCGGATATTTTGCCGAGCGATAGACATTGCGAATGGGCCGGCAGGGGATGGAATACTCGATATTGGCAGGTATCGGTTGCAGCGCGAAGTGCTCGACCAGGGTGTGCAGGGTGGCATCGCGTGACCCATCGTTCACCACAATCACTTCATACTCAGGATACTCCAGCGACAGCAGCGAGTGAACGCTCGCAATAATCGTCCGCTCTTCATTATAGGCTGGCGCAATCAGCGAGATGGGCAGGGTGAGCGACGACTGGAGCATGCTGCGCCAGTGCTCGTGGGCCACCGTGCGGCGATAGCGCAGCACCGACACCGTGGCGATCAGCAGCAGGAAAAGGTAACTGCCTTGCAGCAGGAGAAAATAGCCCAGGATGAGCGTATTGGCAGCCAGGAGCGCGAGCGCACCCAGATTCCATGCGAGCATACTGCCCACGCCAGGTTACAGGAGACCGTGCGCATGTTCGCTAAGCACCTGCCGGGCAATGGCGTGAGCGTGAGGGTGGTTGGCCTCGACGGCGGCACGGAGCTCCGCCTGGCCGTCAGTGCCAAGGGTGCTCAGTGTGTGGGCGGCGCTGTAGCGCACTAAGTATACCGGATCAGCGAGCAGGCGGGCGAGGGTCGGAAGACTCTCCAGATCGGTCAGTGCGCCCAGCGCCGTTGCCGATGCAGCCCGTACTTCCCAGTGCGGGTCGGCGAGCATCAGGTGCAAACGGCCGACAAACTCAGCATCACCGATGGCGCTCAGCGTCTTGATCGCAGCGATGCGGAGGGAGATGTCCGGAGCATCGAGCAATGGCAGCAGGTGCTGGGAGACCGCGGGATCGCGGAGCAGGCCAAACAGGCGCACATAGAGCATGCGGATCTGCGGATCACGCAGGGTAGCAAAGCGCGCGACCAGCAGGGGCACAATCGCCGATCCCGCGGCCAGCACGCTATCGGCGGCCCAGTATGGTGCATAGCGGGCCGGGGCTTCGAGAGCGTCCAGCAGGAACGGGTAGGCTTGCTCATCGCCGAGCTCACCCAGCGTACGCAGGGCCGCATGGCGCACGCTCTGGTTACGGTCATTGAGCGCCCGGATCAAGCCCGGCACGGCGCGGCGGCTATGCATGATCCGCAGCTTCTGGACCGCAGCAAGCCGTTGGTGGTCGCTAAAGGCCCGTAGCTGCCGCAGCCCGCGTGCGAGGCCGCCGGCATCCTCGAAAATCGCCGTGAGGATCTGCCGATCCGCACCACGCAACTCGGCGGCAGCCCAGAGCAGGCTGCGCTCAAGCGACCAGCGATCGAAGGGGCGCAGGCCAGGCGCCCCGCCCCACCAGTGCGCATAGACACAGCACGCGATCGCGCGCAGGCGCTGCGCGTACTGCGGCGCGTCCAGTGCATGCAACACCAGATCGTCGAAGAAAGCAGCACGCTTGCTGGTGTAGGAGCCCACCAACCCCAGCAGGAGTCGCTCCAGCATGACAAAGCTGATCATCGCGATGATCAGCGCAACACACACGACGATGATACCGAGGACGAGCGCAGTGGGCGACACGCCGCCCTCACAGCGCAGCCACGTGCGCCCCGCACCGGTTGAGCGCAGCATTCATGCGGGCAATCATCTCGGGAAAGCTGAACGGCTTCGTCACATAATCGTCGGCGCCATTGCTCATACCAGTGACGATATCGTTCTCCTGGCCCAGCGCCGACAGCATAATCACCGGGATACGCTTGAGCGCCGGATCGGCCTTGGCCTGTTTGAGCACCTGAAAGCCATCGCAGACCGGCAGCAGCACATCAAGCAGTACCAGATCGGGCTGATGCTCGCGCATCGCAACCAGGGCCTGCGCACCATTCTGAACCCAGATCGTCTCGTGGCCCAGGCGGTTAAGGCGGAAACTGACGAGCTTGAAAACAGCGGCGTTGTCTTCAGCGATGAGAATACTGGCCATCGACGTCTCACGCTCCGTTAGCGACGTTGAGCGACCCACCAGCGCGGCACGAACTGCCATTGGGTCGCGTGCTACGATGCACAATGTTATAGACTCAGGTATCCATTCAGGGGGATGAGGAATGACATCCTGAACAGGTACCAGACCCAGTTTATACACGAAGGCCAGCACAGCAAATAGCCTATTAGTGGCATGTAACGATAGCCCTTATGGCGAAAAGTGCAAGGATCTACTATCAGGAGTAGTTTATACAGCGGGACGAAAACGACGAATCAATATCGCCAGGATGATTCATTGCCCATCTCGAGCAGGAACAGGGTCAGCGCGCCTTTGAACGGCGGCAGGGGCCAATCATACCCATACGCCGTCGTCTGCGCAAGTGGGCCCGCCTCCGGGGGTGGGACTGTTGCTCGCAGGGCTGATGCAACGATGATACTGCTGGCAAACCTGAGAACGCGGGCCTCCGGCCCGCATGCGGGCGGGACGCTCGCGCACCCGGCGTAGGCAAAACGGCGTTTGCCAGCAGTATCATGCAACGACCAGCGCTTTTGGCCCTCCCCCCCTGCCCCCCTCTCAGGGGTAGGGTTTTTGAGCGTTGCGCCCCCAGGCCCCGCATAC
>JACAEO010000050.1 GCA_013388805.1 Chloroflexota bacterium
CATACCATCCGCCGCTTGAGTCTCGGTCTGCCGGTGGCTGAAACGGAGCCTGGCAAGCTGCCCGAGACGCTGCTCATGCGTGTCAATGGCGACGTGGCGCTGTCGCCCTGGGGTGAGGTGATCTGGGGTCAGGAACGCAAGACGTTGTACACCGAAACCCTCCTTCCCTCACCCGACGAACGCCTGGTCTTCGGCCCTCAATTCGAGCGCAGCGTCCGCGATCTCCCGCCTGATCGTCTGGCGCTGGTGAATGAGCGGATTGATGACCTGGTGCGCTATCTGGTCGCCGGTCACAACCCGAAAGCGCTCGATGTGAAGTCGCTGCGAGGCAATCCGCGTCCGCCTTCGACCCATGAGTGCAATGCCTGGAGCGACCGCGATGCGCGACGGATCTTTGTCCATTACGAGGGAGCAAAGCTGGTGCTTGACGCCCTGGATCGGGGCTTGCATTGACAAGGGTACCACCGCCGGAACCTGGCTCGATGTGCATCCAGATGCAGGCCGGACAGGAACATAACCTATGACCGAACTTCTCGACTTCACGCCGGAAATCGCCGCGTGTCTGGCCCATCCAGACCCGCCGCCGCCAGCGCTCCTGGCCCTGGTGCGGGAGACGCGAGCGATGCCCGAGAGGCCCGCTCTGGCCGATCTGCTGGAGATGCAGCGGCGCATTGCCGCCGACCCGCTGGCCCGCCGGCCGATCGGCCTGGTCTACGGCGGGGCGACGAAGATCAAGGGCTACGTCTTCGAGGCGCCGAAGCTGCCGGAGATCCGTGGGGCCAGCGCGCTGCTGGATTGGGTGGGTGAGCAGGGCGTCAACCGGATCTGGCACGCGCATCTGCCGGTCCCGCCCATTCAACCTGAACGCCACCCCCTCCATCATCTACGCCGGTGGCGGCTCGTTCCTTGCCCTGGCCCCGGCGGATCTGGCGCCGGCGCTGGCGACCGCCGTTGAGCATGAATATGCCACCCAGACCCTCACTGCCAACAGTGTGGCGGTGGCGGCCAGCTTCAACCTGCTGGAGTTGCGCTACGGACGGCTCTATCCCCAGGGAGAGGTGGGCGAGCCGTACTGGGTCGAACGCTTCCTCGCGGATTGCCAGGACGCGCGCAAACGCGCCGCCCTGCTGGAGTATTACTACCCTCCCGAGGGAATTGACCCCGAAGACGCGAGCGATGTGGCCCTGCGCCAGCGCTTCTTCAACCGCAAGACCTTCGGCGAGCTGGTGACGGTGCTGGCAACTATGTTCAACCGCCGCCGCGACGAGCGCGCCAGCCACGGTGAAGCGCGCAGCCTGCCCCATTACGCGATGATGCCGTGGGCCGAGAAGTGCCAGAGCAGCGACGCGCGCCCGGCGGTGGTGACCGCGCGGGTCGGCAGTGATAAGCGCCACCTGAGCGAAGCCTCGGCGCGCAAACTGGCGGTGGGGCGGGCCGTCAAGGGAGCTGACATCGGCAGTCTTGCTTCCGACCTGAAACCCTGGGCGGTACCTGCGGACTTGCGCAATGCTTCCTGGGAGCGACGCTGGTGCGACTATCTCGCCGGCGAGGAGGGGCAGCAGACGAACTATGCCGGTGATCCGGGCGCGCTCAGCGCCGATCCGGCGGCGGACCTGGCCGACATCGGGGCCGCTGCGGCGCCGCGTCGCTACATCGGCCTGATCTACGCCGACGGCAATAACATCGGGCGCCTGATGGCGACCCTGGCCACTCCCGTGGCCTACCACGCCGTTTCAGCGGCGCTGAGCGACGTGGCCCGGCGGGCCGTCTTCGCCGCCCTGGCGAGCCACCTCCGGCCCGTCGAGGTGCCCGACAGGGAATCCAGGTGCTTACGCTCCGTCCATCCCTTCGAGATCCTGACCATCGGCGGCGATGACCTGTTTATTGTCGTGCCCGGCAGTAAAGCCTTCGCTATTGCCCTGAGCATCGCCCGGAACTTTGAACGCGAGTTAACCGGGCGCTTTGAAGAACTGAAACAGTCCGTCGGGCTGTCGGTCCCGCCGTCGCAGCCTCTTCTCCTGCGTTACGCCGGCGACGATGCTACGGCAAAGGAATTGGGTGCGTTCTTGCCATCCGTCGGGCTTTCGGCCGGGGTGTTGATCGCTCAGGAAACCACGCCCTTCTTCTTCCTGCGCGACCGGGTCGAAGAACTGCTGAAGCGGGCCAAGAAGCGCGCCAGAGCCAGCGCGCAGCAGGGCTTCTTTGGCGGAGCGGTTGATTTTATGGTGATGAAATCAACCACCATGGTGAGCGACGATATTGCGGCCTTCCGCAAGGAGGCCCTGGGCGACCACAAGGAGAGCCGGCGCCGCCTGACGGCCCGCCCGTATACCTGGGCCGAGTTTGCCGGCTTTCTTGCCACCGCACGCGCCCTCAAGGAGGCCGGCGCGCCCCGTTCGCAACTCTACCGCTTGCGGCGGACGCTGGATGCCGATCAGGGCGACGGTGTGCTCGTCAGCACCATGGAGTACCTCTATACCCGCGCCCGGATCGGCAAGCCGCTTGACCGGACCCTGCTGACCCACATCGAGCAGGCCTGGTGCTACCCCCCGGCCGGCGCGCAGGTCCGCATCAGCATGCCGCCCTGGTCGCCATGGCCGAAGGACCTTTCCGACAAGAACGGCAAACCCGCCTACGAGACGATCTGGCCCGATGTGCTGGAGGCCTATGAGTTTATCGATAACCGGTCCTGATGTGAAAACCGTTCGCAGCGTTCAGCCCCCCTCCCAGCCTCCCCCCGCTGGGGGGAGGAGCCGGGTTCCCGCCCCCAGCGGGGGAGGGCTGGGGAGGGGGCAGTCACCTTCGTTGCAACGTAGTGCCACGAGAGCAGGAGTATGGGGAAACCTGGTTTCCCCAGACCCTACGGAGCGGAATCGCCTGTAGCGGAGGCATCATGAAGCTACGGATCGCAGTAACCATCACCAGCCGCACCCCTGTCAGCGTCGGGGCCGGGGGCAGCGTCGGCACGCTGGCTGATAAGAGTATCGTCCGCGACGGCTGGGGGCGCCCGATCATCCCCGGCTCCCAGGTGAAGGGCAAGCTGCGCTGGGCCGCCGAGCAACTGCTGCGCGGCCTGGGGCAGGATATTCCGGCGCCGTTTGAAGGCGCTGCGCGTGAGGAGTTGCCCACGCTGGTTCGGGATCTCTTCGGCAGCCCGCGACAGCGTTCACCCCTCTTTTTCGCCGATCTACCGGGGGTGATCGGCGAACCGGAACAGATCGCCGCCCTGCGCGACAGCCCGGAGCAGCGCCGCAGCCAGATCCGCCCCTCGGTCGCCCTTGACCGTCAGCGCCGCACGGCCGCCGAGAAACTCCTGGTCTTCCAGGAAACGGCGCTGGAAACGACCCGCTTTCATTCGGAACGCGCCATCATCGGCCGGGTGGGCAGCCTGGATCACGTGGCGCTGCTCTGGGTGGCGGCGGGCCTGAGCACCCGCTGGGGCGGAGCCAGATCGCGCGGCCTGGGCTGGGCCGAGGTGCGCGCGCAGGTCTGGGTAGATGACAACGAGCGGAGCGCCGACCAGTTGCGCGAGGACGTGCGCGCCCTGGTTGCGCACAGCGGAGGCCGGTAATGCTCCTGCTCAGCTTTGATCTCGAAGCCCTGGCGCCGCTGACCTTCCCCGAGCGCAAGCCCGGCGTGCAGTTCAACGCCAGCCTGCCCTACGTGCCCGGCGCGGCGCTCTTCGGCGCCCTGGGCCAGGTCTTTGGCGCGCAAGGCAGCTTCGATGCGGCGCTCCTCCGCGCCATCCGCTGCCACAATGCCTACCCGGCGCGGCAAAACGACGCATGGGTGCGTCCGCTTCCGGCGACGGCCATTCAGCCTAAGGGCGCGGATG
>JACAEO010000029.1 GCA_013388805.1 Chloroflexota bacterium
CCCTCGTCGCGTCTACGCGGGCAAGATGCCCGCGCTCCCGGGAGAAATGTCTACGCGGGCAAGATGCCCGCGCTCCCGGGAGAATTGTCAACACGTACCGGGCATCCTGCCCGCGAACGCCGCCGAGGGCGATCCGCCCGCGCTCCCGGGAACATGCCGGAAGAATCCGTTCACAGACTACGTACGCAGGCATAGACAAGCGAGGATCTCGATGCGTGCAGTCTTGCAGCGGGTGAGCGCGGCCTCCGTGGAGGTTGCCGGGCAGATCGTCGGGCAGATCGGCCCGGGGCTGCTCATTCTGCTCGGCGTAGGCCATAGCGACACCGCGGACGATGCCCGCTTCCTGGCCGACAAAACAGCCGGATTGCGCATCTTTGCCGATGGGGACGGCAAGTTCAATCGCTCGCTGCTCGATACCGGCGGCGGCGCGCTTGTCGTCTCGCAGTTCACCCTCTTCGCCGATGCCCGCAAAGGCCGGCGCCCCAGCTTCACCGCTGCCGCCCCGCCGGTCCAGGCCGAGCACCTTGTGGCTGCCTACTGCGCGGCCCTGCGCGCCCGCGGGGTGAGCGTCGAGACCGGGGTCTTCGGCGCCATGATGCAGGTCGCCCTGGTCAATGAGGGGCCGGTGACGATCATCCTGGATAGCGAGACGCTCCGTGCACCATCCCGCCCGTAGCCGGCAGGTAGGGTGCGCGATCCAGGTGGCGGGACCATAAGGCCTATCCGGTCACCCCGTCACCCCGCCGAGCAGCGCTCCCACCACGCGCTCCCAGGTGATGCCGGCGACCAGCGGGCGCCCGGACTGACCCAGCCGCGCAGCCAGGGCGGCGTCGGCAGCCAGGCAGTCGAGGGCTTGCGCGATCGCGGCCGGCTCGGGCGGGCCGATCAGCCCGTTCAGCCCGTGGGTAACGAACTCCAGCACCCCCCCGGCATCGTCGGTGGTCACTACCGGGCGCGCGGCGCCGAAGGCCTCGACGGTGGCGAAGCCGTAGTCCTCATCGATTGGCGCGTAGTACACCGCCCGCGCCCCGGCGTAGAGCTCCACCAGCTCGGCGTCGCTAACAAAGCCGAGAAAGCGCACCCGCGTGCCGAGGCCCAGTTCGGCGGCCAGCCGTTCGAGGCGCGCGCGGTCCGGCCCGCTGCCGGCGATGACCAGCGGCGCCGGCGTGGTCATACGCGCCGCGGCCGCCAGCAGCAGATCGAGGCGCTTGGCGCGGTCCAGGCGTGATGCGGAGAGGATATAGTCGCCGTAGGGGCCGGCGTACAGCTGTGCAGCATAGCGGCTCGGCGGGTAGAGGGGGGTACTATCCAGGCCGTTGAAGCGCTGCAGCCGCGCGCTGACATTGCGCGAAATGCTGTAGCGGGCCCGGCATTCGCCCAGCCCGCGCCGATCCATCCGAAAGATGGCGTCGCGGACCTGCCGGTGCGCGGGGGTGTTGGCAAAATCGCTCAGGGGTGTGCCGTACCAGTCGTAGGCCTGCCGATGCTGGTGCACCAGCCAGAGCACCTTGTTCGGGTGGCGCACCAGGTATGAGGGAAACTTGGTGCCGATCACCAGGTCGACCGGCTGGCCATTGGCGTGGCTGATATCGAGCAAGCGCCAGGCCAGCGCGCTCTCGGGGATGCGCTCGACCGGATGCCACTGGTAGGGCAGGGCAATCACGTCGACGCTATGGCCGCGTTCGCGCAGGGCATCGCGCAACCCCTCGACGAGGTATTCGGCCCCGCCGCGCACGAAGGGCACCTGGGCGGCGCAGATCAGGATGCGGAGCGGATGCGCGCGGATCACGGCGTCGATCCGGGTGCGCGCGTCCCCGCTGAGCCAGCTGCGGGTGGCGCGGGCAGGCGCCCGAGGCGGGCCCGGAGCTCGCGATTGGCGGCGCTGAGCCGGGGCAGCGCAAGGGCCAGGGCCTCGTTGTAACCGTTCTGCTGCTCAACGATCGGGTTAATCAACCAGCGCAGGTACTGGCGCACGACCCGTTGCACAAAGCCGCGCGCCAGGCCGAGGGGGCCAGGGCCGCCCAGTTCCCAGTGCGCATGCACGGTGCGCCGTGTCGCAAGTTCAGCGGCCAGGCTGCCAGGCTCATCGGCAGCGGGTGGCGGCGGGGGCGGGGCCGCCACCGGGCTGGTGGGCGGCGTGGCGGGGTGATCGCCCGCTGGCGCAGGCGGCCCGCCGCTGGACGCGGGTGGCGCTAGCTGGCGCTGCAGCGCGGCGATCTGGTCGCGTAGCTCACCCTCGGCCTCGATCAGCAGGCGCACGGCGCGGGTTGCGCTGTCGTTGAAGGCGTTCTGCTGCTCGACGATCGGGTTAATGTACCAGCGCAGCCCGCGGCGCACCACTTTGTGCACCAGGATCCACGCGCGCTCGTAGAGGGTACGGCCCTCCAGCGGCCAGTGGGCGCTGACCACGCGGGTGATCTCCAACTGCTCGGCGGCGTGGTGCAGCTCGCGCTCGATCACGCTCAGGGCCGAGCCCTGCTCCACGTCACTCCGGCTCTGGCGCTGCGCGCGCACCTCGGCGCGCAGGGCCTCGAGGATGGCGGCAATCTCGGATTGTTGATCTGATGGAAGCATAGGTGGCCGAACGACGCACTCACCAACCCTATTGTACACCGATCCGGCATGCGCGCGGACTGTGCTAGACTCAGGGCCAGTTCTGTCCTGCTGAGCATTGACGATCGACGACTGGCTGATGACCATGCGCCTCCCGAGCGCCATCTTCCTCCTGCTCTGCGGCTGCTACCTGCTGATGCTGAGTGGGCACACCTACTCGGCTGACGAGGAGACCATGCTTGCGGTCACGCGCGGGCTGATCGAACGGGGCGACGTGGCCGTCGTCGTGGCGGAGGGTGCGCCGGTTGCGGCCTTGCGGCCTGGCCGCGACGGGGGCAGCTACTCGCCCTATGGCGTGCTGCCTTCGCTGCTGGCCGTGCCATTGCACCTGGGGGGCGCCGTGCTCGCGCCCGCCGGTCCGGCCGCCGACTACACGACGCGCTTTGCCGTCACCGCGCTGAACGCCCTGCTCACCGCTGCGGTGGGCGCCGTGCTCGCGGCGTGGGCATTGCGCCTGGGGGCGCCGCCGGCCTGGGCAACGGTGCTGGCCCTGCTCTACGGCCTGGCGACCTTTGCCTGGCCCTACGCCCGCACCTTCTTCTCCGAGCCGCTGGCCGCGCTGCTGATCCTGGTGGCCGCTGAGCGGGCCCACGCCGCACAGCAGCGCAGCCACCCCGCCACACAGCGCCGCGCGTTGTTCATCGCCGGGCTGGCGGCGGGCCTGTTGCTCGCCACGCGCATCGCGGCGGGCGTGGCGCTGCCGGTGCTCGGGCTCTACGTGCTGTGGGGCGCGTGGCAGGGGCGGCCCGCTACCAGCTCGTGGTTGCGCTCGGCGTTCGCTGTGCTGCGTGCTCCGCTGCCCTGGCTTGCAGGGCTGCTCCCGGGCCTGGCGC
Source organism: Chloroflexota bacterium (assembly GCA_013388805.1). Taxonomy (GTDB): domain Bacteria; phylum Chloroflexota; class Chloroflexia; order Chloroflexales; family Chloroflexaceae; genus JACAEO01. The sequence continues at coordinate 3,447 of JACAEO010000029.1, forward strand.
TGCTCGTCTGGTACAACCTGGCGCGCTTCGGCACGCCGCTCGCCTCGGGGTATGCCAGCGAGGCAGGGCTGTTCACCACGCCGCTGCTGGTGGGGCTCCACGGCTTGCTGCTGAGCCCGGGCAAGAGCGTGCTGCTCTACGCGCCACCCCTGCTGCTGGCCCTGCCCGGCGCGGTGGCCCTCTGGCGGCGGGGTGCGCAGGCCACCGTGCTGCTGGCGCTGGGCCTGTTTCTCTCGCATCTGCTGCTCTACGCCCGCTGGGGTGAGTGGCCAGGCGGCGGGGTGTGGGGGCCACGCTTCCTGCTGCCGGTAGTGGCGCCGGTGCTCGTGCTGGCGGCGGGCTTTGTCCCGCTGCGACCGGGCGCGACGGCACGACCAGGCTGGCGCTTGCTCGTCGTCGCGCTGCTGGCCGTGGCCGGGTTCGCCGGCAATCTCGGCGGGGTACTCTTCAACTTCAGCACCTACGTGGTGACGACCACGCCCAGCGACAAGCTCTACAGCCTGGCCGGCTCGCCGCTGGTCGGCCACTGGCGCCTGTTGGGCGAGCGCTGGGCCAGCTACGCCGCGGCACCGCCCGTCTGCCGGCCCGGCGATGGGTTCTTCGCCAGCGAGGATCCGGGCGGCGCGCCGCTCCCGCGCCGCAGTGGTGCGCTGGGCGTGCTGCATTGCCATGTGTCTGCCGGCACCCGGATCGCGTTCAGGCTTGACGACCGGCGCCCGCCCGCGGCACCGCCCAGCGACCTGCGCCTGCGCCTGGATGGGCGTGAACTGGCTGCACCGCCGGCGGGGCAGTTGCGGGCCTATCAACTGCTCCTGCCGCCTGGCCGCGCGCGGCTCGCGATCGTCGCGCACCCGTGGAACCCACTGGCGGTCGGCTTCAGTGAGCGTGACGACGAACTCGGGCCACAGCTGGCCGACCTGGGGGGCTCCACGCGCGACGGCGCGCAGCTTGCCGTGGTGGACACGGGCGTGGCGCCGCTTCCGCTGCGCCCGCGCCCGCGCTGGGCATGGTACTACGACCCGCCGAACCGGCACCTGGTCGATCACTGGGCCTGGTATCTGCCGCGCAGCGAGCTCAGCGGCCCGCGGGCCTGGCTGCTGGGCGGGCTCCTCGTCGTCCTCGGTACCGGCGCTCTGGTGGCGGGCAGCCGGCTGACACGCCGCGCGGTGCGGGGGGAAGGGGTAATACCGATTCTGCTTGCTGGCATCGCATTGGCTCAGCTCCACACCTCCACAGCGCTCCAGCTCTACAAAGCTCTGTGTGGCGCTGGAGAGCTGTGGAGATGAGCGGGACACTGCGGGATTGCCAATGCCACCTGGTATAACACGGTGAGGGGGGAGTAGGGCTCTGGCAACGTCCCACGCCTCTGGCCCTCACCCCCGCACCGTGTCACCCCGACATCGCGTTGCAGCGGGTGACTGGCGGAGCCTACACCCGCACAAAGGCCGACATGATCACGATATCCTGGAGCTTACCATCACGGTCGATCGCATGGCGCGCGAGTTGCCCCTCGACGGCAAAGCCGAGGCGGCTGAAGATCGCCTGGCCGGCCGTCTGGGCGGCGAGCATATCGACCGAGACCTTGGTCGCGCCGAGCTCGCGGGCGGCCTCGACGATCGCCTGGGCCAGGTGCATACCCAGGCCGCTACGCCGGTAGCCGGGGGACACGATCAGCCGGATATCGGCGACGTGGTTTGACCAGCCGGGCATACGTAACGCGGCTGCGTAGCCAATAATCTGGCCATCGTCGGTAATCGCAATCAGCTGGCGCCAGTTCTCAGCTTTGGCGGCGTTGGCGAGGCGGGCGATGATCTCGGGGTGCGTCAGATCGTCCTCGAGGTAGAGCAGATCGTTCTTGGGCAGGCTCAAGCCGAAAGCGGTGAGCGCTTCACGGTCCTCTTCCTGCAGGGGCCGGATGTTCGCGTGCCGGCCATCTTTGAGTGCCACGCTGCCTACCGCCTCGATGCGTTGGGTCATCGTCTGCCTCCTGCTCACGAGGAATTATGCATTCATTGCGCCAGTTGGGAAGATGGGCGAACTATAACACAGATAGTTACATCGCAGTTACTTCTCCCGCCGCGCCAGCCGTGCCGGAAGGCTCAGGATCACGCCGGGCCACGATCTTGCGGACAAAATCTGGCAGCGGGGCTATGCACGGCCAATTTTGCTGTTATAATGGCGCGTATCCAACGGTCCCAACCAAAACTCGCATACGCCCGGAGCAACGCGCAACGGGCTGACAAGGAGGTCGAGATGAGCAGCCAGCGGGAAGTCGTGGTTCTCAGCGGGGTGCGCACGGCGATTGGCACGTATGGCGGCATGCTGAAGGACTTCGCACCCACGGACCTGGGCGCGATCGTGGTGCGTGAGGCGGTGGCCCGGGCCGGGGTCGAGCCCAGGGAGATCGAGCACGTCGTCTTTGGGAACATCATCCACACTGAGCCCCACGATATGTACGTCTCGCGGGTTTCGGCAGTCAAGGGCGGCATCCCGGTCGAGACACCGGCCTTGACCCTGAACCGGCTCTGCGGCAGCGGGTTGCAGGCGATCGTCTCGGCGGCCCAGATGATCATGCTGGGTGATATCGATGCCGCGATCGGCGGCGGCGCCGAGGTGATGAGCCGCTCGCCCTACAGCGCGCCCGCGATGCGCTGGGGTGCGCGTATGGGCGACGCCAAGCTGGTCGATATGATGGTCGGCGCGCTCAACGACCCCTTCGATGATGTGCACATGGGTGTCACCGCCGAGAACGTTGCCGCCAAGTGGGGCATCTCGCGGGAGGACCAGGATGCGCTGGCCGTTGAGAGCCACCGGCGAGCGACTGCGGCGATTGACGCCGGCTACTTCAAGAGCCAGATCGTGCCGGTTGAGGTCAAGGTGAAGGGCGGCGTACAGGTCTTCGACACCGACGAGAACGTGCGCCGCGATGCCAGCCTCGAGCGCATGGCCAAGCTCAAGCCGGTCTTCCAGAAGGACGGCACCGTGACCGCCGGCAACGCATCGAGCATCAACGACGCGGCGGCGGCGGTGGTGCTGATGGAGCGCAGCGTGGCTGAGCAGCGCGGCTACAAGCCACTGGCGCGGCTGGTGGGCTATGCCCACGCGGCTGTCGAGCCGAAATATATGGGCATCGGCCCGGTGCCGGCGGTGCGCCGCTTGCTCGAGCGCACCGGCCTGCGCCTCGAGGAGATCGACATCCTCGAGGTCAACGAGGCCTTCGCCGCCCAGGCGCTCGCCGTGATGCGTGATCTCGACCTGCCGGCCGACCGCACCAACCCCAACGGCAGCGGCATTTCGCTTGGCCACCCGATCGGCGCCACCGGCTGCATTCTGACGGTGAAGGCTGTGCACGAGCTGCAGCGCACCGGCGCGCGCTACGCCCTGGTGACGATGTGCATCGGCGGCGGCCAGGGCATTGCGGCGATCTTCGAGCGCCTCTAGGGAATGGAACGACACGGTGCGCGGCGCCGGCTGGCGCCGCGCACCCCGGTGCTAGCATCCGAAGCTGTATCTGCGATAAGGAGTGATCACGATGGGCAAGCTTGACGGGAAGGTGGCGATCGTCACCGGAGCGGGGAAGGGCATCGGGCGCGCCATCGCCCTGGCCCTCGGCGCTGAGGGCGCAAAGGTTGCCGTCAACTACCTGAGCAGCGCAACGGCCGCTGAGCAGGTGGCCGCAACGATCAACGGCGACACCGGCGAGGAACGGGCCTTCGCGATCAAGGCCAATGTCAGCGATCCCGCCGAGGCGCGCGGGCTCATCCAGCAAGTGCTTGAGCGCTGGGGCCGCCTGGATATTATGGTCAATAACGCCGGTATTACCCGCGACCGCTCGATCCGTAAGATGACCGATGAAGACTGGCTGGAGGTAATCCAGACCAATCTTAATGCGGTCTTTTTCTGCACCACCGCGGCGATGAAGCCGATGATCGAGCAGAAGTACGGCCGGATCATCAATATCAGCTCGATGAATGGCCAGACCGCCGCCTTTGGCCAGGCCAACTATGGCGCCAGTAAGGGCGGTATCATCGCCTTCAGCAAGACTGCGGCGCTCGAACTGGCCAAGTTCAACGTCACCGTCAACGTGGTCGCTCCCGGCTTCACCCTGACCGACATGCTCGCCAAGGTGCCTACTGACGTCCAGGATCAGATCAAGTCCCGCATTCCGCTGGGTCGCTTCGCGACGCCCGAGGACGTTGCCAAGGCGGTGGTCTTCCTCGCCGCCGACGGCGACTATATCACCGGGGCCCAGATCAACGTCAACGGCGGCGCCTATATGTAGCGGCCGGGGGGAGGTGAGGGGAGCTGCGTCGCCTGGCAGCGTGCCGCCGGCAGTGGCACCAGCGCCGATCGACCAGCAACCCACAACTCGGAAGCTTGCCAGCACGTCCCATCCCGCGCGCCGCTCTCCTCACCTACTTCCCGCCACGGTCCAGGATGTCCATAATCTCGCTGGAGTAGCCCTCCCAGGCCTGCAGCATCTCCTTGCTCAGCCGCCGCTGCAGCCGGAGCGTATCGGCGATCGCCTGCTCGGCCGACCCGCGCAGACTGCGACTGTAGTCCCAGTTCTTCAGCACGAGGTCGAAGGCCATATCGGTACTGGCCGCGAGGAGTTCGTTCCAGACGCGCATGGAGCGCATCACCGGATCCGTCGGCGATTGACCGTTCGCCGGTCGCTGGTGTTCGTCATTCGCCATATCGTGCCCTCCGGTGGTATACTGTGCATGACGCACCGCGTTGTACTGCAGCAATGTGGGTGCCGGTTCAGTATCTGGTGCAGATCAAATCGATGGTACCACCGCGGGTTACAGCAAAGTTCGATGCGCGCGAGCCACAAGACGGCCTGCTGTTGACGCGGCTGGCCCCGCCGGCCCGGCAGACGCGTCTGCTGCGGCGCCAGCGGGTCGAGGCGCGTCTGGCTGCCGCCCTTGATCACCCGCTCTGCGTGATCGTGGCGCCTCCCGGCAGTGGCAAGACGACCGCCCTCGCCACCCTTGCCAGCGTGGGCGGCTGGCCCGCCGCCTGGTGCCGCGCCCGCCGCGGCGATGACCCGGCGCTCTTTCTGCGCCACCTCGCCGCTGCCTTCCGCGCCGTTGCACCGCTGGACGAGGCACGCATCGAGGCGGCGCTGGCCCGCGACGATGCGCTGCGCGCCGCCGTCGAGACGCTGGTCAACGAACTGGCCGCCGCCCTCGACGACGAGACCCTGCTGGTCATCGACGATTACCACCTGGCCGATGAGCAACCCGAGCTGCGCGCGCTGATCGATCAGCTGATCGCGGTGCAGCCGATGCGCCTCCATCTTACGCTGGCCACCCGGCTGGAGCCCGCCCTGGCCGCGGTGGAGACAGCGCGGCTCCGTGGCGAGTTGCTGGCCCTCGGTCCCGGCGACCTGGCCTTCGACCTCGGGGAGGCTCGCGCGCTCTTTGCCCTGGCCAATCAGCCTGTGCCGCCCGATCTCCCGGCGCTGCTCGCTGCGACCTGCGGCTGGCCGCTCGGGCTGCAGGCCGCCGTCGGCGCCCCCGACTGGCGCACGGCCCTCGGCCTCCACGGTCCCTCGGCGCTCGATAGCTACTTCGAGCAGCACGTCTTGAACGAATTGCCGCTGCACCTGCAGCACTTCCTGCTGCAGGTCGCCGGCCTGCGGCGCCTCGACCCGCCGCTCTGCGCCTTGCTGCTCGATGGTGCGGCCCCCCAGCCGTATCTCGCCGAGCTGGCGCGTCGCCGGCTGCTCATTGAGGGCGAGGCCGGCCCCCCGCGCCTGTTGCCGGTCTTCCAGGCCTATCTCGAGCGGCGCGCCGCCCAGGATCGCGCCCCCTGGATCGAGCAACATCGCCGTGCGGCGGCCTACCTTCGGCGCCAGCATGACGCCGAAGGCGTGATCCATCATCTGCTGCGCGCCGGCGATGAGGCCGAGGCGGTGCTCGCCGTGGTACAGCTTGCGCCCTCGGTGCTCGATGCCGGCCACCCCGAGCGCGTGCTCGACTGGGTGCGCCGCCTGCCCGGCGCCGCGCGCGAACATCCCCGCCTGCTTGAACTGCAGGCTGCCGCCCTGCGCCAGAGCGGGCGCTTCGATGAGGCACTGCAGGCCGAGGCTGCCGCGGAGCGGGCCTATGCCGCCAGCGGCGATCTCGATGGTCAGGTGCGCACCCTCCGTGGCCTTGCTGAGGTCTACCTCGATACGGTACAGCCTGCCCACGCCACCGATCTGCTCAAGCGGGCGCTCAAGCTGCTGCCCCGTGAGCGCACTGCCGAGCGCGCTAGCCTGCTGCGCCTGCAGGCCGAGAACTGGGCCAACCGTGGCCGGGCCGATGTGGCGTTCATCCTTGAACGTGCGGCCCGCGCGATTGAAGATGGCGACCAGGCGCCCGGCGCGCTGCGTGCCCGCAGCGCCGACCAGCTGACCGCGCGCGCGGGGTTGCTGCCGCCGCGCCTGCTGCTGCGCGCCGGGCGGCTCAACGAGGCGCGGCAGCAGCTCGAAGCACAACTCTGGGCCGAGACCCGGGATCAGGCCGCCGGCGATGATGGCGTCGGCGCCCATCGCGAGCCGCAGCTGCTGCTCGCGCTGATCTACGCGATGCTCGGCAGCGGCACCCGCGCTCTGGCAATGGCCCGCCGCGGCCTCGCCGAGGCCCAGCAGTCTGGCTCGCGGCTCACCGAGGCGATCGCCGAGCTGCGCCTCGGCCATGCCTACCAGCTCGTTGCCACCAACGACCCCGCGCCCGCCCTCCAACACTACGTCGAGGCGATGCGGCTCATCCAGGCCATCGGCGTGGCCCGCACCCGCGCCGAGGCCTACCTCGGCTTCACCCTGCTCTATGGCCACGGCGGCGACCTGACCCGCGCCGAGTCGGATGCACGCGATGGGTTGCAGATCGCCGCTGCTGCCGGTGATGAGTGGACCGCGGCGCTCATCCTGCTGGCCCTCGGCGGCGCCGCTGTGGCCGCTGGCGATGACCGCGCCCTCGGCTGGCTGGAACAGGCGCGCCAGCGCTTCGCCCGCGGCGGCGATACCTATGGCCAGGCGCTGGTCACCCTCTGGCAGGCGATTCACGCCCTGCGCTCCGATGATGGGCCGGCCGCAGACCAGGCGATCAGCCAGCTGCTCGATACCGTGGCCACCCACGGCTACATGGGCGTGCTGGTGGCCAACAGCCTGTTCGGCCCCCGCGATATGGCCTCGATCGTGCCGCTGCTGCTCCGTGCCCGTAATCTCAACGGCCACGGCGAGCTCGCCCGCGCCCTGCTGCGCCAGGGCTTCCCCACCATCGCCGGCGATGACACGGTGGAGGACTACCATCCCGGCTATACGCTGCGCGTCCAGATGCTCGGTACGTTTCGGGTCTGGCGCGGGGCCCAGGAGATCCAGGCCCGCGAGTGGCAGCGTGAGAAGGCACGCCAGCTCTTCCAGTTGCTGCTGACCCAGCGTGGCCACTGGGTGCAGCGCGAGCAGATCTGCGCCGCCCTCTGGCCCGACGCCGACCTCGAAGCCGCCGAGCGCCAGTTCAAGGTGACGCTCAACGCGCTCAATGCTGCACTGGAGCCCAACCGGCCGCCGCGCATCGCGCCCTTCTTCATCCGCCGCCAGGGCCTCGCCTACAGCTTCGCCCCCTCCTACGGCGTCTGGATCGATGTCGACGAGTTCGAGCTGCGCGCCGCCGCCGTCGCCGCCAGCGACGACGCCGACGTCGCGCGCCGCAATGCCCAGATCGCCGTCCAGCTCTACCGCGGCGATTACCTCGCCGAGTCGCTCTACGACCCCTGGACGATCGAGGAACGCGAGCGGCTGCTCGCCCGCTACCTCGCCGCCGCCGTGAGCTACGCCGAACGCCTGAGCGCCGAGGGCGATCAGGCCGAGGCCATTCAGCTCTGTGAGCAGGTGCTGCGCCGCGACCGCTGCTACGAAGAGGCCTACCAGTGCCTGATGCGCGCCCACGCCCGCGCCGGCAGCCGCTCGCAGGCACTACGCAGCTATGCCCGCTGCGTCCACGCCCTGCAGGACGAACTGAGCATGGAGCCGCTCCCCGAGACCAACGAGCTCTACGAACGCCTCAAGCGCAACGAGGCGATCTGAATATGATAAGCGAATGGTGAGTGGCGAATAACGAATAGCGACGATTTGACAGTTTGCGTGCCGGCCCCTACCATGCGCCCGGCGGTGCGCTGGTGCACGCGTGCCGTGCTGAGGCTCCCAAACGGGTGGGGGCCGCCTGAAGTGCTAGAGGGCCATAGATGAGTGTCCTGTTTCAGATCCACCGGATCTTCGGCGAGATGATCCTGCCGCTGTTGGTCATCGCTGCGGCGATTTACCTGACTGCCACCTACGCTTCCCCCGCACAACGTCGCCCGGTCGCCCGCATCTTCCCCGTGCTGGTCGACCTGCAGGTTAGTCTGGGCATTATCTACTGGGTCTTTCTGCTCTTCGCCACCTCTGGTGAGGCCCAGGCCCGCTATCTGAGCTTCCCCTTCATCCTGCACCCGCTCATCGGCATCCTTGCCGCCGGCCTGGCCCACATGGCGGTCGGCCCGCGCAACCCCCTCCACAGCCTGGGCCGCTGGTCGCCCTTCGCCTCGCTCGGGGTCTTGCTCGTCCTGGTGCTGAGCAACGTCGTGATCGGCGTGCGCACGTAGGGGCACGATTGATACCAAATTAATTGCCCCCGGCCAGGGCGGCCAGCAGGTCGCCTTCGTCGGCGTCGAGGGGGTGGGCCAGCGCCAGGGCTTCGGCCCGCCGCGCCGCCAGGGCCACTTCCAGCGTGGTCGGCACCAGGCGCAGGCTGTCACCGGGCAGCAACTGGGCGGCAAGGGGCAGATCGGGACCGATCACGGTGGCAACCACCGGGTAGCCCCCGGTGGTCTGCGCGTCGGCCATGAGCAGGATCGGAGCGCCGTCTGGCGGCACCTGGATGACGCCGGGTACCACGCCCAGCGAGGCGAGGCTGCACGGCCGCGTGTAGGCCAGCTGCGCGCCCGTGAGGCGGTAGCCCATGCGGTTCGAGGTGGCGCTGACCTGCAGGGTGAGCGCGCTGAGGGCGGCCAGCACATCCGGGGCGAAACAGGCGCCGTGGGGGCCCGGCAGCACGCGTAGGCACGGTGTCGGGCCATAGGCGGGGCGCAGCGCAGCCGGCCAGTGGCGGCCCAGGCTTAGCGTCGCGCCTGGCACGGCACCGACCGGTAGGTGATCCCCCGGGCGAAGTGCACGCCCCGCCAGGCCGCCGAAGCCGCCAGCGAGATCGGTGGCGCGACTGCCAAGCACGGGCGGCACGGCGATCCCACCGGCGACCGCCAGGTAGGCCCGCGCACCCCACGGGCCACTGCGCCCGGCGAAGACGATGTGCTCACCACGCCCTACGTGGATGGCCGTCCAGCAGGGGACTGGCCGCCCGGCGCGGCCCGCCCCGAGGTCGCCCCCGGTAATGGCGATGATGGCCGCGCCCGCGAAGGCCAGCTCCGCCCCGCCGGCCGTGATCTCCAGCGCCGCCGCGCCGGGCGGGTTGCCCACCAGACGGTTGGCCGCCGCCAGCGCGAAGCGGTCGATCGCCCCACCCGCGGGCACGCCGTAGCGCCGCGCATCGGGCCGCCCCAGGTCCTGCACGGTGAGCAGCGGGCCGGCTGCGAGAACGGTGATCACGGAGAACGGTCCGCCACAAACTGGACCAGGTCACCCGGGGCGAGCAGGGCAGGCGGCTCGGCATAAGGGTCGAAGAGGCGCAGCGCCGTGCGCCCGATCAGGTGCCAGCCACCGGGCAACTGTGCCGGGTAGATGCCGCTGAGCCCCGCAGCGATCGCCACTGAGCCGGGCGGCACGGCCGCGCGGGGCGTGGCGCGCCGGGGCAGGTGCAGCGATGGCGGCAACGGGCCCAGGTAGGGAAAGCCGGGCGCGAAGCCAATCATCATCACGCGCAGCGGCTGCGCCGTGTGCGCCGCCACCACGTCGAACGGCGTCATGCCCAGCGTCGCCGCCACCTCCTCCAGATCCGGGCCGTCCTCGCCCCCGTAGCGCACCGTGATGCGCACGACGCGCCCGGCTGATGGCCCATCGAGCGACGGAGCGGCGAGCAACACGCGCAGCCGCTCCGCCACGGCGGCGTGGCTGCGCACCAGCGGGTCAAAGCAAACCAGCAGCGAGGCGATCGCGGGCACCACCGCGCTGAGGCCGGGCATTGGGTCGGCCGCCAGCGCCGCGGCGGCGGCGAGCGCCGCCCGGTTGGCCGCCACATGGTCATCCGTGTCGGCCTCGGCGAGTAACGCCGCCTCGCCCAGCGGCGTGAAGCTCCAGGAGCAGCTCATCGCCGTGCGAGGTTCGTCATTGGCCGCATCCCCACCTCCACAGCTCCCCACGCGCTACATCCTCCGCACCGTGACCCCCGCCGCCTCGAGGCCCCGGCGCAGGTGGGCGGCCCGCGCGGCGGCGCCGGGGGCGTCGCCGTGGATGCAGAGCGTATCGGCGGTCACCGGCAGCGGGCGACCATCGGGGCCATACACCTGCCCGCTGGTGATGATCTGCAGCGCCTGGGCCAGGTTCTGCTCCGGGTCGAGGATGAGCGCCCCCGGCGCACCGCGCGGCAGCAGCGTGCCATCGGCGGCGTAGCCCCGATCGACGAAGGCCTCGCGGGCCACACGCAGCCCCGCGGCCAGGCCAGCGGCGACCAGGGCCGAGCCGGCTAGCCCCACCAGCACCAGCTCGCGGTCGAAGACCAGCACCGCCCGGGCGATCGCCTCGGCCACTGCCGGGGTGACCGCGGCCAGGTTGTAGAGCGCGCCATGGGGCTTGACATGGCGCAGCCGCACCCCCTCGGCGCGGGCGATGGCAGCAAGTGCGCCAAGCTGGACGAGCACACTGTTCTCGATCTCGGCCGGCGTTAGCGGCAGCACCCGCCGCCCGAAGCCCTGCAGGTCGGGGAAGCCCGGATGCGCGCCTACCGCCACGCCGAGTGTGCGGCACAGGCGCACCGTGTGGCGCATCACCTGGGGATCGCCGGCGTGGGCGCCGCAGGCCACATTCGCCGAGCTGACGTGGGGCAGCACGGCCTTGTCGTCGCCCAGGCTCCAGGCGCCAAAGCGCTCGCCGCAATCGCAGTTCAGGTCGATCGTGCCCATGATGGTAGGGTTGAACTTCTCGTTGGGCGGAACGTAGCACAGACCCGGAGTGCTGTCAACGGGTATTTCGGCCCCGATGCCCCACCCGCCTGAGGCGCATGGTGCACGGGCCCTGGGGTGCCCTACAACCGGTTGTGGTTGTGGTTTGCGGTATAATCCGTGATATTCTTCCTCCACAACTCCTGGTGTGTCGTGGTATTATTGTCCCATTCACGCCAGGCTGGATAATCGTTGTGCGGCAGTGTCGTAGCCTAAACAGCGCAGGGAGGGATGCATGAAGACCTCTGAGACCGTCGCAGTGAAGCAGGCGGACATCACGTTTCCGGACTACATCAAGCATACCGGGCTAAAGGACTGGGTCAGGGAGATGGTTGCCCTGTGTCAGCCTGACGCTGTTCACTTTTGCGACGGGTCGCAGGAAGAGTACGACGCGCTCTGCAACCAGATGGTTGAGAGCGGCACCTTCATTAAGCTCAACCCGGAGAAGCGCCCGAACTGCTTCCTGGCCCGCTCCGATCCCAGCGATGTCGCTCGCGTCGAGGATCGCACCTTCATCTGTTCGGTCTCCAAGGGTGATGCCGGCCCGACCAACAACTGGATGAACCCGAAGGAGATGAAGGAGATCCTCAACGGGCTCTTCACTAGCTGTATGCGCGGCCGTACGCTCTACGTCATCCCCTTCAGCATGGGGCCGATCGGCTCGCCGATCGCGCACATCGGCATCGAGATCACCGACTCGCCCTACGTAGTGGTCAACATGCGGATCATGACCCGTATGGGCAAGGCGGTCTACGATGTGCTCGGCGAAGATGGTGAGTTCATCCCCTGTATGCACTCGGTGGGCGCGCCGCTGGAGCCTGGCCAGCAGGATGCGACCTGGCCCTGCAATCCTGAGACGAAGTATATCGTGCACTTCCCCGAGGAGCGCTCGATCTGGAGCTATGGCTCGGGCTACGGCGGCAACGCGCTGCTGGGCAAGAAGTGCTTCGCGCTGCGCATCGCCTCGGTGATGGCCCGTCAGGAGGGCTGGCTGGCCGAGCATATGCTCATCCTCGGGGTCAAGGATCCCGGTGGCCGCAAGACGTACGTGGCCGCCGCCTTCCCCTCGGCCTGCGGCAAGACCAACTTCTCTATGCTCGTGCCGCCCAAAGTGTTCCAGGAGGAAGGCTGGGAAGTGACCACGGTTGGCGACGATATTGCCTGGATCAAGCCGGGCAAGGACGGCAAGCTTTACGCGATCAACCCTGAGTCGGGCTACTTCGGCGTGGCTCCCGGCACCTCCTATGATACCAACCCCAGCGCGATGGAGAGCTGCGCACGGGATACGATCTTCACCAATGTGGCCCTCACCGACGACGGCGATGTCTGGTGGGAGGGGATGACGAAGGAGAAGCCGGCCCACCTGATCGACTGGAAGGGCAAGGATTGGACGCCCGAGAGCACAACGGCGGCCGCCCACCCCAACGCCCGCTTTACCTCCCCGGCGACCAACAACCCCGTACTCGACCCGTCCTGGGACGACCCGGCCGGCGTGCATATCCAGGCCTTCATCTTCGGCGGGCGCCGCAGCACCACCGTGCCGCTGGTCTACCAGGCCTTCAACTGGACTTATGGCGTCTACCTGGCCGCCACCATGGGCTCGGAGACGACGGCCGCCGCCTTCGGTCAGCAGGGCGTAGTACGGCGCGACCCGTTCGCCATGCTGCCCTTCTGTGGCTATCACATGGCCGATTACTTCAACCACTGGCTGCAGTTCGGCCGCGAGATCTACAACCCACCGCGTATCTTCGGCGTCAACTGGTTCCGCAAAGACGAGCACGGCAAGTTCGCCTGGCCCGGCTTCGGCGACAACATGCGCGTGCTCAAGTGGATCGTGCAGCGCGCCCACGGCGAGGCCTTCAGCGTCGAGAGCCCGATCGGCTGGATCCCCAACTATGAGCACCTCGACTGGCGCGGGATCGAGTTCAGCCACGAGCAGTTCGAGCAGGTCATGCACCTCGATCTCGATGCCTGGCAGCAGGAGATCCTGCTCCACGAAGAGCTGTTCATCAAGCTCTACGACCGGCTGCCCAAGGAACTGCTCAACGTGCGTGACCTCGTCCTCTCCAGCCTCTGGCGTACACCCAAGAACTGGGGTCCGACCCACGAGTAATCCCAGGTCCTGTTGGTGACCGGCACAGATGGTAGGTGGGATGGCGGCACTGCCGCCATCCCACCTGTCCTGTTATCGAGGTGTTTGTCCGGTGATGGTGGTGGCGGCTGCGCCGCCCCGATGGTTGTTCCTGGGTGGATCTGGCGGCGTAGCTGCCCGATCCACCCAGGAAACAGGGGGTTGGGGCTTGCGTAACTGTTCACACCCGGGGTCATACACGCGCCTGGGAGCGAGGGCGTCCCGCCCTCGTCGCGTCTCCGCGGGC
>JACAEO010000177.1 GCA_013388805.1 Chloroflexota bacterium
CGTGGGGGCGCAGCAGCATGAGGGCAGCGGACGGGGGGCTGAGGGCTGAGGGCTGCGGGCGCCCGCAGCCCTCAGCCCTCAGCCCCCCGTCCGCTGCCCTCATGCTGCTGCGCCCCCACGTGGAGGTGGGCGTGGTAGCTTGAGCGCACCAGCGGGCCACTCTCGACGTGGCGGAAGCCGCGGCGCAGTCCCTCCTCGCGGAACTGCGCGAACTCCGCCGGGGTGACATAACGATCTACGGGCCAGTAGCTCGCATCGGGGGCCAGATACTGGCCGATCGTTGCCACATTGACATCAACGCCGCGCAGGGCATCCAGCACCTCGATCACCTCGGCATTGGTCTCGCCGGCGCCGACCATCATGCCGCTCTTGGTCACCAGCTGGGGGTCGAAGGCACGGGCGCGGGCGAGCAGTTCCAGGCTCTGCGCGAAGCGCGCGCGGGGGCGGAAGCGGCGGAAGAGCCGGGGGACCGTCTCGATGTTATGGTTAAGCACATCGGGGCGGGCGTCGAGCACCAGCTGCAGGGCGTCCCAGTTGCCGTCGAAGTCGGGAATGAGCACCTCGATCTTGCAGTCCGGCACGCGGGCGCGGATCAGGTCGATCGTGCGGGCAAAGATATGGGCCCCACCATCGGGCACATCGTCGCGGTTGACCGAGGTGAGCACGGCGAAGCGCAGGCGCAGGTGGGCCACCGCGTCGGCGATGCGCCCGGGCTCTGCCTCATCGATCGGCTGGGGTTTGCCCTTGCCGATGGCGCAGTAGCGGCAACCGCGGGTACAGGTGTCGCCCAGCAGCAGGAAGGTGGCCGTGCGATGGTTCCAGCACTCGCCGAGGTTGGGGCAGCGGGCCTCCTCGCAGACGGTGTGCAGGCCCTGCTCACGCATCAGACGGTGGACATCGGCATAGTTCGCGCCGGCGGGTGCGCGCGCCTTGAGCCACTCCGGTCGTCGCGGGCGGGGTGGCGGCTCAGCCGGGCCTGCCACACCAACGGAAGCCAGCGGGATGATGTCAGCCATAACAACCTGTTCTAGTAGCAAGACACGTCACGCCTGTATTGTACCCATATCCTGTAAGGATGCTGCAGTGACCTCAGAGAGGCTCACGTTGAAGACCGCGGCGAAGTGGCGGAGCAGGGCCGCGCGCACCGTATCGGCAGGCGGGGCGACGCCAAGCACCTGCTCCAGCGAGGTGACGGTGCGGTCGGCGATGCCGCAGGGCACGATCTGGGCGAAGCCGCTGAGCTCGGTGCTGACATTGAGCGCGAAGCCGTGCGAGGTAACGCCCGAGGCGCTGAGCCGCACGCCGATCGCGCAGATCTTGGCCCGCCCATCGGCGACCCACACCCCGGTCAGCCCCGGGGCGCGCAACGCGCTGACACCGAACTCAGCCAGGGTGCGAATGATCGTCTCCTCAAGCCTGCGCACATAGCGGCCCAGATCGGCGCCGTGCTGCGAAAGCTTGAGGATCGGGTAGCCAACGAGTTGCCCCGGGCCGTGAAAGGTCACATCGCCGCCGCGGTCGGTGTGCACCACTGCCACACCCCGCCGGGCCAGTTCCTCGTCCGACAGCAGCACGTGGCCCGGGTCGGCGCGCACGCCCAGGGTGATGGTTGGCGGATGCTCGAGCAGCAGCAGGGTATCGGGGGCCTGGCCAGCCGAGCGTGCGGCGACCAGTTTGCGCTGCAGCGCCAGCGCCGCCAGGTAGGGCACACGCCCGGCATGAACGACGCGAACTGATGGCAGCGCACCTGGAACCATAACAATAGTATACCACCGTGCCCGGACACGGACGGGCCAGTGCGATTGCAGATAGCGGGGCTGACAGGCAGGGTGTGTGCAACGTCTCTGGCTCACGCCCTGGGCGCTAGCCGCAGGGCTAGCGCAACGTAGGACTTATGGTAGAATTGAACTGTAACCTTTTTCTGGGGTATAACGTCTAACAGAATGGCGCTGGTGGGCTCGAAGGCGATCGACGGTGATCGCAAGCGCTCTCGGCGGGAGAGTCTCTGTGCGCCGTCATCACGATTGACTTTCGGACAGAGGGAGGTTTTCCGAGGTATGGATCACAGTGTCGTCGCCGATCTGCTCGCCCACCCGCGCGTGACCGAGACCCGCCAGCATCTCCACCACAGTGTCCCCAAGCATGACCACCTGATGCGTGTTGCCCGCTACTCGTATCTGCTTGCCCCATGGATGGGCGCCGACCGGCGGATCGCCGTTCGTGCGGCGGTGCTGCACGACCTGGACTCGCGGCTCGGCACGCTCACCACCCACGGCGCGATCGCGGCGCGGGTGGCGGCTGAGCTTGGCGAGCCGCAGGAAGTCTCCGAGGCGATCGTCAGCCACATGTACCCGTTCGGCCCGCGCCCGACCACGCGCGAAGGCTGGGTGCTGGTGGTTGCCGACAAGATGGCCTCGCTCAGCGACCTGTCGTCGTTTGTGGGCGGGCTGCTCACCGGGCGCAGCCTGCGTGTGCGCAAGCAACTCTGTGCCAGCGACCCCTTCTACGCCAGCCGGGTCGCGCGGCGCCGCCGGCGCATGCTGATCGGGCGGCTGTGGCGCAGCCGTGGCCGCGCGGGCCTGGCGGCGTCGTAGGGACTGGCGGGCCTACGGGGGTGGGGCGGGCTCCGCGGCGGGCTCCGGCTCAGGCTCGGCGGGTGGGCTGATGCCAGCCTTGCGCAGGCGCGGCGGCAGTTCGCCGGGCGGGCGCGGCGGGTCGCTCAGCCGTCCATAGAGGTAGAGGAACACATCCCGTGAGACGGCGCCCATCGGGGCGGAGAGGATGGCGCCGAGCACGCCAAAGACCTGGGCGCAGACCACGAGCAGCACCATCAGGACGGCCGGGTGCAGGCCGACGCTGTCGCCGACGATGCGCGGCACCAGGAAGTTGTTCTCGAGTTGCTGGATAGCGACATAGAGCAACAGCACGGCCAGGCCCGTGGTCGGCGAGTCAATAAAGCCGAGCAGAATAGCCGGGATGGAGCCGATGATCGGGCCAATGACCGGGATAAGCTCGGTGATCCCGGCGATCACCGCCAGGATCAGCACATAGGGCACCTGCATCCCCAGCAGGTTGAGCAGCCCCAGGCCGATGCCCGCCGCCGAGCCCACCACCAGGCCGAGCAGCAACTGGCCGCGCAGGTAGCCGCTGAAATCGGAGTCGATGATGGTAATCACCGACCAGAAGTCGGTGCGCAGTTGCTCGGGCAGGACGTGGTTCAGCCGCTCGCGGCCCGCCCGCTGATCCATGAGCACATAGAATAGCCAGAAAGGCACCAGAAAGAAACCCAGCAGGAAAGCCACCGTGCTGGCCACCGAGAGCATACTGCTGATCAGAAACGTTCCCAGATTGCGCAGGTAGGACAGCAGGTTGGTGCGGATGGTAGTGAGGGCGGAGGCGACCACCTCGGCGACCGTCTGCTGCACCTCGCTCTGGATGTTCGCTGGAAGATTGGCGAGCAGTTGCTGGTACTCGGCAATGAGCATATCGACCCAGCGCTCGATCGTCGAAATATCGGGCAGGGCGCGAACCAGCTGGCTGAACTGCTCAATGAGCGGCGGGACCAGGAAGGCGAAGAAGGTAACAATAACTGCGAGGACCAGGGCGTAGACGATCAGGATGGCGGCCCAGCGGGGCACGCGGCCCTCAAGCCGGTTGACCAGCGGCAGGAACAGGTAGGCGAGGATCGCGCCGATAATGAACGGGGTCAGGGCCGAGCGGGCCTGCCAGAGCAGCCAGCCGACCACGTAGAGGGCGCTGAGCACCAGCAGCCAGCGCGCGATGCGTCGGAGCGAGAGGCCGCTGAAGAAAGCCGTCATAGGTGGTTATCGATCCTCGCGTCCACTCAGCGCACTGACGGTCAGCACCACGGCGATCGAATCGCCGATGTTCGTCCAGCTGTGAGCCACATCCTCGCGGTAGAACAGCGTATCGCCGCTCCCCAGTTCATACTCCTCATCACCGAGCAGAAAGCGCAACCGGCCCTCGAGTACCAGCACCATCTGGCTGCCCCGGTTGGAGAAGCCCTGCTGGCCGCTGCCTGGCCGCGCCTCGATCCACCGGGCCTCCATATCGCTGTTGGGCGGCAGCAGGGCATAGACCTGCACCGGCGTGTCGTCGAGGCTCAGCCGCACCCGATCGGCGGGGGTGACCACCTGGCCCACCTGCTGGTTATCCTCGCCCTCAAAGAAGTGGGTCATCTGCACGCTGAAGAACTGGGCCAGCTTGCGCAGGTTCGCCACCGAGATATTGACCTTATCGCGCTCAAGGCGACTGAGAAACGAAGGTGTCAGCCCGGAACCCTCAGACACCTCCTGGAGTGTCAGACCGCGCTCCTGCCGGAGCCGCCCGATCTTCTGGCCGAGCGACATTACGTCACCGCCTTCCGCATGCACCGGAGTCAAGCATGAAGAGGGGGGCGATGCCCCCTTGTATTGTTGCAGATACAGCTTATTTTATTATACGGCACGAGGATCAGCCCTGTCAAGGCTATGCACAGTTCACCGGGGGCTGATTTTGAGCATTTCTAAGGCATCCAGAAGGTTGCGAGCTGGATTGTTGCACAGGTGTAAAACAGCGGTCTAGGATTTATAGGCAACAGGCGCCCGGGCACGTCGCAGCAGGTCGCCGTGGGGGACGTGTTCATCTGTCTCCGGGGAGCGAGGGCAGCTTGCGTTCGTAGACGCGACGAGGGCCGGGCGCGCTTGCGTCCAGGCTCGTGGATGCCCCCAGGTGTGAACGGTCAGGCCGTGGGTGGCTGGCCGCTCGTGCTATACTGGGGTCATCGCAGACAAGGAGTTTGATCATGCAGACCCGTCTGGATCGACTGCGGGCGATCATGGCCGGGCGCGCGTTGCCCGCGCTGCTGGTGAGCGCCCCGGCCAACCGCCGCTACCTGAGCGGGTTCACCGGCAGCAGCGGCGCGCTGCTAATCACGCCCGCGCGCGCCCTGCTGATCACCGATAGCCGCTACACACTCCAGGCCGCCCGTGAGGCGCCCGACTTCGCCGTGCGCGAGCTGATCAACCCCGGACGACCGCTGCCCGCGGTGCTCAAGGCCGCCGCAGCCGAACAGGGCCTGACCCAGCTCGGCTTTGAGGCTGCGTTTGTCACCGTCGCTGAGCATCGGGCGCTGGCCGATGCGCTCGCGGGTGTCGTCGAACTTGTGCCGGTCGAGGGGCTGGTCGAACAACTCCGCGTGGTGAAGGAGGCCGATGAGCTGGCTATCCTGCGCCGGGCGATCGCCATCACCGATGCGGCCTTTGCTGCGACGCTGCCGCGCCTGCGCCCAGAGATGAGTGAGCGCGAGGCGGCCTGGATGCTTGAGGTTGCGCTGCGTATCGGTGGAGCTGAGGCGATCTCCTTTCCGATCATCGTCGCCGCGGGGCCCAACGGCGCCCTGCCCCACGCCACGCCCGGCGATGAGCCCCTCGGCAGCGGCCGGCCAATCGTGATCGATATGGGCGCCCGCGTCGCGGGCTACCACGCCGACCTGACCCGCACCGTCGTGCTCGGCGAAGCTGACGAACGCTTCTGGCAGATCTATGACATCGTGCTGGAGGCGCAGCGGCGGGCTATCGCCGGCATGCGGCCGGGCATCCATACCCACGTGGTGGACGCCCTGGCCCGCGACTATATTGGCTCCCGGGGCTATGGCGAGCAGTTTGGCCACGGGCTGGGCCACGGGGTGGGCCTTGAGGTGCACGAGGGGCCGGGCCTGCGCCGGGCGCTCCCCGATGCTCCACCCGTGGCGCTGCAGCCCGGGATGGTGACCAGCGTCGAGCCAGGGATCTATCTGGAGGGCTGGGGCGGCGTGCGTATCGAGGACCTGGTCCTGGTGACCAGTGAGGGCGCGACCGTGCTCTCGCAGGCGCCGAAGCTACGCTCGTAGCACGGGCTGGGGGCAGTGACCACTGATCAGCCGGGTGAACCTACTCCTTCGGGCGGATGACCAGCACCGGGACGGGCGCGGCCTGCACCACCTTCTGGGTCACGCTCCCGAAGACCCAGCGGCTGATCCCGCTGCGGCCGTGGGTGGCGATTGCGATCAGATCGGCGTGCTGGCTCTCGGCGTAATCGAGGATGGCCTCGGCGGCGGGCATGGCGCTGATCTCGATGTTGACCGTGTAGCCCTCGCTGCGGAACTGTGCGGCAATGCGCTCGAGGTAGCTGCGGGCCTCACCCTCCAGCGTCTCGAGTTCCTCGGCCGCGGTTGCGGCGAGCATCCCGCTGTAGTCGACGCTCGAGGTGAAGATGGGCGGGACCGCGCGGAGCAGCGTGATCCTGGTCGTACCCTCGTTGGCTGCCAGGGCACGCACGTGGGGCAGCACCTGCTCGGCAAGGGCCGAGCCGTCCAGGGGAACGAGAATGTGGCGATACATAGGCACCTCCCCGCTTTCCGGTCGGGCGTCAGTGCCGGCGGCGCGCGCCTAATCGCGTGCGACCGAGCGCGCATCCATCGTGATGGCGCCGACCTCGGTTTCCGATCCGACCATCCAGCGCAGCAGATCCGAGACGGTCAGGACCCCGACCACCTGTTTGCCCAGCACGACTGGCATGCCGTGGATGTGCTGCTCGATCATGAGCTGTGCGGCCTCGCGCAGACAGGTCGCCGGGGTCACGGTGAGCACCGGCCGGCGCATAAAGGCCCGTAACGGCAGATCCTTCACCTGCTGGCCCGGCCGGTACTCGGCCAGGTCGCCCGCGGGTGAGTCCGAGATCCGGTTGATATCGCCCTCGGTGACGATGCCGATCAGTTCGTCCTGCTCATTGACCACCGGCAGGCGGCGGATGTTCTGCTCGGCCAGCATCTGGCGGGCAACCGGCAGGGTCATCGTGTCGCGGGCCACGATCGGCGGGGCGCTCATCCAGACGCGTACGCCGTCCATACGGGTATCTCCCTCCGTGGCGGGTCGGCAGGCTCAGGCCGTCCAGCGGACGCCGCTCTGGAGCACTTCGACCAGGTTGCCCTCGCGGTCCAGCAGCAGGCGCAGCGAGTTGCGGAGCTCGCAGTTGAGCACCGGACAGGGCGTGATCATCTCGACACCGTACGGGCAGTCGCCGTCGCGGCGACACGCACCGACGTAGACGGCGTAGCGCGGCGCCCCCGGCGGGCCATCGAGCATGCGCAGGTGGATCGGCTCGTCCCGCAGGTCCGGGTCGAGCACGTTGAGGTGCTCGCGCGCCACCCTGAGCATCGGGTGCGGAGGTCGTTTCGGACGAGCCATAGCAGACCCTTTCGGCCAGACTGTCGTTGCTCGGCTGAGCTTGTGAAACCATGCTCAGGATATCAAAGGCTGCGCACAGTTCGTGAAAACGGATCGCAACAGTCTGTTAAGATATCTGCGCCTGGCGTGATGGTTCTCAGGTGCAGCCGGGTCGCCCAAAGGCGACCAGTGGCGATGACGCGTTCTGTAGCACAGAAGAGGTGTGTGATGCTGAAGGGATTTCGCGATTTCGTGCTGCGGGGCAATGTGGTCGACCTGGCAGTGGCGGTGGTGATCGGTGCCGCGTTCGGCAACGTGGTTGATGGGTTCATCGCCGCGTTCGTCGATCCGCTGATTGCGCTGATCCTCGGCGGCGCCGGCGAGGAGCTCGCTGCGATCGTCTTCGGCGGCTTCCCGGTCGGGATCTTCCTTTCGGCCCTGGTGACGTTCGTGCTCAAGGCGGCGGTGATCTATTTCTTCGTCGTGCGTCCGTTTTCGAGCCTGGCTGCTCAGGTGGCGCCCACGCCGGCCACACCGGACGATGTGAAGCTGCTCAGCGAGATTCGCGATCTGCAGCAGCAGCAACTGGCGGCGCTGCGTGGCCAGCGCTCGGGCGACTCGTCTGGCCGGTAAGGCCTGTTTCAGAAGGGGCATGACAGGATGCGGGGCTGATAACGCGTGCCGCACGTCCCCCACAGATCGTCACGCAGCTGCAGACGTGTCCTACAACCGGCCCTGGGCCTTGAGCCGCAGGTAGGTGTTAACCACCCCGGCGCTGAGCCGGTCGGCGGGCACGTCGAGGGTGAGGACGCCCGCCCGGTGAAGGCGGTCGAGCAGCGCCCGGCGCTCATCGAGCAGCGTTTCGGCCACCGCGCGCCGGTAGAGCCCTGCGGCGTCGTGGGCCGGCTGCCCGGCTGCGCCGCTCAGGAACGGGTCGCTGAGCGTGACGCAGAGCGGCAGGTGGTGGCGCGCGATCCGCGCCAGGTGGGCCACGAGCGGCTCTGCGGCCTCGGGGGTTGCCAGGTCGGTGAAGAGCACGATCAGCGCGCGCCGGCGCTGGCGCCGCGCCAGATAGCTCAGGGCCGCGCCGTGGTCGGCCTCCACCGGCTCCGGCTGCAGGTTGTAGAGTGCTTCCAGCAGGCGCTGGAACTGGGGCTTGCCACGCCGTGGGGCGACATAGGCCTGCACCGTATCGGCGAAGGCCAGCAGGCCCACCTGGTCACCCCGCAGCGTTGCCACATAGCTGAGCAGCAGCGCGGTGTTGACCGCGTAGTCGAGACGCATCAGTTCACCGACGGGCGGAGCCATCAGCCGCCCACAGTCGATCGCGCAGACCACCTGCTGGCTGCGCTCGACCTCGAAGTCTGCCGCGATCGGCCGGGCGCGCCGCGCGGTGGCCTTCCAGTTGATGCGCCGGAATTCGTCGTCGGGGGTATAGTCGCGCAATCGTTCGAAATCGCCGCCCGGCCCCCGCGCGCGCGTTGGGCGTAGCCCCAGTTCGTGCAGCAACCCCTTGCGCGCCAGCAGGTCGTACTTGCGCAGCTCGAGTATGTTCGGGTAGACCTGCACGCTGGCCGCTGTCGGGTAGCGGGCCTGGCGAACGATCGCGCCCAGTGGCCCCCGGTAGCGCAGCACGACATCGCCAAAGTGGTAGTCGCCGCGGCGCAGCGGGCGCACGTGATAGCGCAGTTCGTAGATGTCATTGGCTGGAATGATGCCGCTGAGGAAGCGCGCGTCGGCCGGGAAGACGTGGGGATACTCATCACGCAGGGTGAAGGGTAACGGCCGCGGGCTGGCATTGGCCAGGATCAGGGTTATCAGGTTGTCGGCGCCGAGCGAGAGCCGTGCGTCGTGCACCCGCTCCACCGCGATCTGCGCCGGACGAGCAGCCAGCAACGCGTCGCTGAGCGCCAGGGCGGCAACAGCTGCCAGGTAGACGATGGCTAGCCAGATCAGCGCTGGCGCGAAGCCCGCCAGCGCGATCAGCGGGGCGGCAAGCAGCAGCAGAACGAGCAGGCGGCGTGTCGGTAGCATCGGCGCCATTGTACCGCAGCAGGCCGACGTGAACCATATGCCGGCAACCGCCGATGTTCCCACGCCGGGTGGGCGGGCCTCCGGCC
>JACAEO010000073.1 GCA_013388805.1 Chloroflexota bacterium
CCTCAGCACCAGATGCTTCATGTCATTCCGAACGGAGCCGCAGGCGGAGTGAGGAATCTTGCGCTGCCCATGCGCCGCAAGACCCCTCGCTGCGCTCGGGGTGACATGGGTTGCTTCCGGCGCCATGCTGCGCGCCTCAGCACCAGATGCTTCATGTCATTCCGAACGGAGCCGCAGGCGGAGTGAGGAATCTTGCGCTGCCCATGCGCCGCAAGACCCCTCGCGGAGCCTGCCCTGCCCCTCGACAAGCTCGGGAGCCGCGCAGCCGAAGGGCTCGGGGTGCCATGGGTTGCTCCCGGTGCCACTGGCCCGCCGCCGGCCCATCAGGTACTCGGAATGACAACCTTCGTTGTCGTATCTCGCCGGCCCCCTGCGCGGTACATATGGCGGAGCGCCAGGGTACCACGTGCGATGGGGTGGCACATGCTCGCCAAGGTTCATAGTTGCGCCATTATCGGGCTGGAGGGGATGCTGGTCGAGGTCGAGGTTGATATCGCCCAGGGGCTGCCGTCGTTTACCGTAGTGGGCCTGGGCGACGCGGCAGTGCAGGAGAGCCGCGAGCGGGTGCGCTCGGCCGTGCGCAACTCGGGGCTGAGCTTCCCAATGAAGCGGCTCACCGTCAACCTGGCGCCCGCCGACCTGCGCAAGGTCGGGCCGGCCTACGATCTGCCGATCGCCGTCGGCCTGCTGGTGGCCACGGAGCAACTGCCCGCTGTGCCCGCTGGCGCCGCGTTCATCGGCGAGCTCGGCCTGGACGGGGGGCTGCGCCACACCGACGGCGTGCTCCCCATGGCCGCGGTTGTGCGCGAGCAGCGGCTCAGTACACTCTACGTGCCGCTGGAGGACGCCGCCGAGGCCAGTCTGGTCGAGGGGCTGACGGTCATCCCCGTGCGCAATCTGGCCGAACTGGTGGCCCACCTCAGCGGCGGGCCGGCGATCGCCCCCTTCCTCAGCCAGGCCCGCCCGGCCGGCGACGATGAGCCCTTCCCCGTAGACTTCCAGGACATCAGGGGCCAGGAGCACGTGAAGCGCGCGCTGGAGGTGGCGGCGGCGGGCGGACACAATGTGCTCATGTCCGGCACACCCGGCTCGGGCAAGACCATGATGGCCCGCGCCCTGCTCTCGATCCTGCCGCCGCTCCGCATCGACGAAGCGCTGGAGGTGACGAAGATCTACAGTGTCTGCGGGCAACTGCCGAAGGATACACCGCTGGTGCGGCAGCGGCCCTTCTGCGCGCCGCACCACACGACCTCGGTGGCCGGGCTGGTGGGCGGTGGCGCGGGCCGGGCCAGGCCGGGCATGATCAGCATGGCCCACCGCGGGGTGCTGTTCCTCGACGAACTGCCGGAGTTCGGTCAGAAGCTGGAGGTGCTGCGCCAGCCCCTGGAGGATCGGGTCGTCACGTTGAGCCGCTCCACCGGCAGCGTCACCTACCCGGCGGCAGTCATGCTGGTCGCTGCGCAGAATCCATGTCCATGCGGCTGGTTCGGAGACGCGGAGCGCCAGTGCACCTGCTCACCGGCGATGGTGACCCGCTATCAGAAGCGTATCTCCGGCCCCTTGCTCGACCGACTGGACATCCACGTGGAGGTACCGCGGGTGAACTACGAGAAGCTGGCCAGCGACCGGCTCGGCGAGCCATCACGCGCCATCCGCGCCCGGGTGACGGCCGCCCGCGAGCAGCAGGCGCGGCGCTTCGGCAGCGCGGGCGCCGGCACCAATGCCGGCATGGGTCCCGCTGACATCCGCCGCCACTGCCAGCTCGACAGCGCCGGCCAGGCGCTGATGAAGGCGGCGGTGCGCCAGCTCAACCTCTCGGCCCGCGCCTATCACCGCGTACTGAAGCTGGCGCGCACCATCGCCGACCTGGCCGGCGCGGACATGATCGGCCCGGCCCATCTGGCGGAGGCCATCCAATACCGGCCCAGAAGGATGGAGTAGCACCACGTGCTGGAGGTCAGACGATGGGTGACTGGACGAGCCCCAGCCCACGGTCGAACAGCCCCTGCCCACCCGCCGACAACCCCGAGGCCATCCTGGACTGGCTGCACCGGCAACATCTGGCGCACGGCCGGATCGAGTGGCGCCGCGAGCACGCCGACCCCTTCTGGCGCCGCATCGCGGAGAAGCGCCGCGACCGGCAACAGCTTGCCGCCAGTCTGCGCGCCGACCCGCAGCGCGAGGCACGTATGCGCCGGATTGCGCAGCTGCTCAGCCTCGAGCTCGCCGGGCTGAGCACCGACGAGCAGATCGAGGCCGTGGTGCGCGCCTTCGTGCCGATGCGCTTCCACATCAGCGGCGAGCTCGAACTGCTCGGCGAACGTGAGCGCGCCGCCGAGGTGCTGGTCGCGGCGTACTGAGAACACATGCGACCGCGCGCCGGGCCGCAGTACCTCGTGCAGTTCCAGGCGACCTGTTCGGGCATCAGCGCGACCTCGACCGTGTCCAGATGCGACGCGCCCAATCTACCATCGCAAATCTGCAATCTGCAATCGCACTAGACGATCAGGGTGTCTCCGCCTGGCTGGCGCGCCATGCTGTTCCCTGCTGCGCGACCCGGGCCAGGTCTGCCGGGGGGAGGCGAGGTGGCGGCGGTGGCCGGCTGTCGTCGATCCGGAGATGGTGTCACCCTCCGCCGGGAAAGGGTGAGGGCAAGCTGCCAACTACTCCTGTCGAGCGCTGTGCGCGGGCACGTGCGTTGGTCGCTGCGTGACCACGTGCGATGTCATCGTATGGGGGACGCGCCAGGGCATGGGAGGGCACGACTGCGGCGCGTGCAACCATGGGCTGTGCGCTCAGCACCCCACGTGATCGGAACGCCTGACCTGGGTGGTGGCGGCGGCCCTGGTCGGCGCGCTACTCGGCACCACAGTGCCAATGGCAAGCGCGAGCCGGGCCAGACCGGCCTGAGCATCTGCCACGAGACGCTGGTGACCGATCAGACACAGCTGATCAAGCGCGTGCTGATAGGCTACCCCGGCAGCCGGGTCGCCCAGCTGCTCCAGAGCGCGCCCGAGCAGCAGGTACCCCTGGGCCTCCCACAGCCGTTCACCACTCTGGCGGGCCAGGTCCACACAGCTTCTGGCGGCCACCAGCGCCTCGTCCCACGCAGCGCGGCACACTGCCAACAGCCCGCCGGTCAGCGCCCACTCGGCGCTGTAATGGTGCCCAATCCCCGCTGCACGCAGGCGGTCGAGCTGGTCGAGCTGGGCCAGGGCACGGGACGTCGCGCCGAGACTGGTGTCGAGCCGGCACAGGCTGGCCAGCGCCAGGGCGAGCTGATCGTCATCGCCGATTGCCTTAAGCAGCCTAACGGCGCGCTCCAGGTGGGCGCGTGCCTCGACATAGCGCCCCTGGCGCGCCAGCAACTCGCCGCCAATGTGCATTGCCAATCCTTCGGCCCGTGGGTAGCTGCTCACCCGGGCTGCCGCAGCCAGCTGCTCAGCGCAGCGCTCCAATCCCGCACCGTCGTCAGCATCACGCGCGACAAGTGCCATGAGGTACAGGCAGCTGATCTCGCCGCGCTGTCGGCCAAGCCGCCTGCTCACCGCCAACCCCTCAGCGGCCCAGCGCTGTGCTGCGGTGAAATCGCAGCGGCGGTGGCAAGCCCAGGCCAGCCAGTAACAGCACTGAAGTTCGTCGTAGCCAGGCAGGTCGCTCTGTACGCCGCAATCCATCGCTGCTCTGGCGATCGTGAGCGCGCGTTGCAGCTCGTCAACGCCCGCGTCCGGGCCCTGCACCAGCTGGGTCACCCCCAGCACCAGCCGAGCGTGGGCCTCGCCCTCGCGGCTACCCAGGCGCACACTGATGGCCACGGCCTCCTCGGCCCGCTGCGCCGCCAGGGTGTAGCGGCCCTGGGCAAGCTGGAGACCCGCCACAAGCCCTAACATCCGCGAGCGGGCCGCGGCGACGTGGGGCGCGTCCGCAGCCTCGCGCAACCGCTCCGCCGCGGCCTCAAGGCTGCAGATAACCTCGCCCAGCAGGCCCGTCCAGAGGTAAAACTCCTTAAATGCGTAGAGGCTAGCCTCCAGCAGCCGGGCCTGCCCATTGGCCACGGCCCAGAACCAGGCGTGGTGCACATTGTCCAGCTCGCGCCGGATCGTGGCAATCGCCCGGTGTGGCTGCTCATCCGAAAGCTGCCGTACTTGTGCGGCCATCAGTTCGAGGTAGTAGGCACAATGGCGCTCCGCCACCGCGTGGGCCACGTTGGCCGGCAGCCGCTCCGCCGCAAGCTGCCGCAGCGGCTCCAGCAGGCTGTAGCGGCCATCGCCGTCGCGGCGGAGCAGCGATTTCCGCAGTAGCAGCAGCAGGTGCTGGTGTGATACCGCGACAACCTCCTCGGCGGCTTCACGGGTCCAGCCGCCCCGAAAGATTGTCAGGCGGCATAACGCCTGCTGCTCGTCGCTGCCAAGCAGCCGCCACGACCAGTCGAAGGCGGCGTGGAGGCTGCGCTGATGCGGATGGACATCGCGCCAGCCGCCCTCCAGAAAACGGCTACTGCGGCTCAGCTCGGCCGCGATCTCAGCCGGGCTCAGAGCGTCGGCTCTGGCCGCCGCCAGCTCCAGCCCGAGGGGCAATCCCTCGAGCAGCCGGCAGATCTGCAGCACCGCGCGCTGCTGTTCCTCATCCAGCGCGAACGAGGGCATGACACGGCGAGCGCATTGCACAAACAGCCGCACTGCCGGCGGCTCGGCCGCCAGTGGCTCGTCCCCCTCTGCACGGTAGGCGAGCCCCTCAACGAGATAGACCTGTTCGCCGCGCAGGTTCAGCCGCTCCCGTGAGGTGGCCAGGATCTGCACTTGGGGCGCGGCCTCCAGGATCGCCGCGACGATCCCGAGGTCGTCCAGCACGTGCTCGCAGTTGTCGAGGATCAGCAGCAGTTGCTTGTTACGGAGCGCGTTGATCAGCGCGGCCTCGGGGTCACCATGTAGCACGAGGTCGAGCGCAGCGCCGATCGCCGAGACAATCGAGTCGCCTCGCTGCAGCGGGGCCAGATCCACAAAGTACACACCGTGGCTGAACGCGGCCAGTTCGCCGCGGGCCAGTTCCAGCGCCAGCCGGGTTTTGCCGATGCCGCCCATGCCGGTCAGGGTGAGCAGCCGCCAGCCGTGGTGCGCGCGCAGTGCAGCCAGCTCGCCCTCGCGGCCGACCAGCGGGGTGAGGGGTGCCGGCAGCCGAAAGCGGGGGTTGGCGGATCCGCCGCTGGTGTCAAGTTGAGTGGTGGTGCGGATGCGCTCGTAAAGCTCACGCGTTGCAGCCTCCGGCTCAAGCCGCAGCTCGTGGGCCAGCAACGTCTGGAGTTGCCGGTACTGGGCCAGAGCGGCGCCCCGTTCGCCGCCCAGCGCCAGGCCAAGCATCAGCTGACGATGGGCCTGCTCGCGCCATGGCTCGATCACCAGCTGGCGGCGTGCGAACAGCTGCAGTTGAGCGGCGTTGCCGCTGGCCTCGGCGGCCCTCGCAAGTGCCCCAAACAGCTCCAGCGCCTGCTGCTCCAGGCGCGCCCTGCTGGCGAGCAGCCACTCTTCGAAGTGCGGGCTGTGCGAAAGCGACAGATCGCCGAGCAGCGCACCCTGGTAGAGCTCGGCGGCCTCACGGAACTGGGGCGCACAGGTGCGACACGCCTCAAGTTGCCAGTGCTCGTGGGCCGCGCACCTGTCGGCCAGGGCGACGAAATGCGCCGCGTCGCACACCACCTCGGGGCCGGCAGCCAGGGCGACCGTACGCTGGTCGGCGAGGATCAGCGGCCGCCTGGGATCGTGGTCGTCGAGCGCGTGGCGCAGTCGGGAAAGGGTGTTGCGGAGATTGGCCCTGGCAGCATCGGCGGGCTGGCCGGGCCAGAGCAGATCGGCCAGGTGGGCACGGCTGTGAGCGCGGCCCGGCGGCAGCGCCAGATAGGCCAGCAGCGCCCGCACCCGGTCGCTCTCGAACCGCTGGACCGGACGTCCCTCAACAGCCACGGCGAAACCACCGAGCAGGGTCACGGCAAGACGAGGCATGCTCACAACTCCTCTGTCTTAGGCATGTCTCAGACCTGGATCTCCCAGCCTGACCATTGCTCCACGGCCCCGCATGACTGGTCTATGGAGCTCTAGAGCTGTGGAGGTGAAGGCCAGATTGTCAAGCGAGTGTGAACGATGCCTTAGTTCACGTGTGCCATCTGGGGGCATTGGCTCAGTATAGCACGGCCCTGCCACAGTGGCTCAGCCCTGCCCAGCTGCAGATGACGCAGATTGCCCTTGCCCGCTCTACCGGATTTTTACCAATGCCGGCCCCTGCCGGTACGGACTCCTTACGCTGCACGACTACACTTCGTCTAGCCGCCGGTCGCCCAATACGTTCCTTCGCCCGTCAGCCCCACGCCTTGCTTACCCGCTAGCGGGCTCAGCTGGGAGGATCCCTATGTCGACGCCTGCACACCATGCCCCGGACGCGACACCGCGCCCCGCCTCGCCCTCGGCCCGACCACGCACGCCGATCGTCCTGCCGATCCTGGTGGTCGTACTCGCCCTCACCGCGCTGTGGCTGGTGCCGGCGCTGCGCGTCCTGCCCCGCAACCAGGATCAGGTGGCGGCGGCCATCGCCAGGGCCCGCGAGGCCGGCTCGTACCACTTCGCGGGCGACGTGCTTCAGGTGACCACGCCCAGCAGCAGCGTGAGCAACGTCGGCCGCTCCAGCACGAGCACCCGGCTTTACCTTGAGGGCCAGGTCGATCTGGACCGCCGGCAGGCCGAGATGCAGCTCTGGTCTGGCGAGGGCTCGGCGCTCGCAGTCGAGGACGCCCTCGGCCTGCGCGTGGCCAACGGCAAGACCTTCATTCGCACCAGCAGCGGCCCCTGGCAGGAGCGCCCCGGTGTGGCCGACAGCTTCGCGCCGAGTGGTGACCTGATGACCTACCTGGGTGCGGCCCGCAACGTACAGGCCCACCCACCCGAGACCCGCGCCGGGGTCAGCTTCACGCGGCTTACCTTCCGCATCGACGGCCCCGCGCTCGCCGCCACGATGCGCGCCGAACTCGACCGGGCGCTGCGCGCCCGTGAAACCCTGCCGCCCGGTATGAAGGCCGGCGTGCCCGCTGCCTACAGCGAACTGACCGGCAGCGGCGAGCTGTGGGTCGGCCAGGACGGGCTGCCGCTGCGCCAGTTGCTTACGCTGCACTTCCCCGAGCAGGGCGGCGAGCAGGTCAGCGCGACGATCGATACCAGCTTCTCGGCCTACGGGCAGGTGCCGGCCCTCGGCTCCCTGTCCGCCGTCACCGGCGCCGTGCCCGACCCATTGGTCGCACTCGTGTTGCTGGCAGCCCTGGCCTGTATGGGGGCGCTGATCCGCTACCGGCACGCGCAGCGGCTAGCCGTGGCGCTCTCGCTCACCCTGATCGTCACCCTGGTGGCCGGCCCGCTGCTCCAGGGCATGCGCGTCCGCAGCTTCCTCGACGCCCAGGCCGCCCAGGCCGCCGCCAGCGATCAGGAGCGGGCCGAGCAGGCGCAACTCCGCCAGCTTCAGCGGTCAGCGCCGTTCGATCCCCACGCCGACCCGCTGGACACGCCCGAGATACCCGTGGCTCCCGACGGGGTTTCCGAGACGCTTCCGGATCGGTTCCAGCCCAATGTTCTGCTCATCGACAACGGCGTAGACAGCGACAGCGACGGCCTGACCGACTATCAGGAGGAGCGCGTCGGCACCGATCCGGCCTTCAACGACAGCGACGAAGACGGTGTCACCGACAACATCGAGGCCAGGGGGAGCACCTTCAACGGCCAGCGCTGGTTCCTCAACCCACGCCAGGTGGACAGCAACAGCGACGGGATCGCCGACGGGCTGGAGTACGACATCGACACCAATGACGTCCCCGACGACACCGACGGCGACGGCGTGCCCGACGCCTTCGACGTCGATAACGACGGCGACGGCGTGCCCGATGCCAGGGATCTGTCGCCCTTCAGCACACTCGCCCCGACCTTCAGCGAGGCCAGCCCCCTCAACCTGCGGGTGAACAACCTGGCCGCAGGCAGGCCGACGTTTGTGGAGTTCCAGCTGCGCCCCAGCAACCAGCAGCGGCTCTGGTTTGCCCTCAACGTGCTGGACTGGCCCCTGGAGAGCGTTGGCCAGATCCGCGACAGCGACGGCCGCACCTACGCCGATCTGGCCCAGGCCCAGGGCCGTGCGATCAGCCCGAACGAGTACTTCGGCGACATGAAGCTCATCCCAATGCTGGAGATTCGCTTCAACGCCGCCGACGGCAATCTGCCGCCCCAGAGCGATCTTTCGCCCTACAACATCACCGTCAACGACTTCGTCCCCGGCGGGGCGACCAGGGTTGCCTACCTGCCGCTCAACGTCGTCACCGACGAGAAATCCGGCCAGCGCGTGGCCTTCAGCGGGCGGATGCGCTACCTGCCCACCGGCAGCTGGGCCACGCCCCACCAGGTGCGCCTGGCCTGGGTGGTACAGGTGCTGAACGACGTGCGTTGCGACCCCACGGCCGCCAACGCCGCCCAGCAGGGCTGCGGCAGCGACGGCTACATCCGCAACCAGGCCCAGGTGGTGCAGACCTACTACGATAGCTGGACGCTCACCGGCCTCAACGTCAAGGAGGACAACGGCGCCAGCGTCGCCGTGGTCTACGAGGACCCGGCCGTCGATCCGAACTTGAAGGACGAACCCGCGCTCACCGCCCTCTCGGCTGGCCTCGACAACGCCTTCCTCAGCGGGCGTGACCAGGACAACGACGGCCGGCGCGACGTGGACCTCAGCGAGCTTGTGCGGCGCTTCGACCGCCTCGGCAACGCTGCGGTGAACGAGGATCAGCGCTGGGCCATCCCCAACTACCTGCGGGTCGAGCGCAAGGACTACCCGACCTTCGACCAGGCCCTGATCACCACCACGATGACCGAAACGGCCCGCATCCTCAGCAGCCAGTTCAACCCGCGCTGGGCCACCGACAACAGCATCAAGCCGCTGCTGCTGTTCGCGCAAGAGGATCGCGCCCGTGCCGTGGGCCTGGATGGACGCCGCGCCGCCGACGGTACCATCGTGATCAACGGCGGCAGCCTGACCGTGGACTTTCAGCCAGCCGGCCAGCCGGCCACACCGCTACTGACGACGGCCCGTGTCCAGTGGACGCCCTTCTGCGCACCGGCCGGGGCCACGCCCGTCTGGTCTGCCTGCGACACCGAGAGCTGGTGGAACGAGCTGGAGCGGCGCTCACCGGCCACCCAGCCCTTGCCGGGGGACGACCCGACCGACAGCGATCTCGGTGCCGGCCGGGTGATGCTGATGAACCTGTACAGCTCCCAGCTGATTGCCGGTCTCAACCGGGTGGTGCAGCAGAACAACGTGCTGGTGGCCTACAAATATGGCACCAGGAACGACCCCCAGTACGCCGGTCTGGTGCGCGTGATCCTGACCGGCAGCAACGTAGTGGTGAAGGAGATCGCCAGCTTCGTGATCACTGCCCGCTTCGTCAACCAGACCACGGTGCTCAAAGAGCTTGGCAAGCTGTACAAGGAGCTCAAGACCACTGCCCAGGAGGCGGTGAAGACGGCGAAGCAGCTCGTCACCGTGCTCGGCTACGGCAGCCCGGTGGTGCGCGTGGCAGCCGGGCTGCTGGCCGCCGGGGTGGTGCTGGTCGCCCTGGCCCTTGTGGGCACCCTGATCTCCTACTTCTTCGTGGACAACCTGGCAGTCAGTATCATCTTTAAAACCGTCGTCACCGGCATCATCACCTACTTCACGGTGGTGAAACCGCTCCTGACGCTGCTGGACTTCGTCGACGCCTTCAAGAGCATCGGCCGCTCCGCGACGGCGGCCTTCACCCTCAGCACCGAGCTGGCGGGATCGTGCAAGGCGGCCGGGGTGATCGGCCTGGTGATCGGGGTTGCGATCACCTGGGGCTTCTTCATCTACAGTATGGTCGCCAACAGAGTCTCGGCCTTCAGCCCCGAGTTCAACCGCGCCCTGGCCGAGACGATCGCGGCCACGATCTACGCCGTGCTGCTCTTTGCCCTCGCAGCCACCCTGATCGGTGCGCTGCTGGTCGGCATTATCGGCCTGATCGACGCGATCCTGGGCGCAATCTGCGAGCTGGGCGTGGACGCCCTGCGCACGGTGCCCGGCCTGGGCGGCGCCTGCTTTACCCTCGGTACGGCCGCGATCAAGGGTCTGGCCTTCTCGCTCTACAACTACAGTCCCATGGTTGACACCAGCCGCGCCGACCTGCTCACCACCGGCGCGCCCAACGCCCGCCTCGCCGACCCCAGCAGGGGCTACTCCGCCGGCAACCAGCTCAGCGTGACGATGGCCGTCACCACCACGATCGTCCACAAGGACCCCGATCCCAAGGACGGCGTGCTGATCTACCCCTACATGTGGCTGTTCTCAGCCGACAACCTGCGCACCAGCACGTTCAGATACACCCTGAGTGGTGGGAACAAGGAGACGGTCAGCGTCGCGCGCAACCAGATGAACACCGCCTGGCAGAACGTGCGCGAGGACCGCAAGTACCTGGCGAGCCCGATGTATCGCGGCCAGGCCGCCCAGACCACGCCACCGCTCAGCGGCCTCACCCTGAGCGCGGGCCTGAACCGTTCGTTCCCGCTCACCCTGAACTTCGGCTACGCCATCCCCGCCTACGAGTGCTGGGGCCTGCTGATCCTCGGTGTGTGCTACACCCGCGACCTGGCCGACAGCAGCTCCAGCGCGCTCCAACCCCTGGTCTTCGACGTGTTCCCCGCCACCCTCGACGACTTTCTCGCCACCGTCGCCAGCGCTGACGGCGGGCTGCGCCTGAGCTGGGATGCGCGCTTCACGCCGATCGGCGACGGCGACGGCGACGGGGTGCGCCGGCAGTCCCTGGCCGGCCTCGACCCGGACGACACCAGGCCCGACACCGATGGCGACGGCCTCACCGACGGCTATGAGTTCGACCGCCGCTCCCGTGGCGCAGCCTTCAACCCCACCCGCTGCGACACCGACAACGACGGCCTCACCGACGGCCAGGAGGCCCTGTTCGGCACCAACCCGGGCAACGCCGACAGCGACCAGGACGGGGTACCCGACGCCCAGGAGTTCTGGCACCAGCGCTACGACACCACCACCTGCCAGCCAACCACTACCTGGGAAGGCGGCTGGGACGTGGTGATCGACGGCGCCAACGCCCTGACCGTCCGCGTCTCCTCAAACCCCCTCAGCGTAGACGCCGACAACGACGGCATCAGCGACGCCGTGGAGCGGCAGCTGGCGAGCGATCCCAACCCGGCCAACCGGGTGGACAGCCAGAACCGCCCCTTCTCGCCTGATGTCACCAACGCCCCGCTGATCAGCGTGCTCACCAGCAGCAGCGATTCAGACGGCATCGTCGGCCTGGGCCAGAGCTTCACCTACACCACGACCGTCGTCACGCTGGTGGCCCTCAGCCCCAGCCAGCTCGCCGTGAGCCTGCCCGACGGCCTCGGCAACACCACCGTCAACGCCACCCTGCCCTTCAGCCCGACCACGTTCAGCGGCTCGCAGAGCGTCAGCCAGGCCACGCCGGTCACGGTCGCCAGCAACGCCGCCTCCGGCCCGCGCACGATCAGCAGCCAGGTTACCGGACAGCGGCCGAACAACGGCGGCACGATCACTGCCAATGGCAGCCTGCCCGTGACCGTTGACGGCATCCTGCCCACCTCGGGCCTTACCTCGCTCCAGAACGACCAGTACGTCCGGGGCGCTCAGCCTGGCCGGCCGACCACGCTGATCATCGGCGGTACGGCCAGCGACACCGAATCTGGCGTGGCCAGGGTGGAGGTGCGGGTCAACAACGGCCCCTGGCAACTCGCCGACGGCCGCGAGGCCTGGAGCTTTCCGCTCGTGATCGACGACGGCCTGTTTGTCATCCAGACCAGGGCCACCGACAACGCCGGCAACGTCGAAAACCCCGGCCCCGGCATCACCGTGCGTGCCGACGGCTTCGCGCCCCGGATCAACTTCCTCAACGTGCCCACCGTACCGTTCGTCCCCACCCGCACCGCCAACGGCCAGTGGGCCGTGAGCGTGGGCGGCTTCATCGATGACCCGCAGGTCGGCCTGTTCGGCGGCAGCGGCGAGATCCGGGACGGCAGCGGCCTCGTCCTCGACTCGATCCAGGTGCGGGTACGACGCCAGGATGACGCCGCGACGATCAACCCCTGGCAGCCGGTGGTGCTCAGCGGCGGGCAGTGGAGCGCGAGCTACCTGTTCCCCGTCGGTCTGGCCGACCCGACCGGTTCGTACATCGTGGAGCTACGCGCCGCCGACGCCGTCGGCAACACCGCGACGAACCAGGAGAACCTGGCGCTGGACGCCGCGGCGCCCCGCGTGGCCCTGAGTGCTCAGGACAACGCCCGCGCGGTGATTACCGGCACGCTCGCGCTGAGCGGCGTGATTAGCGACGTCAACAGCCCGGTAGGGATCGACAGCCTGGAGGCCAGCTTCGCCCCGATCAACCAGGTGCTGCCCCTGTCCGACGCTGTGCTGCGCTTGCCCTTCGACGAGCCGGCCGGGGTGGCCTTCTACAGCGACGTTTCGGGCTTCGGCAACAACACCGTCTGCGACCAGGCCCCAACCTGTGCGACCACAGCAGCAGGCCGGGTGGATCGAGCGCTCGACTTCAACGGAGCCGTACAACCGCTCCGCGTGGACGACGCCGCCAGCCTGAACTTTGGTGCCCAGGAGAGCTTCAGTGTGGCCGGCTGGCTCCGCACCGGCCAGGCCGACGCGGTGATCGTCCGTAAGGGCCGTGGCCAGCAGAGCTACCGCCTCGGCCTCGTCGGGGGCGTGGCCGCCTTCGACCTCGGCAACGGGAGCACACAGCTGCGGGTGAGCGGCGGCCCGGCCCTGAACGACAACCAGTGGCACTTCATCGTTGGCAGCGTTGATCGGGCCAGCGGCCAGGCCCGCCTCTACGTGGACGGCGTGCTGCGCGACACCAGCGCCGTCACCGGCAGCTTCGCCAGCGCCGACATCCTGCAGATCGGCGGGCAGACCCAGGTGCAGGGTGGGCCGCCGCTGTTCCTCCAGGGTGCGCTGGATGAGTTGACAATCGTCGCCCACGCCCTCACCCTCGCCGAGGTGCAGGCGCTCTTCGCCGCCGCCGACCGGCAATGGTATCCCGTGTCGCTGGCCCAGCGCGGTGCCGGTGCGACCAATACGACCTGGAGCCTATCCGTGCCCACGGGACTCGAAGGCGAGTTCCAGCTCGACCTGCGGAGCAGCGACATGCTCGGCAACCGGGCCATCACGCCCAGGCTCTGGCGCGGCGTGGTGGACAGTCTGGCACCACGGGTGGTGCTGACGGCGCAAACCTCTGCTGCGGCCTACTTCGACCAGGCCGTGAACGGCTACCGCAGCGCGGTGCGCTACGTCTGCGGCGCCCAGGACCGCTACCTGAGCGAGGTGAGCTTCAGCTGCCCCGGCACGAACCTGCCGCCGCCCACCCGCTCCTTCGACGACGACCCGATCATCCGGAGCCTCTTCCCCGACCTGACCGTCCGCGACGGGCTGGCCCGCACGTACAGCCAGTGGGAGTCCGTCGGGCAGTTCACCCGCACGGCCCGGGCCTGCGACGTGAACGGCAACTGCACCACGATCAACACCGCGGTGAATCTGGCCGCGGCTGCGGCCGGCCCGCCCATCGCCGTGGTGGTGGCGCCCGCCCCCGATGCCTACGTCGCATCGAGCGGAGCCGTGAGTGTTGAGGTGGCTGCCGAGGCGGATCAGCCGCTGCGCGAGGTAACCCTCAGCCTCGACGGCACGGTGGTGGACACGGCCAGCTTCGCCCAGGCCGACAACGTGCGGCGCAACCGGCGCACAGTGACGGTCACGCCGAACGACGAGGGGCCACACACCCTCGTCGCCCGTGCCACCGATTGGACCGGCCGCGTACAAACCACCCTCTTCCCTGTGCAGTTCACCCTGGACACGCAGGATCCGGTCGTCACGCTAGACGACTCGCCACTGACCGTGGCCGACAGCTACGGGCCGGGCAGCAACATCCTGCGCTTCAACGGCACGGCGAGCGACCGTGTGGGCCTGGCCGCGGTGCAGATCAGCGTGGACGGGGCGCCCTTTAGCGATGTGACGTTCGGCAACGGCACATGGCGCACCGCAGTGCCCGTCACCGATCCCCAGGGCCGCACGCTGGCGGTGGTGGTGCGAGCCACCGACCTCGCCGGCCGTGTGACCAGCGTGACCGGCAGCGTGGTCGTGGCGATCACCACGGCGAACCCGCCCGACACCGCGATCACCGCCGGGCCGAGCGACCCGACGACCGCGACCAGCGCCACATTCAGCTTCAGCGCCACCGCGGGCGAGCGCGGGATCGGCGGCTTCGCCTGCAGCCTCGACGGCGAGCCGTACATCACCTGCTCCAGCCCCACCGTCTACAACGGTCTGAGCAAGGGCGCACACACCTTCCGCGTGCGGGCGATCGACACCGAGGGCTACGTTGACCTCTCACCGGCGCGTTTTACCTGGACCGTGACCGATCAGCTGCCGCTCCCACCCACCCCCACGCCCGCACCGCCGGCCCAACCAGAGCTCTTCCTGCCGCTCGTCAGGCGTTAGGATGGTATTGCACGCCGGGCTGCCCCTGCCGGAGATTGGCAGGGGCAGCCAACCACGGTCTATGTGATACCAAATCCAGTTGGCAGTTCCGCATTGTCGTTGCCGTCATCGCTCATCGTGACGCCATGTGCGGCAATCATATCCATTACGCCGACGGCGTGCGCGTACCGGCCACTGCGTAACAACTGTAGTATTATCATTGGAATATTGGGAGGGTGTGTTCGCTTTCCGACGTTGCCTCGCCCTGTGGCGCTGGTACAGCGGCTTGCACGATGCGGTACTATGGAGTCGAGGAGAGAATTGCCCGTTGCCGGGGTACATGGCTGCCACGGGCGCGCGTCGGGGCCGGCTCGCCGGCAACCCGGCGTAGAGCGCCGTCATTATGTAGAAGGGAGCAACCCATGGGTGTCTTCAGCCGCAAGACGAATCTCGAGCGAGGGATCGACCAGATCGAGCACAGCGCCGCTGCCGCGGTCGAGCAACTTGCCGAGACGATCCGCGAGCGGGTTGACAACGAGACCGGTGAGCAGATCGCGAAGACCCTCGCCCGCCTGGCTGAGCGGGTAGACGCCATGGACCTGGCCGACCAGGTCAAGCGGAGCCGCAAGCAGGTGCAGAAGGCTGCCAGGCGCGTAAGCAAGCAGGTGGAGCAGGGCAGCCATCAACTGGCCGCCATGGGCGCCAAATCGGTCCCCGAGGAGCCGACGGAGTGGATCATGCCTTCGCTGGTCGGCTTTCTGCTCGGGGTGGGCACGGGCTTCTTCCTGGGCCGATTCTTCACCGAGCGGCGCGAGGAGGAGCGCCACTAAGACACGGGGCAACACCGCCTGACAGTCCGGTCTTCACCTCCACCGCTCTGCAGCTCTGCAGATCGGCTGTGTGGAGGTGTGGAGATGTGGAGGTGTAGAGCGGTGGAGCAACTTTCGAGCAGAAGTGGCCGACTCTGAACCATACCCGATGCGACAACGAAACGTGTATAATACCATTTTCGATTGCAGATTTTGGATTGCAGATTGCCGCACATGGCGTCACGATGAGCGATGACGGCAACGACAATGCGGAACTGCCAACTGGATTTGGTATAAGGGCGGCGAAGCGAGCCTCAATTCGCTTTGCCGCCGCCGCATTTGCGGGGCAGGCAGGAGCCAGGCCCCGAGGAGCAAGCTATGTTCCCCGAGGTGACGATCGCTGGCGCACCATATGCGCGCGGGCACGCCTATGGCCTGGCCACCGCGCCCCTGATCGGTCACAGCATTGCCAGCTATGCCCGGCTCTTCGCCGCGCGGCGTGGCCTCGACTGGGCCGCCTGCCAGGCCGAAGCGGAGCGCTTCATCCCGCTGCTCAGCGAGCTCGCCCCGGAGCTGCTGGAGGAAATGCGCGGCATCGCCGCTGGCGCGGGCTATTCGCTGGCTGCGATCATCGCGCTCAATGTGCGCACCGAGCTGCTGGCCGGCATCCCGGCGGGCACCTACCACCCCGCGGGGCCCGCCGCCCGCGCCCGCAACCGGGCCGCCGGTGTGCCCGAGCATCCCGCGGAGCCGGACGAGCGCGATCCGGTGGCCTGGAGCGCGCCTGCCGTTGATGATGGCGAGTGCACCACCGTCGCCGCCACCGGCCCGGCTACGGCGGAGGGCGCCAGCTTGCTGGCCCAGACCTGGGACTGGCAGGGCGACCAGCGGGCCGCCTGCATCATGCTGCGCGTGCGCGCCCCCGACGGGCCTGAGCTCCTGACGATGACCGAGGCAGGCATGCTGGCCAAGTGCGGCCTGAACCAGGCCGGCATCGCCGTGGCGCTCAATCTGCTGCGCTCGCGGGAGGATGGCCACAGCGTGGGCATGCCTGTCCACGTGCTGCTGCGCAAGCTGCTACAGGCGCGCAGTTTCGCCGAGGCGCGCGCGCTGGCCGGCCTGGCGCCACCAGGCGCCTCGTCGTGCATCACGCTGGCCAGCGTCACCGGCGACCTGGTGAGCCTGGAGATCACACCCGGGGGCATCGCCGAGGTGCACCCGGAGGGGGGCCTGCTGGTGC
Organism: Chloroflexota bacterium; assembly: GCA_013388805.1. GTDB lineage: Bacteria > Chloroflexota > Chloroflexia > Chloroflexales > Chloroflexaceae > JACAEO01. The sequence continues at coordinate 16,609 of JACAEO010000073.1, forward strand.
ACGCCAACCACTGTGTCGATACGTCCACCATGGCGGGCGAGTGTCCACTGGAGCCCACCTCCACCTCACGTGAGCGGCACGGGCGGGCCTGGGAGTTGCTGCGCGCCGGCGCAGGGCAGCTCGATGTGGCGGCCTTGCAGGCTGTGCTCAGCGACCACGGGGGTGAGCCGCGCTGCATCTGCCGCCACCCCGATCCGCGGGTGCCACGCCTCGACCGGGGGGAGAGCATCTGTGGCCTGGTGATGGACCTGGGGCCACGGGTCATGCACGTTGCCCCCGCTGTACCGTGCACGGTGCCCTTTACGGCGGTAGCCTTGTAGGGGCGCGGGATGCGGCTGCGGGCCGGCCCCGGGGCGCCGGGACGGCCCCGGGGCGCGTGGGGCGGCGCTACGTGCGACGTCCGAACTGGCGCTCGAGCTGCGCCGGGGTCATGAGGATCATGGTTGGCCGGCCGTGAGGACAGGTGCGAGGGCTGACGCACTGCTCCAGCTGGCGTAACAACTGGCGCATCTCTTCGAGGCTAAGCGGCTGGCCGGCGCGCACCGAGGTATGGCAGGCGAGGGTGATCAGCATGGCCTCGCGCCAGTCGAGGGGGCTGGAGCCCCCGCGGCCCGCCAGGCGGTCGGCGAGCTCGTGCAGGGCGCGGCTCAGCTCCTCGGGGGGCAGCGTGGCGGGTGTGGCGCGCACCAGCACACCGTCGCCCCAGGCGTCGATGGCGAAGCCCCAGGCGGCCAGTTGCTCGCGATTGCCCAGCAGCAGGGCGGTCGCCGCGGGCGCGAGGGGTACCGCCTGGGGCAAGAGCATGCCCTGTGACTCCACGGCGCCCTGGGCGTACTGGGCCATCAGCCGCTCGTAGGTGATGCGCTCGTGGGCGGCGTGCTGGTCGATCAGGTACATGCCCTCAGGGGCCTCGGCCACGATATAGGTCAGCCCCACCTGGCCGACGACCCGCAGCGGCGGCAGTGCCGGGCCAGGCTGCGGCGCCTCCGCCGGGGCCGCGCGCTCGCTGGCGTCAGGCTCCGGCGCGCCGGGCATCACCCAGGGGGGCAGCGGCTCGCGTGGCGCGGGCTCCACCGCCCCGCTGCCCCCGGCGTCCCAGCGGCTATGCTCGCGGTCCCACGCCGAGGCGCCCACCCCCCAGGCGGAGGACTCAGGGCCCTGCGGGGCCGGCGCGCCCAGCTGGCGCAGCTCGAAGCGCCGCTGCAGCGCGCCGTCGTCATCGGCCCAGGTGGGCACATCGGCGCCGCTCAGCAGGGCCTCGCGCACGGCGCGGCCCAGCACGCCGAGCACACGCGGCGCGTAACGGAACTTCACCTCACTCTTGGTGGGGTGAACATTGACATCCACGGCCAGCGGGTGGACCCGCAGGTCGAGCACGGCGAGCGGGTGGCGGCCCTTCATGAGCATGGTGTGGTAGGCTTCCTCGACCACGGCCGCGATCGCGCCACGGGGTTGCAGTGCGCGGCGGTTGACGAAGAGATGCAGGTAGCCCCGCGAGCCCCGGGTGAGGCCAGGGGGCGAGACGAGGCCGGTGACCTGCACCGCCTGCTCGCCCTCGCCATAGCTGGCCGCGACAGCGAGCAACTGCCGGGCAACCTCCAGGCCATAGAGCTCGATCACCACCGCGCGCAGATCGCCATCGCCGCTGGTCTGCAGCGCGAGGCGCCCCTCGAGCAACAGGGTAAAGCGCACCTCGGGGTAGGCCAGCGCATACTGCTGCACGACAGCGCTGACCGCGCTGAGCTCGGTGGCCTCGGAGCGCAAATACTCGCGGCGCACGGGGATATTGTAGAAGAGGTTGCGCACACTGATGCTGGTGCCAGGCGAGCAGCCCCGCGCGCTGCGGGCCTGCAGTTCACCGCCAGCAATGCGCAGCTCGGTGCCGAGCTCTTCGTGGGCCGCCCGGGTGATGCAGACCACCTGGGCCACACTGGCGATCGAGGGCAGCGCCTCGCCACGAAAGCCCAGCGTGGTGATGTTCCAGAGGTCCTCAGCGCTGCGGAGCTTGCTGGTGGCGTGGCGCTCGAAGGCCAGCTCCACCTCGGCGGCCGCGATGCCGCAGCCATCGTCCTGGACCTTGAGCTCGCGCAGGCCGCCGCCACGGGCCTCGACGCTGATCCGCCGCGCCCCGGCGTCCAGAGCATTCTCAACGAGCTCCTTGACGACCGATGCCGGCCGCTCCACCACCTCGCCAGCGGCGATCTGCGCCGCCACCGTCGCGTCGAGCAGTTGGATCGACATAGGGCCCCCCGGCACACGAACATCCTTGCGGAGAATATTGTAGCATCTCCGCCGGGAACCGCCAAGCCCTGGACGGTGCGACGCCAGGGCTGATGCAACGTCAGCTCTCCGGGGTCGCCGTCGCCGTAAACGGCCCGGCTACCGCGTGCAAAGCCCGCCTGCGTTACATTCGGTTACACGGGCATTGGGTCCACGGTGGGCCGGTCGAGCGGACTACCCGATGAATGTATCAACCTTCATCAGGCGACTACCGATCCGGTATGGCCGGCGTGACACTCACGGTCGGCGAGGGGATGGCGGGAGTGGGCGCAGGGGCGGTAGGCGCCACCGCCGGTGCGTGCGCGCCGCCGGGCGCGGCCCAGAGCAGCCCGCCGACCCCAACCAGGAGGACCAGGGTCAGCGCGGCGAGGGTGAGCCCGAGCCGGCTGAGCGGACGCTCGGTGGGTGCGGGGGGCGCAGCCGGGGCCTCGCTCGCACCGGGAGCCGCGGCTGGCGTGGCGGGGACCGGTTCGTCCAGCTGATCGACCTGGGCAATGACCACGGTGATATTGTCGATACCGCCGCGCTCATTGGCCCGGTCAACCAGTTGCTGGGCGGCCTGTTCGGGTGGGAACATGCTGGCGATCTCGGCGATTTCCGCATCCGTGATCAGGCCGTGCATACCATCGGTCGAGAGCAGCACCGTATCGCCCGGGCGCAGATCGTGGCTGAACAGGTCAACCGCGACCTCGGCGGAATGGCCAAGGGCCCGGGTGATGATATTGCGCACATTGGAGGCCCGGGCCTCGTCCGGGGTCATCAGCCCGGCGGCCACCTGGTCGGAGACGAAGGAGTGATCATGCGAGATCTGGGTGATCTGCCCTTCGCGGACGAGGTAGGCGCGGCTGTCCCCAACATTGGCCACATAGAGCTGGTTGTGCAGCAAGAGCGCGGCGACGGCAGTGGTGCCCATGCTGCCGTGGCCCTCACCATAGACGCGGTCATTGGCCGCCGTGAAGGCGGTGCGCAGCGCTTCGTCCGGGTCGGCCTCGGGGCGAAAGCTGGCACTGATCGTGTCCACGGCGAGGGTGCTCGCCACCTCGCCGGCGAGGTGCCCACCCATGCCGTCGCAGACGATCAGCAGGGTTGCCGCACCGGGCTGCTCGACACCATAGGCGTCCTGGTTGACCTCACGCCGCTGCCCGACGTGGCTGCGGGCGCTGGTGCGCACTCTCATCGCCTGCTCCTTGCGGCGGGCGCTGCTCCGCTGTTGGGTGAGTATACCACAGCCGGGCGCACGGCCACGGCCAGTGGCTCGTCGTTACATCTACCGGACACTCGCGCACTACACGGGCGCAGCGGGCTGCAAGGCGTTCAATCACGAGCCGAGCCGCCGTGAGGCGAGCAGACAGGCCACGGCGACGAGCAGCAGCACCCAGTGCCATAGCCCAAAAGGATCCTGGAAGGCCAGCAGCAGCGAGGCGGCAATCGCGGCCAGGCCGGCGATCGATAGGACGACTCTTAGACGGGAGGGCGGCATAGTCTCATACCGATTCTGCTTGCTGGCATCGCATTGGCCCAGCTCCACACCTGCACAGCTCTACAGCTCGACCAAGCCCTGTGTGGCGCTGGAACGCTGTGGAGATGAGCGGGACCATGCGGGATTGCCAATGCCACCTGGTATCACCTGACGCTCCGGGCAAAAATGAAGATCGCCAGCGCGACGATCAGCAGCAGCAAGAAGGCCAGATTGCCGGTGGCGCTGGTGAAGAGCACGGCGAATGCGACAAACAGCGCCGCGACAAACGTGCAGCCGCGGCGCACGCGGCGCACGCTCTCCTCGACATTCTGCGGTTCGTTCGGGTCAATCATGGCCCTGGCCTGGCGGGCAGCCCGCCGCTCCTTCCTGGGTACGCGGGCCCCCGGCCCGCATGCGGGCGGGCCACCCGTCGAACGGCACCTGGTCCCAATATCTTGCACCTACGGCGCTGCGCGCGACTCGGCCCCCCTCCCAACCCTCTCAGGTGGAGGGTTTTTGGCGGATAGCGTCCTGATGCGCTGCTTGCCCTCACCCCCCCTGGTATCATGTGGGTGTTGGTGGTGAGGCCGATATCCCCCTGAGGGCGCGACCCTGATGGAGAGATTGGCCCCCGCCACCAATCGTCGGGTATCC
>JACAEO010000092.1 GCA_013388805.1 Chloroflexota bacterium
CCCAAAAACTCTACCCTTGAGAGGGGGTAGGGGGGTGGGGTATGCGGGGCCTGGGGGCGCACATCCCAAAAACCCTATACCTGAGAGCAGACCCACCGTCCACCGCCGGCGGCGACCAGAACGGTTGCCACGGGCGGTTGGCTATGGTACAATGCGCGATATTCCAAGCGTAACAAGCTCGCAAACCATATCGAGATTCGGCCACGTGCGCCGCATCACAGCTCAGGCGCTGACGTGTAACTGTTTACACCTCTTGAATCTGAGCACCAGGTGTGACGGGAGCGGCGGCCCACTCCGGCGCCGTGTCTTTGCCCCATGAGCAACCCGTGGTTCGCCGCGGCGCCTCGCCCCGAAACGGTCGGTGGTCGAGCGCCGCTCAGAGTATTGAGGAGACCCATGAGACGACAGATGCTCGGAGTGCTGGCCGGCGCGCTCGCCCTCTTCCTGGCGGCGTGCGGTGGCCAGCAGCCCCAGGCCCCGGCCACCCAGGCGCCCGCCGGCGGTGGGCTGAGCGGCGGCGCCGCCACCGAGGCCCCTGCAGCCGTCGCGCCCACCACCGCGCCTGCTGCCACCGCTGCCCCGGCCCCGGCCGGCGGCGCCGCCGCTCAGCCCACCGCCGGCGGGCGCCTGCAGACGATCATCAGCCGCGGCAAGCTGATCTGCGGCGTGAACCAGGTGCTGCCCGGTTTCGGCAACGTCGACAGCGCCGGTAACTTCAGCGGCTTCGACGTCGACTTCTGTAAGGCCGTCGCCGCCGCGATCTTCGACGACCCGACCAGGGTCGAGTATCGCCCGCTCACTGCCCAGGAGCGCTTCACGGCCGTGCAGTCGGGTGAGGTCGATGTGCTGATCCGCAACACCACCTGGACGCTCACCCGCGACGGCTCGGTCGGCCTTGATTTTGGGCCGGTCACCTTCTATGATGGCCAGGGCATGATGGTGCGCAAGGACAGTGGCATCGACACGCTGGAGGACATGGAGGGCGCGCGCATCTGTGTGCAGACCGGCACCACCACCGAGTTGAACCTGGCCGACAACTTCCGCCAGCGCAATCTGACGTTCGAGGCGGTGGTCTTCCAGGAGGCAGATCCGACTTTCGCGGCCTACGATAGCGGCCAGTGCGACGGCTTCACCACCGACAAGTCGGGCCTGGTGAGTTACCAGACCAAGGCCGCCAACCCGGCCGACCACAAGATCCTCGACGTGACCATGTCGAAGGAGCCGCTGGCCCCCTCGGTGCTGCAGGGCGATCCGCAGTGGGCCGACGCGGTGCGCTGGGTGGTCCTGGCGACGATCCAGGGCGAAGAGTTCGGGATCACCTCGGCCAACATCGGCGACTTTGCCAATAGCGAGGACCCAAACATCCGCCGTTTCCTGGGCATCGAGGGCGAACTGGGCCAGGGCATTGGCCTGCCCAACGATTTTGCCGCGCGGGTGATCCGCCATGTAGGCAATTACGGCGAGATCTACAACCGCAACCTCGGCCCCGATACGCCCTTCAACCTGCCCCGTGGTCTGAACACGCTCTACAGCGAGGGCGGGTTGCTCTACTCGCCGCCGTTCCGCTAGCAACTCACCGGGGCCAATGCGGGCTGGCGCAATGCCAGCCCGCCCTGGCCCCGACCCGTATCGCAAGCGAAGGGTACCGTATGGCCGCCACTACGCCTCCTGGTCAGCCGACGAGCATCCCCTTTTACCGCGACACGCGGGTCATTGCCATCCTCGTGCAGGTGGCCTTTGCGCTCGTGGCGATTGGGACGTTCTGGTTCCTCTACAGCACCATGATGGACGGGCTGCGGCGGGCCAACCTGCTGCCGAGCTTCGCCTTCCTGCGCCAGCCCGCCGGCTTCCCGATTAGCGAGTCACCGATCCCCTATGATCCCTCGCGCACCTACGGCTACGCCTTCCTGGTGGGCATCCTCAACACGCTGCGCGTCGCGGGGGTGGGCATCGTGCTTGCCACCCTGCTCGGGATCACCCTCGGCATCGCCCGCCTCTCGAACAACTGGCTGCTGCGCAACATCGCGACCGTCTATGTCGAGATCGTGCGCAACGTCCCGCTGCTGCTGCAACTGTTCTTCTGGTATGCGATGAGCCAGGCGTTCCCGCGGGTCCAGGAGGCGATCAGCGTCGGCGGGCTGCTCTTCCTGCACAACCGCGGCGTGACGATCGCCTGGCCGCACGCCAACGCCGACGTCGGCGCCTGGGTGCCCTGGCTGTGGGCCGGCCTGCTGGCCGGGGTGGGCTTCTACATCGCGCGGCGGATCCAGTTTGTGCGGCGCGACCGGCCGGGCGTGGCCCTGCCCTGGGCGCTGCTGATCGCCGGCGCGATCGCGCTGCTGGGCTTTGTCGTCACCCGTCTCGTGGCCGGCCAGTGGCCGGTGACGCTCGAGATCCCGGAGTTGCAACGCTTCGGCTTCAGTGGTGGCATAACGCTGACCACCAACTTCGCCGCGCTGCTCTTTGGCCTGGTGATCTACACGGCTACCTTCATCGGCGAGATCGTGCGCAGCGGCATCCAGGCGGTCAACAAGGGCCAGCGCGAGGCGGCCCGCGCCCTGGGCCTGAGCAATGCGCAAACCCTGCGCCTGGTAATCTTCCCGCAGGCGCTGCGGATCATCATCCCGCCCCTGACCAGCCAGTACCTCAACCTGACCAAGAACAGCTCCCTGGCCGTGGCGATCGGCTTCCCCGACCTCTTCGCGGTGGCCGGCACGACCCTGAACCAGACCGGGCAGGCCGTCCCGGTGATCATGATGGTCATGGCCTCGTACCTGAGCATCAGTCTGCTCACCTCACTGCTGATGAACTGGTACAACAAGCGCATGCAGCTCGTCGAGAGGTAACGCATGGCGACCGAAGCCTCCCAGCCCCGTACCCGCGCCCCTCGCCCGAGCATCGGCGCGCTTGAATGGCTGCGCCAGAACCTGTTCAGCAACTGGTGGAACGGCCTGATCAGCCTGATCCTGCTCGTTCTGGTCTTCCAGATTCTCAGCGGCCTGCTGCGCTGGGTCGTCACCACCGAGGGCTGGATCGCCGTAACGAGCAACGTACGCCTGCTGATGGTCGGCCGCTACCCGCCCGATCAGATCTGGCGCCCCGAGCTGGTGGTCGCGCTGATCGCCGTGCTGCTCGGGCTCAGCGGCGGCGTCTGGCGGGGCATCCCGCTCGTGCTCGCGGCCGGCTTCAGTGTGGCCACGCTCGTCCTCGGGCTCATCTCGCTGGCGCTGCCGCCTGAGCAGGCGCCGCCGGTCTTCTCCACCCGGCTCTTCCTCTTCGGTGCGGCGGCCCTGGCGGTCCTGGCGATCGCTGCCGGCTGGCGTTTGCGCGCCCCGCTGCGCTGGCCGCTGGTGGCCGGCTGGATCCTGCTCTACCCCGCGGCGATCCTCATCCTGCGCGGCAGCGGCGCCAACGCGATCGGCACCAACCTCTGGGGTGGGCTGATGCTGACCATGATCCTCGCGGTCAGCGGCATCGTGCTCTCCTTCCCGCTCGGCATCCTGCTGGCGCTGGGCCGGCGCAGCAATCTGCCGGTGATCAAATGGTTCTGCGTCGGCTACATCGAGCTCATCCGCGGCGTGCCGCTGGTGACCGTGCTCTTCATGGCCTCGCTGATGCTGCCGCTGTTCTTGCCTGCCGATGTGCGTGTTGACGCCGTGGTGCGCGCCATCGTCGCCGTCACGCTCTTCAGCGCGGCCTACCTGGCCGAAAACGTGCGCGGCGGGCTGCAGTCCATCCCCAAGGGCCAGACCGAAGCGGCGCGCGCGCTGGGCCTCAATGTGGTGCAGACCACCTTGCTGATCACGTTGCCCCAGGCCCTGCGGGCGGTGATCCCGGTGCTGGTCGGCCAGTTCATCGCGCTGTTCAAGGACACCTCGCTGGTGGTGATTATCGGCCTGATGGACCTGCTGGGCGCGGCCCAGGCCGTCTACACCCAGCCTCAGTGGCTCGGTATCCCCGGCGGCGTCTGGCGCGAAACCTTCTTCGTGGTGGCCGGGATCTACTGGATCTTCAGCTTCACCATGTCGCGCAGCGCCCGCCAGATCGAAACCAACGTGAATGTGGGCAACCGGTAGGGATAGGGGGAAACCTGGTTTCCCCCTATCATATCGATTCTGCTTGCTGGCATCGCATTGGCTCAACTCCACACCTCCACAGCGCTCCAGCTTTACCAGGCCCTGTGTGGCGCTGGAGCGCTGTGGAGCTGAGCGGGACACTGCGGGATTGCCAATTCCACCTGGTATTATACCATTTTGGCTTGCCGATTTTGGATTGTGGATTGCCGCGCATGGCGTTCCAATGCGCTCTGACAGTAACACCTATGCGGGTTGCTCAATTCCAATTGGTATTAGACGATCCTGCGCACGGCGCACACCGCCGCGCTGAACACAGTGCCGGATTATCGGCTATTACTCCAGTTGGAGGTGCGCTCCCCGTCGGGCTGAAAGCCCTCGGCTACGGGATACAAAGCCCACCTTCGTGGGCTCAACAGGCCACGGAGGTGGCCTTCGCAAGCGCTAGCCGAGGCGTTTACGCCGACGGAAACGGATCATCTGCCGAAATACAACGGTAGTACTATCGGCTATCGGCTATGGGCACGTCAGGCGTTTGGAGGCGCCGGCCAACCTATGAACAACCCACAGACGTCAGGCGACGATATCATCATCTGTGAGAACGTCAATAAATGGTACGGCGAGTTTCATGCGCTGCGCGATGTCAGCATGCGCGTGAAGCGGGGCGAGGTGGTGGTGATCTGCGGGCCCTCGGGCAGCGGCAAGAGCACCTTCATCCGCACGATCAACCGCCTGGAGGAGCACCAGGAGGGGCGGATCATCGTCGACGGCATCGAGATGACCAACGATATCCGTAACATCGACGCCATCCGCCGCGAGACCGGTATGGTCTTCCAGCAGTTCAACCTCTTCCCTCACCTGACCGTGCTGCAGAACATCACCCTGGCGCCGATCTGGGTGCGCAAGAAGACCCGCGCCGAGAGCGAATTGCGCGCGCTGGAGTTGCTCGAGCGGGTGGGGATCAAGGAGCAGGCGAAGAAGTACCCCGGGCAACTCTCGGGCGGCCAGCAGCAACGGGTGGCGATCGCCCGGGCGCTGGCTATGAGCCCGCGGATTATGCTCTTCGACGAGCCCACCTCGGCCCTCGACCCCGAGATGATTAAAGAGGTGCTCGACGTGATGAAAGAGCTGGCGACCTCGGGCATCACCATGCTCTGCGTGACCCACGAGATGGGCTTTGCCCGCGAGGTTGCCGACCGGGTGATCTTTATGGACCGCGGGCAGATCGTGGAGGAGAACACGCCGGAGTTATTCTTCGAGAACCCGCGGCACGAGCGGACGAAGTTGTTTTTGTCGCAGATTCTCTAGGGCTGAGGGCGCCTGAGGGCTGAGGGCTGAGGGCTGAGGGCTGAGGGCTGAGGGCTGAGGGCGCCTGAGGGCTGAGGGCTGAGGGCTGAGGGCTGAGGGCTGAGGGCTGAGGGCTGAGGGGGCCGCGCAGGTCCTCACAGGTGTAGCGTTTTCTGGCGCTTCCTTGCCTGGTATTCCCCATGTGGATCATCAGGAAGCCCAATGCTCCCCTCTCCCGCGCGCGGGAGAGGAAGGCAAGGGGGTGAGGAAAAAAGGGTGTCAGGACGCGGCAACCATCCCTCGCTCCTGAACAACGCTACACCTGTGAGCCAGGCAGGCCCCCGATTACGAGCGGGCGCCAAAGAGGCGCACCACCAGCAGCATACCCTCGCGCACGACCACCGAGGCCGGCGGCTGCGTGATGACGTTGCTGACGCCACGGGAGTGCTCGAAGCGCAGCTCGGCATCGTGCAGCGGATAGTAGAGGCCCCGGGTAGTAATGCCGCGCGCCGCGCCACCGATCGGCAGCAGCGACACCGTCTCACCCTCCGCCCCGGGGATGGGCGTCTCGCCGCGGGCCAGGTAGGCCTCCTGGCCCGTATCGAGCAGCCGCACCCGGCGCCCCTCCAGCTCGGGGAGAGCCAGCAGGGCCACGTTGGAGAGCCCCTGATCCCAGCGCCCACCCAGGGCGCCGAGCACATCGATCGTATCCCCCCCCCGCGCCACGGCGGCCAGGAGCGCCAGCTCCAGGTCGGTCTCGTCTTTCTCGGCAGGGTAGCGAATGATGCTGGCCCCGGCCGCCGCGAAGGCGGCCTCCGCCTCGGGTGCAAGCGAGTCCAGGTCGCCGATCACCAGCTGGGGCACGATGCCGGCCGCGAAGAGGGCGTTGCCACCCCCATCGGCGGCGATCAGCAGATCGGCGCGCTCCAGCAGGTCGCGGAAGGGAGCGGCCACAAAGTCCGGCGCATTGGCGACAATGACGATGTGCATGGGCTCCGAGCGGCAGTCCTCTCTCGTGGCATAATACCAAATCCAGTTGGCAGGTCCGCATTATCGTTGCCGTCATCGCTCATCGTGACGCCATGTGCGGCAATCTGCAATCCAAAATCTGCAATCCGAAATGGTATAATGCTCAGTCAACCGCTCCAGCCCGCGCAGCTCGCTGCCGGGCCTCGATGAAGGTCAGCAAATAGCGGATCCGTTGCGTTAATTCACAGGCAGTGACGGAAAACGCACGCAGGCGGGCTTCCTCCCCGGCAACAGCAGCCGGGTCGGGCATGGACCAGTGAACCTGCTTCTCGGCACCCGCAAAACTCGGGCAAGCCTCACGGGCACGATCGCAGACCGTCACCACGTAGTCGAAATGCTGCCCCACAAACTCATCAACGTGTTTTGAACGAAGACCCTGTGCTGCCTCACCGAGGATCTCCGCGACCATAGGATTGACCGAGCCTGGCTGGGTGCCGGCGCTGTAGGCCTCCACGCTGCCGCGGCTGAGCTGCCGGAGCAGGACCTCGGCAAGTTGCGAACGCGCGCTGTTCTCGGTACAGAGGAAGAGCACTCGTGGCCGCGCCGGCTCGGACGACAGAGCTTCTGGCTCCGGAGCGAGTTGCAGCGAGGGATGGAGTGAACTGATCACCTGCTGGACCAGCGAGCGCAGGCGATCAACCTGGAGCCGGTAGTAGCGCAGGCTGGCATCGACATCGTTGGTCCGGCTGCTCACGAGACCCAGTTGCTCAAGCTGACTCAGTCGCTCCTCCAGTGCCTCGTGCGGAACGCCGAGGCGGGCTTGCAGATCCCTACCGTGAACATCGCTGGTCGCCAGGGTTTTCACCAACTCCCACACCACCCTATCGGCAAGGAGCTGGGCGAGCGCACGAGCATCATTATAGTCGGTTATTGCTGGCGTGGTCATAGCTGACCCTCCTCAGTTTATAGCAATCACCACTGATATAATAGCACGCCTTTCGTACATGTAAAGGGTTTTCTTACCCAGACACCACGCTGAGGCGACGTCTGCCGCCCGCGGTGGGGTGTGGGGCAGCCACGTAGCCGATACGCATCATACCATTTCCGATTGCAGATTTTGGATTGCAGATTGCCGCACATGGCGTCACGATGAGCGATAACGGCAACGACAATGCGGACCTGCCAACTGGATTTGGTATTACGCCCCAGCGGGGGCGCGAGGGCTGCAGGCCCCCGAAACGCGGGTTTCAGGGCAACAGCCCTGCATTTGCAGCCTTAGCCGATGCGCCGGCCAGCCAACCCGCCGCCCCACAGCTCGTCACCGGGCCAGGCATCCTCGTCGGGATGCCAGAGTTCGCGCACGTCACCGGCGCGCCGCAACTGCCCGAAGGTGGTCGGAATGAAGACGACCCGCCGCAGTCGCGCCGCGGGCACCGGCAGCGGCAGCGCCGCCAGCGGGCCGAGCTCCACCCGGTAGTAGCGCTCGGCTGCCCGGGGGTGTTCCGGCTCGTCGGGGAGCAGCTCGCGGCGCGTGGTGAGCCGGTAGCGCAGCACCGGCGCGTAGTAACGCACCGACCAGCGCTCAGCACCGAACGCGCCGGTCTGGTAAAAGGCCAGATAGTCGGCGGCGAACCGGGCGGGCACCCGCGCCAGTGGCACCCGGTACCAGCCGGCCTCACGGGCCAGGGCCAGGTCGCGCGGGCGCGGGACCACCACCACCAGGACGCGGGCTGCATCGTCGGGTAAATCGCCTTGCATCGCTCCTCCCAGGCTCGGTACAATACATGCAGGCGCGTCATGGGCCACGCCTGCGCTTCAGCTACGCGGGTGCATACCAGCGCTGCTCTTTGTACCGCCTGAGAGATAGGAAACGTTATGCTGCGCGGCCTGCTCCTGGCCCTTGTCGCTGGCCTGTTGCTGGTTGGATGCGCCGCCCCCGCGCCGGAGATCCGCGCCCGGATCGATGCCGTGCAGGCGCTCAGCGATCCGGGCGCCGGCTTCGCTCGCGCGCTCGAACCACGACCGTTCGTCTTCCCCGCCGACCACGGCCCGCATCCCGCGTATCAGATTGAGTGGTGGTACTATACCGGCAATCTGGACGCTGCTGGGCGCCACTTTGGCTACCAGCTCACCTTCTTCCGCAGCGGGCTCAGCCCCGCGCCGCCCGAGCGCGCCTCGGCCTGGGGTGCGACCAACATCTACATGGCCCACCTGGCGCTCAGCGATACGGCCAGCGGCCGCTTCTATGCCTTCGAGCGCTTCAGCCGCGATGCCGCCGGCCTCGCCGGGGCCTCCGGCACACCTTTCCGCGTCTTTCTCGAGGACTGGTCGGCTGAGGGCTCCGGCCCCGAGGGTATGACCATGCGCCTGCAGGCCGCCCAGGACGAGCTCGCCCTCGATCTCACCCTCACCAGCCAGAAGCCGCCCGCGCTCCAGGGTGACCGTGGCCTCAGCCAGAAGGGACCAACCCCCGGCAACGCTTCGTATTACTATTCGTTGACCCGCATGGCCACCAGCGGCAGCGTGCAGATCGGCGAAGAGCAGTACCGCGTGAGCGGTCTGAGCTGGATGGACCACGAGTGGGGCACCAGCGCGCTCGAGGGCGGCGCCGTCGGCTGGGACTGGTTCAGCCTGCAGCTTGACGATGGCTATGACCTGATGTATGCCCAGGTCCGTACGCCGGACACGATCAGCTACCGCTTCGGCAGCCTCGTCGATCCGACGGGGCAGCTCACGCCCCTCGACCCGGCCGAGGTCGGCCTGGAGGTGCTGGCCACCTGGCGCAGCCCGACCTCCGGCGCGACCTACCCTGCCCGCTGGCGCATCACGATCCCCAGCCAGGATCTGCAGCTCGAGCTGGAGCCGCGCCTGGCCAACCAGGAACTGCCGGTGGCTGTGATCTACTGGGAGGGTGCCGTTCAGGCCCGGGGCAGCCGGGCGGGCCGCCCGGTGGGCGGCAATGGCTACGTCGAGCTCACCGGCTACGCCGAGGGTGGCCAGGGGCGCCTGCGATGACCCCGCCGCTCACCATCCTCACCGGCTTCCTCGGCAGCGGCAAGACGACCCTGCTGCGCACCCTGATCGAGCGCGGCGCAGGCGGGCGCCGGCTGGCGCTCGTGATCAACGAACTGGGCCAGATCGGCCTCGATGGCGCAGCACTCGCGCAGGCCGGTGCCGCACCCCTGGTCGAATTGACCGGGGGCTGCGTCTGCTGCGAGGCCGGCAGCGATTTCCTGCTCGCGGTCGAGGAGTTGAGCGACTACGGGCCTGACCAGATCGTCGTGGAGACGACCGGCCTGGCTGAGCCGGGCGGCATCATCCGGCGCGCCCGTGGCGCCGGGCTGGCCCTCGATGCCGTGGTGGCCATGGCCGACGCCGCCAACCTCGATGCGGCGCTGGCTGCCTCGCCGGTGGCTGAGTGGCAGCTGCGCGCCGCCGACCTGATCGTGCTCAGCAAGATCGACCTGGTCACACCCGCAGCGCGCGCCGCGGTCGAGGCGCAGCTGCGCGCGCTCAACTCCCGCGCCGCGCTTATCCCCGCCGCCCACGGCCAGGCGCCGCCCGATCTGCTCTTCGGCCCCCGCCTCAGTAGCCTGGCCGACCCGCCGCCGCACCCCGGCCACCGCGCCGACGATGGCTTTACCAGCCTGGCCTGGACGAGTGACACGCCGCTACAGCGCGCCGCGCTTGAGGCGGCACTGGAGCACTTCCGGCCCACCCTCTTCCGCGCCAAGGGCCTGGTCCACTGCAGCGACGCCCCCTGGCCCGATGAGCTGCAGCTGGTGTGCGGCCGGCTCACCTTCACGCCGCAGCGCCCCCGCGCGCCGCTCAGCCCGCTGAACCGCCTCGTCCTGCTCGGCCCCGGCCTCCATGACGCCGCGCCCGCCGTCACCGCCGCGCTCGCGGCCTGCGCCGACCGCCCCGAACGCGCCGCCGCCTGGCGCACGCGCTACGCCGCGCTGTTCAGCTGACCGGCCTCCATCCATAACCAGATCCGCGCCGACGCTTCGCGCCGCCTTCACACCCGCTTTACACGCCGATCATCTCCCCGGGTGATACTACGTCCAGTAGCGAACGCCCCCGCTCGCCTGGTTTGTTGTTGCTAGATGTAGGGGCTCCCTGCGGTATAATTCCGGGGAGCCCCTAGATGTGGGGGGTTATACACAACTCATCCACAAAATGTGGATAAGTGCCGGGCGGGCGATCTACATCTAGCGCCCGGTCTAGACCTGTTCGAGCAGCTCGTGGAGCCGCGGCGCCAGCTCGGCCAGGGCGGGCGGCAGGTTTTCGCCGCGGAGGATGGCCTGGCCGAGCGGTGAGCTCTTCAGCTCCAGCAACTCGCGCTCAAGCTCATTGCTCATCGGCACATCGCGCAGGATCTTGCCATCACGGAAGGTGATCACCCGCTGCGCGGCGGCAGCCACCTCGGTATTATGGGTCACGATGACCATCGTCACCCCTTGCTCGCGGTTCAGCCGGCTCAGCAGCGCCATGACGTCGGCGGTATTCTTACTGTCGAGGTTGCCGGTCGGCTCGTCGGCCAGCAGGATCGAGGGGCTGTTGGCCAGCGCCCGCGCGATCGCCACCCGCTGCCGCTCACCACCCGAGAGCTGGTTGGGCAGGTGATCGCCACGGTCGGCCAGGCCCACCAGGGCCAGCAACTCCAGCGCGCGCGTGCGCCGCTGCGCCGGGCGCAGTGGCAACTCGTACATCGGCACCTCGACATTCTCCCGGGCGGTCAGGGTGGGCAGCAGGTTGTGGCTCTGAAAGATAAACCCGATCGTCCGCCCGCGGAAGCGGTCCAGATTGCGCACCCGAGCCAGCGGCGTGCCGTCGACGATCACCTCGCCGGCGGTGGGCCGATCGAGGGCGCCGATCAGGTTGAGCAAGGTCGACTTGCCGGAGCCCGAGGGCCCGACGATCGCCACTACCTCACCTTTGCGGATCTGCAGGTCCACGCCGTCGAGCGCCTTCACCGGCACCTTCTCGCCATACACCCGCGTGAGCCCCCGGGTCTCGAGGATGACCGGTGCCTCGTCCGCTGGTGAGCCGGCGGCACTGCGGTTGACTGCTGTTGGACTCATCGGCATTCCTGGATCATCGCGAACCGGCCGGGGTTTGAGCCTTGCCTCAACGACATTGCACGATTCTGCTGACAAACCCGGGTGCGCGGGTGGAGCGCCCGCGCATCCGGCGTGGGCACAACGGAGGTTGCCAGCAGGAGCATTGCACCAGCCCTGCGCTCAGGGCGAGCAGCTACTCATAATGCAGCGCCTCGATCGGGTGCAGCCGCACCGCCCGCAAGGCGGGCAGCAGGCCGCCCAGCAGGCCCAGGCCCAGCGCCATGGCGATCACGCGGGCCATGTCACCCGGGGTGTAGATGACCTCGAGCCAGCTACCGTAGCCGGGCAGGAAGCGCAGCAGGCTGTTCAGGCCCACCCCGATGGCCATGCCTGCCCCCGCGCTGAGCAAGCCCAGCATCAGCGCCTCGGCCAGCACCATCCGCAGCACACGCCGGCCTCGCCAGCCCACCGCCCGTAGCACCCCGATCTCCTGGGTGCGCTCAAAGACACTCATCAGCATCACGTTCATCATCACGATGCCGCCGACGGCCATCATCAGGGCGATCAGCGCACCAAAGAACGCGTCCATGGTGGCGAAGTCCTGCATACGCGCGGACAGGTCGGCCGTGCGCGCAACCATGAGCTCAGGGTAGCGCCGTTCGAGCTCCTCGGCGATCTCAGCCGCCCGCGCGGGGTCGTGAAGCGCGATGCCGAGGAAGGAGACCTGGCGCGGCTTGCCAAAGAGCCGTTGCGCCTCTTTGAGTGGCACCACCCCGCCGGCATCCTCGTAGGCCATCCCGGTCTCGAAGATGCCGACGATCGTGAAGGACTGGCCCGAGATCCGCAGCTGTTCGCCCACGCCCTTCTTGAGACTGTTGGCAGCCAGGCGCCCGAGGATCATCTCCCCGCTGCGTTGCACCGTGCGCCCCTCGGTCACCCGGTAGTGGGCGAGATAGTTTTCGCGCGGGTCCAGGCCATAGACGATGAAGAACGGCAGCCCGGGCACACTGGCGGTACCGAAGACCAGCCGCGAGACGCTCTTGACCTCAGGGTGGGCGCGGATCTGCTCGGCCAGGCGCTCGTCGATCGATGAGAACGCGGCATCGGAGGCGCCGGCCTGTTCGGCAACGATATCGGCCTGCCCGGCGCTGAGCAACTGGGCGATCAGCTGGCGCGAGCCCGCGGCGATACCGGCCAGCGCGACGATCAGGCCAACCCCGACCCCGAGGCCGAGCATGGTCATCAGGCTGCGGGTGGGCCGGCGCAGCAGATTGCGCAGCGCCGGGCCGCGCATCAGTGGGGCGAGCAGGCGCACGATCGGCCCCCAGCGCACCGGTGCGCCGCTCTCGGCGCGCATCGCCTCCACCGGGGCCAGGCGCGCAGCACGCCAGGCCGGATAGCCGCCGCCGACCAGGCCGAGCACGCCGGCGATCAGCAGGGCCTGGATGAAGCCCAGTGGCTCCAGCGCACCGGTGAGGAACCCGCCCAGGGCAGCCGAGCGCGCCATCAGCCTGATCAGCCCCAGGCTGAGCAGCAGACCCAGCGCGCCGCCCACCAGCGACAGCAACAGCGCCTCGCCGAGGATCATGCGTACCACCCGGCGGCGGCGCCAGCCCATGGCGCGCAGCACGCCGATCTCGCGCGTGCGCTCGAAGACGCTCATCAGCTGGGCGTTCATCATGCCCAGGCCGCCCACCAGGATAGCGAAGAGCCCGATCACCCAGCCGAGCGAGCGATAGATGTCGAGCAACTGGTCCTGCGCGGTGACATCGCCGGCGCGGGTCGCTGCCAGCTCGGGCCAGCGCGTCTCGATCGCCTGCTTGACCGCCTCGCGCTCGCTCAGGTCACGCAGCTTCAGCTTGAAGTAGCTGACCTGGCGCCGCTTGTCGAAGGCGCGCTGGGCATCGGTCAGGTGGATCACCGCGCCATTGTCCTCGAAGCTGGCGCCGGTCTCGTAGATGCCGACCACGTGGTAGCTGATATCGTTGATGCGGAACTTGTCGCCAACCACCTTCTTCAGGCTCTCGGCGCTCTTGTGCCCGAGCATCACCTCGCGCCGGGCGCTGAGCGGGCGCCCGGCGATGATGCGGTAGCGCTCGATGGCAAAGCTACGCGGCTCTTCGCCGGCCACCAGGAAGTAGGGCGACTCGGGCAACGGCACGACGCCGATCACCGTGCCGCTCACGGCCGCGACGCCGCGCATGGCGGCGATCTCCGTGCCCACCTGCTCGTCGATCGCGCCGAGCAGGATCATCACGGCGTCTTTCTGGGTCACCAGCACGTCGGCGTTCGCCGCGCCACCCAGCCCGCTGAAGCCGTCGGCCATGCCCTCGCCAAAGGCCGAGAGCACCACCACCCCCGCCACCCCCACGGCGATGCCGAGGATGGTCAGGAAGCTACGCACCTTACGGCGGAACAGATTCTTGAGGCTGAGCATGGTGTACCTGTATCGAGCCCGTTATACCAAATCCAGTTGGCAGTTCCGCATTGTCGTTGCCGTCATCGCTCAGCATGACGCCATGTGCAGCAATCTGCAATCCAAAATCTGCAATCGAAAATGGTATTACTCGCCACCCACCGTCACCGTTGCCGTCATGTTCCAGCGCAACCGCTCATCCCAGGCCTGCGGCTCCACCGTCACGGTGTAGATCACGTCGCCCTGGTAGGTCTTGCCGAGCGCCTGGATGCTGGTCACGATGCCGCTGAGATTGAGCTCGGGCACGGCATCGAAGGTGAGCCGCACCTCATCACCAACCCGGACATTGACCACATCGAGCTCGGTCAGGTCACTGGTCTCGACCCGCCAGGCGCTCATATCGGCCAGCACAATCGCCGGCTCGAGTGTGGACGGCTGCTCGCCGAGTTCGAGGTTGATCTGCACCACCGTGCCGGCGAAGGGCGCGCTGAGCGTGGCATTGGTCAGGGCGATCTCGGCCCGGCGCAGGGCGGCCTGGCCAGCGCGCACACGGGCCTCAGCGGCGTCCAGTTCCGGCGCGCGGGGCGGGGCGACCAGTTGCTCCAGCGAGGCCCGCGCCTGGTCGACGCCGGCCTGAGCAGCCTCGAGCTCGCCAGCGCGCGTCTCGCCGCTGAGGCGGGCCAGCGCG
>JACAEO010000161.1 GCA_013388805.1 Chloroflexota bacterium
CGCCGGGGCGGCCCCGTGATCGGCCCCGGCGCACGGCTGGGCGGCTACGAACTGCTGGCCCGGCTGGGCGCAGGTGGGCAGGGCGAGGTCTTTCTGGCGCGCCCCTGGCTCGCTCACGGCGCTGCCGGCCGTGTGGGCCGCTGGGCGCTACAGGTCCGCCTTGGGGCCGGCTGGATCGACGCGCGCAGCGCACACCAGCAGCGGCTGGCAGCGCTCAAGGTCGCCCATCCCGACGCCGCAGCCAGCCTGCACGATGAGCACGCCCATCTGAGGAGCATTGGCGCTGCACACCCGCACCTGGCCTGCCTGTACAGCCAGCGCCATCCAGGCGCCGCGCGCGACCTGGGACTGGCGGGGCGGCGCGTCTACCTGGCCCTGGCCCATGAGCCGGGCACCCCGCTCGACCGCGTGCTGGCGCGCCGGCCGCTGCCGGTCGCCTGGTCGATCAGCATCATCGTCCAGCTTGGCCTTGCCCTGGCGCATCTGCACCAGCGGGGGATCATCCACCACGATGTGCGGGCGGCGAACGTCGTGGTACGGCCAGCCGGTAGCTGCGGGCTGCACGCGGTGCTGATCGCCCTGGGCGCGGCTGAGACGCCGGCGGCGCCGCGCCGCCGGGCCGTGTACGGCACGGTGGGCCACCTTGCACCGGAGCGCCTGCAGGACCCACCGGCGCCGGCCACGCCGCTGGTCGATCTCTTTGGCCTGGGGGTACTGCTGCGCGAACTCACCGCTGGCCTCAACGTTTCGCCTGCCCTGGCCGAGGTGGTGGCGCTCGCCACCGAGCCCGACCCGGCGCAGCGGGCCGCAGGGCTTCCCACGATCACGGCGCTGCTGGAGCGCCTCGCCGCCTTGCCCGAGGCCCGCAAGGGCCAGCAGCAACCGGGATGGTTCGGCTTGCGCTGCTGCCCGTGATACCAGGGCGGCATTGCGAAGCGAACTGGCCCTGCGCTGCAGTGTGATACGAACTATGCGGCTCGTCACTCGTCACTCGTCACTCGTCACTCGTCACTCGTCACTCGTCACTCGTCACTCGTCACTGGTATGAGAGGTTGGCCACGATGCTGCGTCTGCACCACCTGATCTGGCTCTGCTGTCTGGCTGGCCTGCTGAGCGCCTGTGCGGCACCGGCTACAGTCAGCCCGGCGCCATCGTCACCTGCTGATGAAGCCACGGCTGAGCCAGTAGAGCTGGCCGCCGCCCGGGCCGCCCTGGCGCGCAGCGACTATCTGCAAGCGGTGGAGTTACTGGCAGCCCCGACGAGCCCCGAGCACGTCGCCCTGCTCGCGCGGGCCCGCGCCGGGCTGGCGCAGGCGGCACTGAGCGCGGCGCCAGCTGAGCCTGGCGCGCTGCGCACGGCACTCGACCAGGTGGGCCTGGCCCTCGCGCTGCGCCCGGCAGACCGGGCGCTCCAGGACGAATTGCTCGGGCTGGAGCGCGCGATCGTCAGCTTGCTTGCCGCCGAGGAGGCCCGCACGGCCCTCGCCTCTGCCGCCGACGCGGATCCGGCCCGACGGCTCGGGCTTGCGCGCACCCTGGCCGAGCGGGCTGCCGCGGCTGCCGTGGTCGAACCACATCTGCCTGGTGCGGAACAACTCGCCGCTGCGGGTCTGCTGGCTGCAGCAACCAGCTATGAGCAGGCCGGCGACGCCGATCCCGTGGCTCCTGACACGGGCTGGCGTGAGGCCCGCCAGCTCTGTGAGCGCGCCCAGGCCCTGAGTCCGGGCGAGGCCGGGCAGGCCTGCCTGGAGCGGCTCAGCCAGAAGCTGGACGCCCTGGTTGCCGGGCAGGACACCGCGACGCCAACGGCGCTGGCGCCTACCGCCACAGCCCGCCCAGTCACAACCACGCGCCCGACGAGTCGCCCTGCGGCGCCGGCCTTCAGTGTGGTCCAGCGCAGGAGCTTCGAGGGGAGCGGCAACAGCGGCCAGTTCGCCTCGTGTATCGACATCCAGATCCTCGGCCCGGCAGGCCCGCTGAGCGGCGCAGTGGTCGGGATCAACAACGGCGAGCACAGCTATCAGAACCAGACTGACGCTAACGGCTACACCGGCCGTTGCGGCCTCGGGGCCTCGACCTGGAGCGTGGTGCTGTTCTGGACACCCACGACGGGAAGTGTCAGAGGTGTGACGACCACGGTCTACCTGAGCGGTTCGCCCGAGCAGCGGGCGGCGGTGGTCATCCAGGGCAGGTGACAGGGTACTGCTGGCAAGCTCCTTCCCGCGTACCCGGGTTTGCCAGCAGGATCGTGATAGGAGGGCCGCAGCATATGAGTATTAAGAATGAAAACGGGTATAGGCCACGCAGGCAGCCTTCGTATCCCATAGCCGAGGCGCTTACGCCGACGGTACGGGCGTCTGCCCAAATGAATGCTTAAAAAACCATTGGCTGCGGCCCTCCTGCGGCCCGACGGGGCATGGCCGTCAGGCCAGCCGCTCGCCGATCAGCGTGACGGGGAGGCACAGGCCGTTTTCGCCGAGGGTCAGGTGGTCGCCATCCTGCCGCAGGCCGGGGCGTCCCGCGGCGAGCGGGACGCCGTTCAGCAGCGTGACAACATCACTGCGCTCGGTGGTAACGGCCCAGCCCCCATCGGCGGCAAGGCCGACGTGGCAGTGCGGCCGGTTTGATACATAGCGATAGCGCGAGGTACGCTGCTCCAGCAGGACCAGTTCGCGGCGGTGCGCCTCCGGGTTGAGGAGCGCCAGGGCCTGCAGCAGCCAGCCCCGGGTGAGGACGACGCCCCGGTGCGGCAGGGCCAGCTCGCTCCCATCACTGAGGCCAAGCAGACAGCGCTGTGGCGTCGCCAGGTCACGCTCCATTAGCCAGAGGTGGCTGCCGGAGCGCACGCCCTGCGTGCTGGCGATCTCGGCGGGGTGCAGGGGCCGGCCAGCTGGCGCGGCAAGGCGCAGCGTGTAGGGGATCAGCCTGCCCTGCTCGTCCTGAGCGGGCAGGCCACACCCGTGCACAAGGAGCGGGATCAACTGCGCCGGAGGGCTATCCTCGCAGACGATCGTCGTTGTCTGCTCTGCGCCCCCGACGAGCCAGTGGAGGGTCACGGTGAGCATATCCTGGCGCTGGCGCATCGTCGGCTCCTGCTGCTATCACCCGTTGGCATCGGCGCGGGCGACCTGCACGAGGTCGCGTTCCTCCTCATAGACGAGCAGCGCGCGGCCGGGCGGTTGCTCGGCGTCGCGCTGGTCGGCCAGGGGCAGCGTGATGCCGAACAGCCGCGTCCCGGGGTCGTAGCGGCCCGGCCAGAGCAGCAGGCCGACCCGTGCCGCCTCCAGCGCCCGCAGCAGGTTGTCGTCGGGATAGGTGATGCCGGTTGCCACGATCAGGTGCTCGCCGTGTTGCCCACCGGCCTGCGCGATCGCGCAGAGCAACTCGTGGAGGTT
Source organism: Chloroflexota bacterium (assembly GCA_013388805.1). GTDB lineage: Bacteria > Chloroflexota > Chloroflexia > Chloroflexales > Chloroflexaceae > JACAEO01. Next base: position 3,396 of record JACAEO010000161.1, read on the forward strand.
GGGCTCGCCGCCGTAGCTCGGGGTAAGCTGGCTGCGCATACGTTCGCGACAGAGCGTGTAGTCGTCTATCAGCAGGAGGCGGCGCAGCGGGCGTTGTTCTGCGCGGGCAGCGATCAGGGCCAGCTGGAGTTTCGCGGCGCCGGGCTCGTCGTCGGCATAGGCGGCGGTGTGGGGCAGCGCCCGGAGCGGGCGCAACCCGCCCCGTGGGCCATCAAGGATGAACAGGCGCAGTTCGGCGGGGTTGTAGCGGGCCGCAAGCGCGCGCGCCACACAGACGAGCACGCCGGTCTTGCCGCTGCGGCGCGGGCCAAGCACCAGGGCGTGGGGCGTCTCGCGCGCCAGCCGTAGCCAGGCGACGCCGAGGGACAGGCTCTCGCGCCCGATCGGCACCGCCAGACCGTCGCAGGACGGGCCCGGGTCGGCCGCAGGTTCCAGTGTTGCCAGATCCAGCCGTTCGGGGAGCAGTTCGACCGGGGGCGGCGCCGCGCTGCCGTCCTGATTGTGTGCTGCCCAGCGAGCGCGCAGGGCTGCTGCTTGCCGCCGCAAGTCGGCGCTCAGTTCGGCATCGAATGTGCCACTGCGCTCATCGATGGCTTCGCCCGCCGTGGTCTCGTTGTCGAGGGCGGGGAGCGCGATCTGCACATCGAGCGGGCCATAGTCGGGGTGGACGACCAGGGCGCGACCGGGCAGGCTGGGCGGGATCTGGCTGCTCACCCGCACACCGAGCAGATCGGTGTAGTCGTGGAGTTCGGGCAGGCGCAGGGCCACGCGGGTCTCGAGCAGCGAGAGCAGGCGATAGCTGAAGTCGGATGCACGGTCGGCGCTGAGCAGCAGATGGACGCCGAAGGGTCGCCCGAGACGGGCGATGCGGGTCAGGTCGTCGATAATCCCGCCGTCGTCGTGGGCATCGCGGAACTCTTCGCGGAGTACGGCGATCTTGTCGACCACGACGAGGATGGCGGGCAGCCGGGCGCCGCTGGCGGCACGCAAGGCGGGCAGATCGGCGGCGTCGGCGGCGCGCAGCTGGTCCTGCCGCACGCGGATGGTGGCATCGAGCATGCGGATCAGGCGTCGCACCCGTTCGCGCTCGCGAGCCTGAATGTGCGCCCCGACGTGGGGCAGGTCGGCGAGCGGGCTGAGGCCCTGGCCGCCCGCGTCGATGAAGTAGCACCAGAGATCGGCTGGCGCGTGAGAGAGGGCCAGCCCGAGGATAAGCGTGCGCAACAGGGTCGTCTTGCCGCTGCCTGGCGCACCGACGACCGCCAGGTGGCCATCGGCCAGGCTCACAGTGAGCGGCTCGCGGCGGCTCTCCTGGGGCAGGTCGAGCAGGCCAATCGACTGGCGCAGCCAGGCCGCGCCGGCGGGTGATGTCACCCAACTGGCGCAGTCGCTGACGCCAGGCGCGGCCAGGGGCAGGCGCGCGGGCAGGGGCGGTTGCCAGATCTGCTGCGGACGCCAGCCGGGCCAGGCCGGTGGGGCGGCGGCAGCGGCGGCGCAGAGCGCGCGCACCAGCACGTCGAGGTCGGTCTCGCGGGTCGTGATAGCGCTCGTAGCCTGATCGGGAGCGATGGGCTGCTCGCGGCCATCGCGCAGAAAGCTGACCCGCGGGCCTGCCGCGTGGTGGGGGCCGGCGGGACGGTAGGGGCAGGTCACCTGGGCAACTTGCAGCAGCCGCAGCTCGCTGCCAACCCGGAAGTAGGCCCGACCGGGCAGGTCGGTGGGCAGAAACGCTGCGTCGGGCTTGAGCAGCATTTCGCGACTGTCTTCGCTGCTGCCCAGGCGCAGTGCGATGAAGAACTTCAGCTGGCTGCGGATCTCATCGCTGACGGCGCGGGACGGCTGCTGGGTTGCCAGGAGCAGATGCACGCCAAGGGAGCGGCCCTGCTTGACGACACGGATCAGCTCGGCCACAAACGCGGGGTAGCTGCGCGCCAGCTCGTCGAACTCATCGACGACGATCAGCAGGTTGGGCAAGGGCGGCAGCCCGACCCGGGCGGCGAGGGCGCGGTAGTCGCCGATGTTCTCAACCTTCGTCGTGTGGTCGGCGGCCGCCGCTTTGAGCAGTTCTTTGCGGCGCCGCAGTTCACTCTTGATCGCAATCATCGCCCGCTCGGCGAGCCGGCCCTCCAGGTCGGTCACCATGCCAGCGGTGTGGGGAAGCGGCGCGAACATCATCAGGGCGGCGCCGCCCTTGAAGTCGATCAGCAGCAACTGGAGCCGTTCGGGGGCATGGGTGGCGGCGAGCGCAGCGATGATGCTCTGCAGCAGCACACTCTTGCCGGCCCCGGTGGCGCCAGCGATGATCCCGTGGGGGCCATGGCGGCTCTCGTTCAGATCGAGGTACACCGGCTGCCCGTCAGCGCCGGCCCCGATCGGTACAGCCGGATGCCAGGCAGTTGTGGGCGGCTCGCGCCACCAGCGGGGTGGCGCCAGATCCTCGGTTGCGGCGATGCCGAGCAGGTCGAAGAGCCGCACGGCACGAGGTATGTCCTGGGCGCCGCCGCTCTCGAGCAGCCGCACCCCGGCCAGATGGCGGGCCAGGCGGTCGCTGGCCGCAAGGTCGACGCCGTCGGGTGAGAAGCGCTCGCGCGGCCACTGGTCGCCGGCGCGGGTCCAGCGTGCACCATGGGCTTCGATCTCGAGCATGGCCGCACAGGCTTCAGGGATGCGAGGCCAGGCGGGGACCAGGAGGAGCACAACGATGCCGAGCGGCCCGCCGTGGCGGAGCAGTTCCGTCAAGACGGCATGGGCTTGCAGTTGCTGATCACCATCGACCACGAGCAGCAGACGTGGCACGTGGCTGGTGGCCTCGCTGCGGCCGGCCTGTTCCCGCCGCCGGCTGAGCAGGTCGAGCAGGTCGCTGACCAGGCGCGCGGCGGTGTCGGGATGGCCGGCGAGCATGCGTCCGCCCGGTGATGGATCATTGCTCAGAGGCATCGTGTGGGGAAGCCAGCGGAGCCACTCCCACTCGTCCGCGGCCTCCAGGGGGTAGAGGGCGGCAAGGCGCAGGTCGGCGGGAGCGTGCAGGGTGACGGCCTGCCAGATCAGTGCGCGGGCCAGGGCGGCGGCTGGCGGGCGCGGCCCGGCGAGACCAAGCGAGCCGAGCGCGACGAGGGGCAGGCTGATCGGCACCTGGCGCAGCGTGGCGTGCTCGGCAGCGATCTGGAGCAAGCGGTGGTCCACGGCGCCGTCGGGTGCGGGGGCTGGCACCTGGGCCTGGCTGGCCGCCGGGAGCTGGCCGCTGCCGACCCGCAGGTCGAGAAAATCGTCGTCGGCGGGGCGCCGTTCCCAGAGGCGCGGTTCGGGGGCACTGCCCCCGGCGGCGCCGGCGATCAGCAGCAGTTCTTGCGGGTCGGGCCAGAGGTAGGTCCGGGCGCTGTACTCCTGGTCGTAGAGGCGGCGCAGGCGGGCGCGCTGGCTCTCGAGGCGGTCCTCGAAGTAGGCGCGCCGTTCGGCGTACTGGCCAGCCGCCCGGCGACTGCTGGCGCGCTGACCGAGCAGCGCCGCGCCAACGCCGAGCACGGCCATGGCGCCGCTGGGCAGGGCCACCAGCAGCGGGTTGCCGCCACCGAGGCTGGCGGCGCCTGCAAAGACTCCCGCCCCCAGCAGGGGTAGCGTGAGCTGTGCCCAGTCGGTGCGGACGGGATCGGGTGGCGCTGGCGGCTCGGGCAGATCGACGCGCTCGGCTACCCAGCGGGGGCGCACGCGCGGTGGGCGATTGAAGCTGTGGTCGCGCACCCTGGCCTCCTCAGGCATGGTTCACTATCCAAGTGGCATTGGCAATCCCGCATTGTCCCACTCATCTCCACAGCGCTCCAGCGCCACACAGGGCTTTGGAGAGCTGGAGCGCTGTGGAGGTGTGGAGCTGAGCCAATGCGATGCCAGCAAACAGAATCGGAATCAGATCCGGCGTTGCTCCCGGCTCTCACGCGCGCGGCGGGCGCGCTCCTCCCGTTCGCGGCGTTCGTGCTCCTCGCGTTCACGAACGCGCCGCGCCTGCTCTTCACGGGCGCGCGCGCTCGCCTGGTCAACAGCCTGCGCGGCCCGGCGGCAGGCGGCGGCCAGTTCGTTCAGTTCGGCGTGCAGCCGGGTGCGCCAGACGTCGAAGAACTCGCGATAGACCCCGCGCCAGTCGCTGCTGGCTTCGTGGCGCGCCTGGCCGGCTTCAGCGAGCGAGCGGTCAATCTCATCGGCGGTGCGCCGGAGGGCCGCGGCAGCCTCGGCGGCAGCCGGGTGGTCCCAGCGTACGTCGTGCCAGATCGACTGGTTCCAGCGTGACATAGGCAACCTCGTTTTCAACCTGCGCCTGGCGGCGGCACATCACAGGGCGATGGCAGGGGCCGTTCGATCCTGACCGGGCCGTAGACCTCGAAGTAGGCAGGGTCGACCGTGAACGGCAGGACCTGCGCCTGGGGCGGCAGATCGCTGTAGATGGGCTGGTCGTAGGCGCCGTGGGCAACCTGCGGGTCGGTGATCTGGCCGTCGTCGAGCAGGTGCACGTTGGTGAAGCGCTGCGGGTTGTGCCCCGCCCCAACATTGAGCGCCAGGGCATCGTCGGTATCAACGTAGTGGTTGACGATCGTATTGGCGTAGAGCGGCGCGCTGAGCGGGGCAGGCTCGTCGGGGGGCACGCCGTTGGCCCGCTGGCTGTTGGGGCGCACCGCGCCGAAGGTGGTCACCGACGCGACGGTGTGGTTGCCGGAGCGCAACTCGCGCTGGACGTCGGGGTCGTTGAGCATGAGCATGATCATGCCGCCGCCCATGCTATGGCCGGCCAGATGGAGCGTGCTGCCATCCGGCAGGCGCTGCAAGTGATCGAAGAACTGGTCTTTCACGTAGTCGTAGTACTGGTTTTCGTTGGTATGCCCATTGGCGGTCTGGGCCACCGACAGGAAATTGTTGGGGCCGTTGGCGTTGCCGGGGTCGAGCCCGGCGATGCCGACGGCGTACTCCTGGGCGCCGACGCGGGCAACGCGCACCTGCTCGTCAGCGTAGTAGCTGATCAGGCTGTGTTCGCCCTGCATGAGCGCCTGCGGCCCCACATAGAGCCGGCCATCGCTGCCCTGGTGGCGGATGGTCGTGGGATCGAACATCTCCGTCACCGCCACGTCGCGGGTACCGCGAAACGGGTCGCGCAGCGGCTCGGCGTGGGCGGGGGGCCGCGGCCGTGTGCATGTGCCGAGCGTGCGACAGAGAGCTCGATTCAGCTTATCGAGGCGCGCGGTGATCGACATGAGCCGTGGCTCATCGATCGGGTGGTACATCAGCCGCCAGAAGCTCTCGTGGAACAGCTTGAGCACGTCGGCGGGATGCTGCACGGGCTCGGTCAACCAGCGCGACCCATCGCTCGCGACGACGACCGTGCTGGCGGTGAGCCCCAGGGTCACCAGCACTGGCGTCAGCAGGACGATCAACTGGGGGATGAAGAGCGGCCAGGCGTCGCCGGCTTCCTCGATGATCAGCTCGGCGAGGGCGAGGCTATTGTCAAGCGCCAGGGCGATGCTATCCCACGCAAGGTTCTGAGCTGGCTCGGAGGTGGCGAGCAGTTCGTAGAGCTCGCGGGTGGCGGGCAGCAGCGCCAGGGTGTGCAGCCGATTGGCGGCGATCCAGTGGCCCAGCTTGATCTGCTGGTTGGACACGGCGCCGGCATCCTGGTCGGCGGCGCGGAAGGCCGCGGCCACGCGGCTGGTCCACGCGGCAAGCTCGGCCTCGCTGCGGGCGGCGTTTCCGAGGCGCGCGGCGAGGCTCTCGGTCTCGGGCACGGCATACTCGGTGCAGCGGGCGGCGAAGTGGCTGAGGATCAGCGCCAGGCGGCTAGCCCCGGCTTCCAGCCGGGTCGCGCTAGCGCTGGTGACGCGGGCATAGCAGACAAGCGCGTCGGGACGCGCCGAGCTCGTGGTCATCATCAGGCTCCTCGAAGCGTGGGGCAGAGTGCTGGCGCAGGGGCGTGTCGCGAGGAGCACGAAGGCCGCCCGGTGGGGCGGGCAGTGCCGCCGCCGGGCGGCCTTCGTGGTGTGGCACGGGCGGGGCTACATGTTGCCGCCGGCCTGCATGATGTTCTGGTTGATCTGGTGGACCTGGCGGCGCAGCTCTTCGAGGGCCTGCTGGATGCCGATCAGCCTGGTGTGCGTATCGGCCCAGTGCGCGCGGAACTCAGCGGCCAGCCGGCCGTCCCAGTTGTTCGGCTCGCTCAAGATCTGACCCTGGGCGTTGAGCTCGCTGATCTGCTGGAGCAGCGGGCCGGTGACGATGCGCTGGAAGGCGCCAATCGCCTCGCGGGCAGCGGCGGTGGAGAGGACGCGGTCGCTCATTGGTGAAGCCTCCTGCGGTACGTGGGCGAACATCTCGCTGTATGTACCGCAGGGGCGGTGCAGAGGTTTCGCGACCGGGCAGGGCAAGGCGATGGCTAGTGCAATTGCAGATTGCAGATTGGCGATTGTAGATTGGGCGCGACGCAGCTGGACACGGTCGAGGTCGCGCTGATGTCCGAACAGGTCGCCTGGAACTGCACTAGGGGTAGATGCCGCGGGTAGTGACGGCGTCGGCGACGCGCCGGACGGCGAGCAGATAGGCGGCGGTACGCATATGCACACCGCGTTCGTGGGCGACCCTGAGCACGCTATGAAAGGCGTGGCCCATCACGCGCTCGAGCTGGGCGTTGACCTCCTGCTCGCTCCAGAAGAACTCCTGGAGGCCCTGGACCCACTCGAAGTAGCTCACCGTCACCCCGCCGGCGTTGGCGAGGATATCGGGCAGCACGAGGGTGCCCTGGTCATAGAGGATGTCATCGGCCGCGGGGGTAGTCGGGCCATTGGCGGCCTCGGCCACGATGCGGGCACGCACGCGGGGCGCATTGGCGGCGGTGATGACATCGCCGAGGGCGGCAGGCACGAGCACATCACAGTCAAGCTCGATCAGGTCAGCATTGCTGATCTGCTCACCCTCAGGGTAGTCGCTGACCGTGCCGGTGTGGCCCTTATGGTCGAGGATCGCAACCGGGTCGAGGCCGTGGGGGTTGTAGACACCGCCGCGGCTATCGCTGACCGCCACGATGCTGGCGCCCCGGGCCTGTAGCAGACGCGCGACATTGGCGCCGGCGTTACCGAAGCCCTGGACGGCAATCCGCAGGCGACTGAGCTCGAGGTCGAGCTGGCTGGCGGCCTGGGTGAGGACCGCAACCAGGCCGCGGGCCGTCGCCTCGTTCCGGCCCTCGGAGCCACCGATGTTGATTGGCTTGCCGGTGACAATCGCGGGCACCGTGTAGCCCTGGTGCATAGAGATCGTATCCATGATCCAGGCCATAATCTGCGGGTTGGTATTGACATCGGGGGCGGGCACGTCGCGCTCGGGGCCGATCAGGATGCTGATCTCGGTGGCGAAGCGGCGGGTGAGCCGCTCGATCTCGTGGGCGGAGAGCTGTTTCGGGTCCACCACCACTCCACCCTTGGCGCCACCATAGGGCAGGTTGGTAACCGCGCACTTCCAGGTCATCCACATCGCCAGGGCGCGCACATCATCCAGCGAGAGCTCGGGATGGTAGCGGATGCCGCCCTTGAGCGGGCCGCGCGCCAGGTTATGCTGGACGCGGTAGCCGGTGAAGACACGGATGCGGCCGTCATCGAGCTTCACCGGAAAATTGACGGTGAGTTCGCGTTGGGGTGAGCGGAGAATGCTCCGCAGGCCAGGGGCGAGATCGAGCAGATCGGCGGCGATATCGAACTGGCGCTGCGCGATGGCAAAGGACGTGCGGGGCTCCTCGATCGGGGTTGCCAGGGCCATGGGATACTCCCTCCTCGTCACTGAGTTGGCAGCCTGGGGCCGGTCGCGGCAACATTGACGCGACGGTCGCATGCTGAGATGCGGGGTCTACTGGCACCAGGGTGATTATAGCACGCCTTTGTTGGGCGCCCGGTTCCATGGTATGCTTTGGGCAACATTCCGCAGGCGCAGCCAGGCAGGATCAATCCTAAGGAGACTTCGCGATGCTCAGGCGGGTGGCGGTGCTCTACAACCCCTTCTCGGAGATCTCGATCGAGTGTTCGGCGCGGCTGGCGGCGTGGCTGCGCGCCCGCGACATCGTGGTCTGGCGCGGGGTCTCGCAGGAGGTGCGCGACACGCCGAGCGTGCTGCACGACAGCGACATGATGGTGGCGATGGGCGGCGATGGCACGGTGCTGCGCGCTGCGCGGCTCTGCTTCCCGCTCGACATCCCGGTGCTGGCGGTGGCGCTCGGGCACCTGAGCTTTATGGCCGAGGTGCAGCCAGACGAGGTTGAGCAGGCGATCGAACTGGTGGACCAGGGGGGCGGCTGGTATGACGAGCGGGCGCTGATCCGCGCCACGCTGTACCGCGGCGGCCAGCAGATCGCCGATTTCACCGCGCTGAACGAGGCGGTGCTGTCGCGCAGCGAGCTCAGCCGCGTGGTAAACGCCCACGTAAGCGTGGACGGCTCCCCGCTGACCACCTACCACGCTGACGGGGTGCTGGTGGCCACGGCCACCGGCTCAACCGCCTACGCGCTAGCGGCGGGCGGCCCGATCGTTGACCCGCGCTCGCGGGCGCTGCTGCTGGTGGGCATTGCGCCGCATCTCTCGCGGGTGCCCTCGATGGTGCTCCACGAGGACGCGGTGGTGACCATTCAGCTGCGCAGCCGCCACCAGGCCAGCCTGGCGATCGACGGGCGCGAGAACCTGCCCCTGCAGGAGGGCGACGAGGTGGTGGTGCGGCGCAGCCCGCGGGTGTGCACCTTCGTGCGCCTGCGCCCGAGCAACCAGTTCTATACCCAGCTGGTTGCGCGACTGCGGCGCGATGAGGAGTTTTAGTCCGGGGTTGGGCCGAAGCGTTGCCTGCGCCAATGCCCCGGCCTCACGGAGCCGGGGCTGACCCCCATCGCAGTTACTCCTGGGGAATGCCCAGGCTGGTCGCGCCGCCGCGCACCCCGCCACCTGGGAAGATGGAGCGCTCGGCGATGATGGGCTGGGTACTGCGCACCAGAGCGGAGACGGCGCGCTCGTCGGGGTAGAACTCGTGGACCGAGAGGGTGTAGCGCGCGCCAGCGGGCACTTCAAAGCGCTGCGTACCGGTGGCGCCGCCGGCGAAGCTGAAGTCGACCGTGACACGGGCGCTGGTGCGGCCAGGGTTGCTCACGCAGAGCACATAGGTGGCGTCACTGGTCCGTCCATCGACGAAGGCCCAGCGGTAGTGCGGCTCGGTCGCCCCGGCGCCGATCGTGCCAGCCGCGCCGCCATTGAAGGTCAGCGCCCGCTCCACCGCGATGGGCCGGTCGGCTTCGACCAGCGAGCTCACGCCGAGGCCGGGCACGATCTCGTTGGCGTCGATGCTGAGCTGTGAGCGCGGCGGGATGGCGTAGCGCCTGATGGTGGCGCGCCCGTCGGGGCCAAAGAAGGTGACACTGGTGCGAGCGGGCTGGCTGTTGGGGTTGAGCACCAGCAGGCGCATGCGGAAATCGCCCTCGGTGGTGCCCTCGGCGAAGTGCCAGCGCCGGGCCAGGGTCGTGAGGCCGCGCCCGGTGTGCAGGCCGGCCTGGTTGGGGCCGAAGCGCATGGTGCGCTCCACGGCAATCGGCTGGCTGGCGATCACCTGGACGCCAAAGCTGGCGTCCAGCAGCGGGCGCGTGCCATCGGGCAGGGTGATGTCATTCACAGCGACCACCAGGCGCGACTGGGCGGCGATCGTCACGGGCTGTTCAAAGTTGAGCCCGTCACGGCGCATGTAGTTCAGCGTCGCCTGGACCGGAGCGGCGCCCGGGTTGAAGAGGATCAGGTAGGTGCGCGCATCGCCCTCGGTGGAGCCCTCGGCGAAGTACCAGACGCGGGAAAGCTCGCTGATCCCGGGGCCGCCGTCGATATCGGTGGTGAGGCCCATGCTGCGTTCGGCGAGGATGGGCGCGCTCGACTCGACGATGGCGGGCAGTGCCGGGGCGCCCTGGAGCAGGTCATTGACCGTGAGGTCAGTGCGGCCATTGGCGGGCACGGTGACGATGCGGGTCACTGGTGAGTCCCCGGGGCGGATCAGGGTCACGCGGGCGTCGGCCTGAGCGCCGTCAGGGTTGAAGAAGGCGAGCCGCTGGCTGTAGTCGGCCACATTGCCCTCAGCGAAGTACCAGCGGGCACGCACCGTCGACTCGTCGGCCTGGGTGCGGATCTGGGCCAGCTGGCTGCGCAGGGGCGGGAAGGGGTCGGGGGCCTCGGGGGCGACATCGTTATGGCCGGCGATGTTCGGGCGCACAACGCGCGCATCATCGACGGTGACGCTGTGTTCCCCAGTGGGGCTGATCGCGTAGGCCTGGCCGAGCCAGGCAAGCAGGCTGACGAGTGTGCCGCTGGCGGCGGGGGTGGGGGCAGCGTCGCGGGGAGCGATCAGCGCGAGGTGGATGGCGGCGTCGCCGCCGGCGAAGCGCGACACCGTCGAGGTCGGCCCGCCGAGGCGACCCTCAAAGAGGTTGCCTTCGGGGTCAATCAGGTAATGGTAGCCAAGATCCTCCCAGTCGAGCACCTCGGTCTGATAGACCGCAAGGGCGCGCAGCAGGTCGAGGGTGGTGCTGGGCGTGGTAGTGGCATCGATCTGGTGGATAATCACCCCGCGCGGGTCACGACGCGCGGGTCGGGCGGAGCGCAGGCTGCCGCTCCAGTCGGCGCGGCTGATCACCGTGGGCCGGGGGGTAAGCGTCGCGGGGCCGAAGAGCACAGGCCGGCGCGGCAGGCCTGCGGCGAAGACCGGCGGCGCGCTCGTGGTGTTGAGGTAGCTGATGGTCACCTCCGCAAGGCTGGCCGAGGCGCGGGCGACCTGGCTGCCGAGGGTGGCGCGCAGCTGGAGGTACTGGGTATCAGCGGGCAGGGCCAGCACATCGGGGGTGGCGAAGGCATCTTCGCTGCCGCGGGCAGCCGAGCGGGCATCACCGGCGACCAGCGGGAGCCAGGGGCCCCAGCCGCGCTCAGGGTCGCCCTCGGGTGGTGTGGCGCGGCCACGCAGTTCGAGCAGCAGCTGCGTGCCGGAGGGCACCTCGGCCTGCCAGTGGGCGCCAGCGGCATTGAGCGGGAAGTCGGCTTTGAGGGGCGGCGAGACGAAGCTGCCGAAGTTCTGGCCATCAGCCAGGCGCAGTTCGCCGCCGGCGTTATTGGTGACGAGCATGCCGCTACTCCCGCCGGCCTCCCAGTCGGCGACGCGGCTAAGGGTGACGGCGCCGACGCGGACCTGGGGACCCGCTTGCTGGGCGCGAGCGGGCGCGAGGGGGAGCGCAGCGGCGAGCAGGGCGATGATAGCGAGGGCGAGGGCGACGCATCGTGCCCAGGAGGAGAAGAGGGCCGTGATCCTTCGCATACGTTCCCGCCTCGTACGCCGCTGTGAGCGAGGCCGGAGCCCCAGGCTGGAAGGCGGAGCACCTGGTCCGCCCGTCTGTCCATCGGGGGGCCGTCTCTGCCGCGACGGCGCGCTAGTTCAGCTTCCCAGAAGGGGTAAGGACCCCGTCAGCGAGTGTTGGCCGGCCTGAGCTCGGCGGGCCGAAGCATGGGCTCCAGCAATGCCTCGGCCTTACGGGGCGGTAGCGTCCCGCGAGGCAGGCTCGGGTGTTGCTGGCTTGACGGCGCCCCCGAAGGCACCCTTGTAGGCGTTTGCCGAGTCGTAGAGCGTCCAACCATCGATCTCGGGATACTGCTCCGTGGCCTCGATCTGGGCGCGCACCTCGGCGGGGCCATAGCGCACCACCTTGTAGGCCCAGGGGTCGGTATGGTCCTGGAGCCAGGGGCGGAGGCGCGCGTACTCGCCGGCAATCTGGCGCAGCCCCTCGGCATTGGCGGCGGTGAGCACCTTGAAGGGCTCATCGACCGGCGAGGGGAGGTCGAAGGCGCCGGGCCACCACAGCGACGGGTAGGGCATGGGACAGATATAGTCGGTGTGGTTGCCCATGCGGCCAATATCCTGGGCGATCGTGAGCGAGCCACCGAGCACGACGCGGCCGAAGATATCGATCGACATCTTCGCGCCGGCGCCATTCACCGCGCGGTGGGCCGCATCCATAAACTCGGTGATCACCTCGAACATGCGCTCGGGATTGTCGACCGGGTCGATGGGCTCGGAGAAGAGCAACTGGTCACGGAACTCGGCCTTTTTGCCGAACCAGTCGGGGAAGCGGATGTAGTCGTAATTGATCTCATCAAAGCCCATGAGCGCGGCCTCGACACCAAGCTGAATGTTGTAATCCCAGACGTTGCGATTGGTCGGGTCGAGGTAGGCATAGCGGATGCCGGGCCCGGGATAATCGGCGTAGACTTCGCCGGTCTCTCGAAGGCGGATCGACCACTCGGGACGCGCGTCGGAGAGCGCATTGTCGTGGGAGAAGAGCTGGATGCGGGCGATGGTATAGATGCCGCGCTGCTTGAGGCGCTGCACGAGGGCCGGCATGTCGATGTAGGGCCGCGACAGACCGAGTTCGCGGGCCAGCGGGACCTGCGTATCGTAGTAGACCAGGCCCAGGTCATCGCGCAGATCGCTCTTGAGGTCGATCACGATCGCATTCAGTTCGGTGCGGTCGATCAGGTCGATATACTCATCGAGCAGGCCTGGCGAACTAGCGACCGCGGCGGTGACATAGAGCGCCTTGACGCGGAAGCGTTCGAGGGCGATCTCGGTCGGCACGGTGCCGGGGGTGATCGGGATGACCTGGGTGCGGTAGCCAGGCGAGAGAACCTGGAGGTAGCCCTGTTCGGGCACACCCTTGAGTGTGAACGTGCCATCGCTGCTGCCGGTGATGCGCTCGAAGGCCACATCAGTGCCGGGGAAGGTCGTGGTAGCGATGATGGCCGCGTCGGCGATCGGTTCGCCACTCCGCTTATCGATCAGCCGGCCAGTGAGCGTATCGGGGCGCAACACGGCATTCAGGATCGTCGAGCGGGCAAGTTCATAGGAGAGGGTGGCATAGCCATCGGCGCTGATCTCGACGCTGGTGGCCGTAGCGGGGATGGCCGTGAGCCGGTAGGTGCCGTCAGCAGCGGTGGTGGTGCTGGCAGTGCCCGCGGTCACGGTCGCACCGGGCACGCCCTGGCCAGTGTAACGATCGGTGACCTGCCCGCTCAGCACATTGGGGCGCAGGGCCAGGTCGAGGCTGGTGGTGCGGCTCAGGGTTCGCTCGACGGGCGCATAGTCGGGTGCCGTGACGCTCAGGGTAAACTGCTCGGGGAGGCCGCTGAGGTGATAGTGCCCGGTGCCATCGGTGATGGCGCTGAGCGTATCGGTGAGGTTGAAGCTGGCGGTGATCTGCGCGCCGGCGAGGGGCTGGCCGCTGTACTCATCACTGATCGTGCCGGCCAGCGTGTTCGGGCGCAGCACCGTGTCAAGCGTGAGGGTCAGGGCATCGGCGGCGCGCAACTCGGGGCGGTCCTCCAGCAGGAGGCTGAGCGGCTCATAGCGCGGCGCCGAGATGGCGAGCGTATCGGAGCGCCGCCAGCGGGGCGTGCTGAACACGCCCTGGTCATCGGTGGTCACGGTGGTTCTGCCGATGGTCACGCTAGCCTGGGGTACGGGCTGGCCGGTGTAGGCATCGGTGATGGTGCCGGTCAGCACCACCGGGGGCCGGTTGCAGCCAGCCAGCAGCGCAGCCAGCACCAGCAGGCTCAGAGTGGCAAGGGCGCGCCGCGGCAGCCGGGGTCGGGCAACGCTGGTAGGCAAGGGTACTCCTCAAACGCGAAACGGGTCTGATGATCAGGCTTTGATGGCTGTATAATAAAAGTTTTACACGCGATTGTCAAGACGGCGGGCAGATTGCGCACATGTTGGTGGAGGTGTCAGGGGATTTGCACCTCAAAGATGCGATGCGGTTCGCGTTTGCCTTTGAGGTCGACCGTGCCGAGCGGGGCGAGGGGCCAGGGGGGCTGCCAGGCGTGGGGCAGGGCCTCGACGAGGTGGTAGGAGACGATCAACTGGCCGGCGCGGGCGATGCCGGAGAGGCGCGAGGCGGTGTTGACCACATCGCCGATGAGTGTATAGTCCTGGCGCTGCTCCGAGCCGATATTGCCGACGACGGCGCGGCCGTAGCTCAGGCCGATGCCCATACCGATCTCGAGGCCGAGCTCGGCGCGCCACTCGCAGGCGAGGCGGGCGAAGGCCTGCTGCATCGCAACCGAGGCGGCGAGGGCGCGCTGGGCGTCGTCATCGTGGGCAATCGGCGAGCCGAACACGCCAATGATGCCATCGCCGAGGAACTTGTCGATCGTCCCGTCGTAGGCATAGAGCACCTCGGTCATCGCGGTGAAGTAGCGGTTGAGGATGCGCTCGATCAGCATGCGGGGGTTGGTGCGTTCGGTGATGGTCGTGAAGCCGCGCAGGTCGGTGAAGACCACGGCGACATCGCGTTCGGTGGGTGCGCCGAAGGCGCCGCCGGCGCTGAGCAGTTGTTCAGCCACCTGGGGTGAGACATAGCGGCGGAAGACGCTGCGCACCCGTTCGCGCTCCTGGCGCTCGAGGCGTTTGATCGGGCTGATATCGCGCAGCACGGTGACCTGGCCGAGCGTTTCATCGGCGCCGCGCACCGGAGCGATGCTGACGCTGTAGGTGACATCATCGGGGACGGTGATCTCGGCGGCGGCGATGGCGCCGTTGGCCCGTTCGAGCAGGGGCAGCAGTTGGCCGAGGGCACTGTCCTGGCCGGCGCGGAGATCGGTGAGCGGGCGACCGCGGGCGGCGCTGAGCAGCACGCCGAGGTGCTCCTCGGCGGCGCGGTTGGCGAGCAACAATTCGCGCCCGGGGCCGACGAGCAGGATCGGGTCGGCAGCGCCACGCAGCACGGCGTTGAGCGTCGAGCGTTCCTCAGCAACGACACGATAGAGCCGGGCGTTCTCCATCACCTGCACAATCAGGCTGGCCACGGTCGTGGCCAGTTCAAGCTCAGCGCGGCCAAAGCCCGCCTCGCGGCCCGTCGCATCGACGCAGAGCACGCCCAGGCAGCGCTGGCCAGCGAGCAGGGGCACGCACAGCAGGTCATCGATGCCGCGGGCGGTGAGCAGGCTATGGAGCGGCGCCAGTTCCGCCCTGGCGCGCACCCCACACACCAGGGCAGGCTCGCGCAGCTGGTGGATCTGCTGCTGCAGATCGGGGCGGGCGGCGATCAGGCGGGTCAGGTCGGTATCGTAGGGCGTGGGGTCGCCGTGAATGGCGACGAGCACCTGCCCCTGGTGCTCGGGGTCGCCAAAGAGCACCAGGGCCGCCTGGCGCGCCGCGAAGATCGCCGCGACGGCATCGGCGGCCAGTTGCAGGTTCTGGGGCGCATCGAGCTGGGCGGTGATTGCCACCGAGAGGCGATTGACCTGGCTGAGCTGGAAGATCCGTTGCTGTTCCTGTTCGAGCAGGCGGGCATTACCGAGGGCGATACTGAACTGGTTGACGATCGCATTGAGCACGGCCTCGTCGCTGGGGCCAAAGGCATCGATGGCGGCGCTACGCACCTCGAGCGTGCCGAGCACTTCGCGACGCAGCACGATCGGCACGACCAGCGCGGAGCGAACCCGGTCGTCATCGGGCAGCAGCGGCGCGAAGCGCGGGTCGGCGGTGACATCGGCGACGCACACCGGCTGGAGGTTGGCGAGCGCCCAGCCACTGAGGCCCTGGTCGGCGCGGATGCGTGCCGGCTGGACCGGGCGGCCGCCGAGGCTGCCGGCGGCCGCCTGGAGCACGAGTTCGTCGCCCTGCAGGAGCATGAGGCTGACGAGCGGGTAAGTAAAATGCTGCTGGATCATGTAGACCAGCAGGCGCATCAACTGGTCGGGGGCCATCAACTCGGCGAGGTAGGTATTGATTTCGTTGACTTTGCGCAGTTCCTCGGCGCGGCGGGCGAGCAACTCTTTCTGGCGCTGGGTCAGGCGGAAGAGTTGGGCGCTCTCGAGGGCCACGGCGCTCTGGGCGGCCACCGAGCCGAGCAGTTCGATATGCTCCTCGTGGAAGTAGCCCGGCGTATGGTGCACGAGCGTGATCACCCCGAGGATGCGGCCCTCGCGGATAACCGGCATCGAGGCCACGGCGCGCACATTGGCGTGGATCTCATTGGCGGAGAACCAGCGCGTATCCTGGCGGGTATCGTGGATGATGACCGGCAGGCGCTCGCGGAGCACCCAGCCGGCCACGCCGTGGCGCAGAATATGGCTGAGCACAGGGGTAGCCGGGTTGCGGCTGCTCGAGTAGCAGAGGGTCCGTTCATCGTCCACATCGGTGAGGATAATGCTGGCGCGGATAGCGCCGACGGCATCGGCGAGGTGGTCGAGAAAGCGGGTCAGCAGCACATCGAGGTCGATACTGGCGCCGAGGTCGCGGGTGAGGTGGAGCAGCAGTTCGGTTTTGCGCTGGGCGCGCTGGAGGCCGCGCTGGGCGCGCTGGAGGCGCAGCATGGCGCGGACGCGGGCGAGCAACTCGTCGATCTCGATCGGCTTCACGAGGAAGTCGTCGGCGCCGGCATCGAGACTGGCCACGCTGGTGCTGAGGTCCGTCGTGGCCGAGAGGATCATCACCGGGATGAAGGGCTTGGAGCGGTCGGCCTTGACGCGCCGGGTCACCTCGAGGCCGTCGATGCCGGGGAGGCCCAGATCGAGCAGGATGATATCGGGGGTGATCAGGTTGAGGTAGGCGAGCGACTCTTCGCCGCTGGCGGCGAGGGAGACGCGGTAGCCGTCAGCCACGAGCACATCGTGGTAGACACGGCGGATGATCGGGTCGTCTTCAACCACCAGGATGTGTGCCGGCTCGATCATTGCGTGGGCCCAGGGCGCAGGGTGGAGCGTACTGCCGAACGTCCTGTCGCCTCAGCTCTACTAGGGTTTGTAGCGCATCACCGTGCGGTATTCTTCGTCGACGCGTTCAGTATAACATACGCACTGCCGGCTGGAAGAGCAACGTGGTATGATGAACGATGATTAACAGGATGGCAGCGTGAGGTGTGCTCTCCTGCGAAGCATGACAACGGGCGCTACGCATGGGCCGGGTGTCCCCCCCCGTGAAACTGATCGGCACGTGGCATGGAGCTCTATCTGGCTGATTCGACGGACGAGTTGTACGCAATCGTGGGCGAGGTACTGACGATCGACGCGGTCGAGCACTTGCAGGTCTCACGGGAGGGCCAGACGGCGACGCGCTTTGTGGGGCGGCTGCGTCTGGATGCCCAGGCCGCCTACGACCAGGTGGCGCCGCGCCTGCGCGCACGGGGCTACACGCCGCTGCTGCAGCAGGCAGGCGACCGGGTGGCGCTGGTGGCGGCGCCGCCCCTGCCGGCGGTGCAGCCGTCGCGGCTCTGGCTGGCGCTGTTGCTCTTTGCGCTGACGGTGGCCTCGACGGTCTTCGTGGGCGGGCTGACCAGCGAGGGCTTCAAGCTAGCGCAGGGGTTGGGCTTCAGCGCGGCGCTGCTGGGCATCCTGCTGGCCCACGAACTGGGCCATTTCATCGTGGCGCGCCGCGAGGGCGTGGCGGTGAGCTACCCGTTCTTCATTCCGGCGCCGATCTTCCTGCTCGGCACCATGGGCGCGTTCATCTCGATCAAAGAGCCGGTGCCGAACCGCCGCGCACTGCTGGCGATCGCGATCGCGGGTCCGCTGGCCGGCCTGGTGGTGGCCATCCCGGTGCTCTTCCTGGGGCTGCGGCTCTCGGAGGTGCAGCCGCTGACGCCGCTGCCCGGTAGCTTCACCGAGGGCAACAGCCTGCTCTACGCGGCGATCAAGATCATCGTCTTCGGGCGCTTCCTGCCCAGTGGCGGCGAGGATGTCTTTCTGCACCCGGTGGCGCTGGCCGGCTGGGCCGGGCTGCTGGTCACGGGGCTCAATTTGCTGCCGGCAGGCCAACTCGATGGCGGTCACATCTTCTTTGCCCTGTTCGGCCCGCGGGCGGCCCGGCTGATGAGCATGGTCGTGGCGGTGGCGCTGCTCGGCCTCGGCTTCCTCTGGAGCGGCTGGTTCATCTGGGCGGTGATCGTCGCGCTGCTTGGCCAGCAGCGCAGCCCGCTGCTCAACGAGGTCTCGCCGCTGCGTGGCCGCTGGCGGCTGCTGGCCCTGCTCGGGCTGCTCGTCTTTGTGCTGGTCTTCACCCCAATGCCGATCAGCGAGACGGTGGGGCCGTAGGGATGGTACCATACGGCGCATTGCCAGAAGAGCCTGCGTAGAACGAGGAAGCTGAGGTTATGAAACTGGTAACCTACCACGAGGCAGGGGTGGAGCGGATCGGGGCGGTGCGTGATGGGGCGGTGGTCGATCTGAGCGCGCTGGCGCCGACCATGCTCGAACTGATCGCCGGGGGGCCGGCGCTGCTGGCCCGGGCGCGCGAGCTTGCCGCCTCTGCGGCTGCGGCCACGCCGCTGAGCGCGGTGACGCTGCTGGCGCCCATCCCCAGGCCACGCAAGAACATCATCTGCCTCGGGATGAACTATGCCGCCCACGCGATCGAGTCGCTACGGGCCAAAGGGCTCCCCGAGAAGCTGCCCGAGCACCCGGTCTTCTTCTCCAAACTGCCCACGGCGGTGAACCACCCTGGCGCCGCGGTGCCGCTGCTGGCCGCTGTCTCGACCCAGCGCGACTGGGAGGTCGAGCTGGCACTGGTGATCGGCAGCGGCGGCACGCGCATCCCGCGCGAGCAGGCGCTGGAGCACGTCTTCGGCTACACCATCCTCAACGATGTCTCGGCCCGTGACCTGCAGACGCGCCACCAGCAGTTCTTCTACAGCAAGAGCCTCGACGGCTCGGCGCCGATGGGCCCCTGGATCGTGACCGCCGACGAGATCCCCGACCCGCAGCGGCTCAGGCTGCAGCTGCGGCTCAACGGCGAGACGATGCAGGACTCACACACCGGCGATATGATCTTCGACATCGCCACCTGTATTGCCACCTTCAGCAACGGCATCACGCTGGAGCCGGGCGACATCATCGCCACCGGCACGCCCAGCGGGGTCGGCATGGGCATGAGCCCGCAGCGCTGGCTGCAGGCGGGTGACGTGATGGAGTGCGAGATCGAGGGAATCGGCGTACTGCGCAACGAGGTGGTTGGCTAGTGCGATTGCAGATTGCAGATGTGCGATGGTAGATTGGGCGCGGCGCAGCTGGACACGGTCGAGGTCGCGCTGATGCCCGAACAGGTCGCCTGGAACTGCACTAAGCGATCCGTTCCTGCAGGCTCTCGACCGTCCAGACGCCTTCGCGCAGGGCGCCAATGGCTGCGACGGCGGCGGCGGCGCCCGAGAGGGTGGTGAGGGTTGGCACGCCGTAGACGATGGCGGCGCGGCGGATGGCCGCCTCGTCGAAGAAGCTGGCTTTGCCGAGGGGCGTATTGACGATCAGGGCGATCTGACCGTTCTTGATATAGTCGACCGCATTGGGACGCCCCTCGTTCACCTTGTAGATCGGCGTGACCTGCAGGCCAGCGGCCTGCAGGAACGTCGCGGTGCCGCTGGTGGCGAGCAGAGTGAAGCCGAGGGCGGCCAGGTCGCGGGCGATCGGCAACAGGTTGGCCTTATCGCGGTCGTTGACGCTCAGGAAGGCATTGCCGCTCAGCGGCAGCGGCTGGCTGCAGCCGAGCTGGGCCTTGGCGAAAGCCTCGCCGAAGCTGGCCCCGCTGCCCATCGCCTCGCCGGTGGAGCGCATCTCCGGACCGAGCAGCGTATCCACCCCCGGGAAGCGGCCCCAGGGCAGCACCACCTCTTTGACGTGGTAGCGGGGCGTCGCATGGTTGGCGAGCTGCGCCTCGCCCTTCGCGATCAGCTCGTGCCAGGCGCTGAGGGGTTTGCCGGCGGCGCACTGCACGGCGACCTGTGCCCAGGGCACGCCGGTGGCCTTGGCGACGAAGGGCACAGTGCGCGAGGCGCGCGGGTTGACCTCGAGCACATAGACCACGTCGTCCTTCATCGCGTACTGGACGTTCATCAGGCCGACCACGCCGAGCTCGCGGGCCAGACGCACGGTATACTCGCGCATGGTGGCGACGTGCTGCGGGGCGACCATGTAGGTCGGGATCACACAGGCGCTATCGCCGGAGTGGACGCCGGCCAGCTCGATCTGCTCCATGATCCCGGCGATCACCACCTCCTGGCCATCGGCCACACAATCCACGTCCATCTCGAAGGCATCTTCCAGGAAGCGGTCGATCAGCACGGGATGCTCGGGCGAGGCGTCCACCGCCTCGCGCATATAGCGTTCGAGCGTCTCGTCGTCATAGACAATGGCCATGGCGCGGCCGCCGAGCACGTAGGAGGGGCGCACCACCACGGGGTAGCCGATGGTGGCGGCCACGTGGCGGGCCTCCTCCCAACTGGTGGCGCTGCCGTGGGCGGGCGCGGGGATGGCCAGGCGGTCGAGCAGGGCGCCGAAGCGGTCGCGGTCCTCGGCGAGGTCGATCGCCTCGGGCGGGGTGCCCCAGATCGGCACGCCAGCGGCCTCGAGCGCGCGGGCGAGCTTGAGCGGCGTCTGGCCGCCGAACTGGATGAGCACGCCGTCGGGCCGTTCGAGCTCAACAATGTTAAGTACATCCTCAAGCGTGAGCGGCTCGAAGTAGAGCCGGTCGGCGGTGTCATAGTCGGTCGAGACGGTCTCGGGGTTGCAGTTGATCATGATCGTCTCGTAGCCCATGGCGCGCAGGCCGAACACGGCGTGGACGCAGCAGTAGTCGAACTCGATGCCCTGGCCGATACGATTGGGTCCGGAGCCAAGGATGATCACCTTCTTGCGGCTGGAGACCTCAGCCTCGTCCTCACTCTCGTAGCTGGAGTAGAGGTAGGGCGTGAAGGCGGGAAACTCGGCTGCGCAGGTATCGACGCGGTGGAAGGTCGGGGTGATGCCAAGCGCCGTGCGGCGGGCGCGCACGGCGAGCTCGGGCGCCCAGGGGGTGCGGAGCGGGGATGACGTGGTGGCGCTGCTCGCCCCGTGGTTGGCGAGCGCGCCATCGCCGACCCGCAGCAGGAAGGCCAGCTGGGCATCGGAGAAGCCCATGCGCTTGGCCTGGCGCAGCAGGTCGGCGGGCACCGTCTCCAGGCTAAAGGCGCGCAAGCGCCCATCGAGGTTGACGATCTGCTCGAACTGCTCGATGAACCAGGGGTCGATCCTGGTGAGCGCGCTGATCTGCTCCACGTCCATCCCGCTCTGCAGGGCGTAGCGGATGTAGAAGAAGCGCTCCGGGTTGGGGGTGATCAGCCGCTCACGCAGCCGCTCGGGGTTAATGCGGTCCTTGCCATCGGCGCCCCAGCCGAGGCGGCCCTGCTCGAGCGAGCGCCAGGCCTTCTGGAAGGCCTCGGGGAAGGTGCGACCGATGGCCATCACCTCACCGACCGACTTCATGCTGGTGGTGAGGGTCTGATCGGCCTGGGCGAACTTCTCGAAGGCCCAGCGCGGGATCTTGACCACCACATAGTCGAGGGTGGGCTCGAAGCTGGCAGGCGTCTCGCGGGTGATATCGTTGGGCAGTTCGTCGAGGGTATAGCCAACGGCGAGTTTGGCGGCGATCTTGGCGATGGGGAAGCCGGTAGCCTTGGAGGCCAGGGCCGAGGAGCGGGAGACGCGCGGGTTCATCTCGATCACATAGATGCGCCCATCCAGCGGATTGACGGCGAACTGCACATTGGAGCCACCAGTCTCGACGCCCACGGCGCGCAGCACCGCCAGGCCCATATCGCGCATGCGCTGGTACTCGCGGTCGGTGAGCGTCATCGCGGGGGCGACGGTGATGGAGTCGCCGGTGTGGACGCCCATAGGGTCGATATTCTCGATCGAGCAGATGATCACGCCATTATCGGCGCGGTCACGCATGACCTCGAGCTCGAACTCCTTCCAGCCGAGCACGCTCTCTTCGATCAGCACCTGGGTGACCGGGGAGGCATCGAGGCCCCGTTCCACGATCTCCTTGAACTCCTCCATGTTGTAGGCGATGCCGCCGCCGGCGCCGCCGAGGGTGAAGGAGGGGCGAATGATCGCGGGAAAGCCGGTCCGGCTCACCACGGCGAGCGCCTCATCGACGGTATGCGCAGTCCCCGAGGTGGGCACCGCGAGGCCAATCGCAAGCATGGTATCCTTGAAGCGCTGGCGATCTTCGGCGATGCGCACTGCCTCAACCGAGGCGCCGATCAGTTCGACGCCGAAGCGCTGGAGCACGCCGGCGGCATCGAGATCCACGGCCAGGTTCAGGGCCGTCTGCCCGCCGACGGTAGGCAGCAGGGCATCGGGCCGTTCGCGGGCAATGATGTGCTCGAGGCTGGCCACGGTGAGCGGCTCGATATAGGTAGCATCGGCGAGCCCCGGGTCGGTCATGATCGTCGCGGGGTTGGAGTTGACAAGCACGACGCGATAGCCCTCCTCGCGCAGCGCCTTGCAGGCCTGGGCGCCGGAGTAATCGAACTCACAGGCCTGGCCGATCACGATCGGGCCAGAGCCGATGATCAGGATGGTATGGAGGTCGGTGCGTCTGGGCATCGCTGGCTAACAACTCCTCACGGCCGGGCGCGCCGGTTGCCGCGCCCCTGTTACGGTCGCCGCTGGCGATTATACCTGATCTTCCGGGCCGGGCGCAGGTGCGGTGCCTCATACCGAGTTCTGCTTGATGGAGGAGTAGCGATGCAGACCGATCCCGACACAATTGCCGCCCAACTGCTGGGTGAGGCGCGCTACGCGCTGCTGATCGGCGGCGCGTGGCAGCCCACGGCCAGCAGCTTTGCGGTGACCAACCC
>JACAEO010000112.1 GCA_013388805.1 Chloroflexota bacterium
CCCGCCGCGACCACAGCGCCGGCTGGGATCGGCGCAGCGTCGCCCTGGCCTGTACCACCACCGCCACCCGCCCGCACATCATGCGCGTCTGCGATGCTCTGCGCATCGCCCTGAGCTTTCGCCTGCCCGACCTGCCCGACCGCAACGCCGCCGTGCTCGCCGCCGATCCGCTGGAGCGCGGTATTGGCGCGAGCATCATCGTCCCCGGCGCGCTGCTGCTCAACCCGGACGAGATCGCCCACGCACCCGTTCCGACACCCGAGCCGGCCCTCTCGCCCACACCGCCCGCACCCGCAGCTGGTACCCCCGCATCTTCTACGACCGCGCCGGCCCCGTCCGCCGGCACCAGCGCGCCATCGCCCGTCGAGCCGCCCGACCTGCGCCTCTTCGGCGCCCAGGTCACCCGCATCGAGCTGGCCCTCCGCCGCGGCGGCCCGCTGATGCTGGTCGGCCCGACGGCCACCGGCAAGACCACTCAGGCAATGGCCGCAGCACTTCGGCTGGGCTTCGGCGTCGAGGCAGTCACGCTCGACGAGGGCTGGGAGGCCGAGGATCTCTTCGGCAGCTACACCCGCACCCGCCGCGACCGCGAATGGAGCTTCGTCGCCGGCCCGGTCACGCGCTGGGCCGAGCGCGCCGCCAACGGCGAGCAGGTGCTCCTGCTGATCGACGAGCTCGCCCGCGGCCACAAGACCGTCGTCTCCGCCGTGATGCGCCTGATGAACGAGCACACCCGCTCGGCCATCGAGGGCATGAAGCTCGCCCTGCCCGCCGACGAGGCCGGCCCGTTCTACATCGTCGACATCCGCGCCACCCAGCAGCGCATCGTGCTGCCCTGCCGGCGCGTGCGCATCGTCGCCACCGCCAACCAGGGCGAGGGCTACAGCGGCATCGACCTCTCCGATCCGGCCTTTGGCCGGCGCTGGACCGGCGGCTGGCTGCAGCTGAGCAGCTACCCGCCCGACGAGGCGGCCCGCATCATCGGCGACCGGCTCGGCCTTGCGCCGGCGGCGCCGCTGATCAAGGCCATGCAGCAGGTCGAGCTGCAGGTGCTGGCCTATCAGAAGAAGGAAGAGGCGCTGCGCGCGACCCTCGACCTGGCGACGCTGATCGCCTGGGGCCGCACCGCGCTCTACCTGCACGCCCACGCCACGACGGCGGCGAAGGGCAACGCCCGCCTGGCCTTCCAGGACGCCGCCCGCGACACCTGGCTCGACCGCCTCTGCCCGCTCCAGGGCGCCGACCTCGACCCCCAGGTCGAGCGCGTCCTGCTCGACATGGTGAGCGCGGCAGCACCAACGAGACTCAAGTGACGAGTGACGAGTGACGAGTGATGAGCACGTGTCACTCGTCACTCATCACTTATCACTCCAAGGAGAATCCCATGCACTGGTGGCACTGGAGACGCGCCCAGCGGGCGCTCGAAAACTGGGTGCGCGTGCTGATCGGCGCGCGCCCCTACCACATTCGCTACGATCCCGGCGCGGGCAGCTATGTGCGCTTCGACACTCAGGAGATCGTGGTTGACCCGACCATGGCCGACGGCTGGGGCGGCCCGGCATTGTTGCCGGTCGCCTGGCGCGGCCAGGTCGTCGCCGGGCTGGCCGGCCTACAATGGCGCGTCGCCCGCGCGATGGGCCGCCACGAAGCCGGCCACGTCCTCTTCACTGAGGCCTACGAGGTCGCCGGCGCGCTGCACGCCTGGCTGAGCAACGCCCTCGAGGACGAGCGTATGGAGCGCCTGACCGGCGCGCACTACCCACCCGCCCGGGCCGACTTCGTCGCCCTGGCGCGGCTGCTCGCCGCGAAGCTCCCGCTCGCCGACCCCGCCACGCGCTCGCGCGAGGATACCCTGCTCAACGCCTGCCTCTTCCACCGCTGGGACGTGCAGCGCCCGGCGGATACGCCCTCGCGCTACCGCTTCGCGACGTCTGACGACCAGGCCTTCTGGGAGACCAGCATCCGCCCGCTCGTCGAGCAGGCCTGGGCCGCCCCCGACGCCCTACAAGTCGCCGCGATCGCCCTGGAGATCCTGCGCCTGCTCGGCATCAGCGACAGCGCCGGTGTCGCCGGCCGCACCCTGATCGCCAGCGACCGCCTGCCCGCCTCCGCCACGCGCCGCCCCGGCGACGCGCCGCTCAAAGTGATCGCGACCAACGCTCTCCCCGAGGGCGAGGCCCCGACCCTGGAGCCGGCTGAGGTGATCGATACCCATTCGGTCGATGAGGGCGAGCCGCCCGGCGTCGACACCGACCCGAGCGCGGGCAGCCTGTGGCTGCGGCCCTACGCCTGGCTGGCCCGCGAGGTCGCCGGCGAGACCCAGCGCCTGCTGCGCGTGCTCCAGGCTCCCGCCCCCGACAGTGCCCCACGCCGCTCGTCCGTGCGCGGCAGCTTCTCGGCCCGCGCCCACAGCCGCACCCTGGGCGAGCGCCCGCTGCACGTCCGCCGCGAGACCGCCGACGACCCGCGCGGGCTGGCGATCGTGCTGCTGATCGACCGCACCACATCGATGGGCCCGCCCCCGGAGATCGACCGGGTGAGCGGCGAGCCCGACGCCGGGTTCTACGCCGACATACATCGCATCACCCACGCCCGGCGGGCGGCGATGCTCTTCGAGTTGACCTGCACCCGGGCCGAGATCCCGCTCTGCATCGGCTACGCCGGCGACCGCGGCTACAGCGTGCACCTGCCGCACGCCCTTGGCGAGGCCAGCTTCTTTCACCGCCCCGATCGCCCAATAACCTGGCTGCGGGTCTGGGAGACGCCGCCCCACGCCGAGGGGCCGAAAGCCCTGATCGCCGGGCTCTACGGCGACAGCTACAGCGAGCGGGTCAGCGCAGCCCTGCGTGAGGCCCAGCAGAAGCTGCTCACCCGTCCCGAGCCGACGAAGTTGCTGCTCTACCTCCACGACGGCGTGCCCACCGACGAGTCGCCCGCCGCGGCCGCCGCCACCGTCGCCGAGCTGCGCACGCGCGGCATCGTCGTGCTCGGCGTCTACGTCGGCCCCCAGGAGCAGATCGCCCAGCTTCAGGCCATCTTCGGCCTCACCGGCACCATCCCGGTCAGCGACCTGAGCGACCTGCCGAAGCGCCTGGGTCGGCTGCTGCTCAAGAACGCAGCGCGCAGACCGTAACACGCGGAACGGCTGCGTTGCGCATCACGGCACACACAGCTGCGGCGCCACGTGACGCGGAGCCGCAGCTATACACCGCTTCGCTTCTCACCGCAAAAGGAGCCTGCTATGGACACCAGACCACCCACCCGTCCGCTCTCGATCAGCCAGGTGCGCCTCTTCCTCAGCTGCAGCCACGCCTGGCACCTGCGCTACCGCCTCGGACACGTCCCGCGGGTCGGCGCCGGCGCCTGGTTCGGGCGCATGATACACGAGGCCATCCAGCTCGCCTACCAGGGCCTCGCCCTCGACGACGCCGTGCGCGCCACCTGGGAGACGGCCTGCGCCCCCATCTTCGACGCCCTGGAGGAGCTGGTCACCCTCGACGCGGAGTACGCCGCCGCGGGCCGGCCCACCTCGAAGGCGGCCCAGGCCTGGCGCGACCAGCACCCCGCGTACGACGAACTAGCGCGCAGGGTCAATGCGTACCAGGCCGCGGCCCTTGGCCACCTGCGCTGGGGCAAAACCCAGTCGCTCGCCGACTACTACCGGCGCGCCGTGGTCCTCGGCGAGCGCGAGGCCGAGATCCTGATCGACGATCCCATCCTGATCGAGGGCCGGCCATTTCGCACTGTAGAGGATGACGAACCACCTGCTGCCGACAGCGCCGGCGACGACGCGCCCTTCGACGAGGAGGGCAAGGCCGCCTACAGCCCGTTGGTCGGCGTAATCGGCGGTGTAGCGGTGGCCGGCGTGCCCGACATCGTCGCCCGGCGCGGCGACACCGCCCTGGTCGGCGACTACAAGACCGGCCGGCCGCTCGGCCAGGCCGCACTGCTGGAGGATGCCCAGCTCACGATCTACGTCGAGCTGCTGCGCCAGAACGGCATCATCGCCGCCGGCCAGCCGGTCGAGGTCGGCCACATCGTGCTGGGCGAGCGCGAAGTCACCCACCAGTGGGCGCCCGCATCCGATCACGCGCGGCTGCTGAGCCGCATCGAGCGCCAGCTGGCCCACGTAGCCGCCCTGGTCGCAGCCGACCTGACCATCCCGCGCAAGGGCATCGACGCCGGCTTCCTCTCGCCCTGCGCCCTTTGCGACGTCGCCCACGTCTGCGACGCCTGAACGTTACTCAGTGATGCGTGACGCGTGACGAGTGGCAGGCATCTGGACGCCACCGCTCTAGCTTGCCGTATCGGCTATCCCTTCGCCTGCGCTCAGGGCAGGCGGCTATCGGCTATCGAATATCAGTTCCCCCGAGGGTGCGCTGCGCCCTCGCGGGGCGTGGTGCGCTTCGGGGTGCTCAGGAGAACACCACCATGACCGCCCGAACCACCACCCCCGACCGCGCCCTGCGCGAAGCCCTCGCCCCCTACATCAACCCCGCCCGGCTGCGCCGCCTCGCCGCCCAGGGCGACGACCTGCGCGCCGCCCTTGTGCCGGGCACGCCGCCGCCCGCCGAGGTGCTGGCCCTACTCGACGCCCTTACCGTCCTGCTTCACCCCGCGCCGCGCGAGCAGATCAAGAGCCCCGCCGACGTCGCTGCCCTGCTGATGATCGAGATGGCCCACCTGGACCAGGAGGAATTTCGGGTGCTGCACCTCGACACCAAGAACAGGCTGCAAAGCATGATCACCCTCTACCGTGGCAGCCTGAACAGCGCCACCGTGCGCGTCGGCGAAGTGTACAAAGCCGCCCTGCGCCTCAACAGCGCCGCGATCATCGTCGCTCACCAGCACCCCAGTGGCTGCCCCGAGCCGTCACCCGAAGATCTACTGGTCACCCGCCAGATCGTCGAGGCCGGCAAGCTGCTCGACGTCGAGTGCCTTGATTCTCTGGTCATCGGCCGCGGGCGCTGGGTGAGTCTCAGGGAACGCGGTTTAGGCTTTGAGAAAAGCTGAAGCGCCCATCGTTGTCTTCACAGCATGGCGGCGCTCCTCGCTAATGAGGGGCGCCGCTTTGGGTTGGGGGGCGGAATGCTATAATGAGGGTGATCGTCAGCATCGGCAAGGGGATACTGGTATGACCACGGTTGAAACCCGATATGAGCATATTGTGCTCGATGAAGCGCAGGTCGCATACATCGCCGGTACGACGATGAAGGTCCGCGAACTTGTCGCGGAACGCTATGCCTACGGATGGAGCGCCGAGGAACTCCAGTTTCAGCATCCGTATCTCTCGCTGGGGCAGATCTACTCGGCACTGGCGTATTATTTTGACCACCAGGAAGCCATGGACGCCGATCTGTCGGCGCGGGCGGCACGGGTCCAGGAGCTTCGCCAGAGTCAGGCGCCGACCGCATTTGGGCAGCGGTTGCGCGCCGCCCGTGGCAGTTGATGGCGCGTTGATCGCGCTCCTCAGGATGGCAGAAGACGTGCGGAATCAGGTGGTCTATCTTCCGTTATGAACGGCCTGTACAAAGAGCACAACGGCGCCCCTCGTTGATGAGGGGCGCCGCTGCTTTTCAACGGTGGGTTGGTCAACCAGCGGTGTCATCGCGGCTGCCATGGAAATTGCCCCAAAACACGCTCTCGATTATCATGAGGCGCATCGCCCGTGTTCGATGTAATTCGCCATTCAGGCTGAGAAATGCTGATGCGCACCATACGGCCTACTGCCAGCATCTTGCTCGCCCTTGCGCTGCCTGTCGCGCTGGTGTTCGGTGCGCTCAACCCGGTGGCGGCGCAGCAGCCCGCGCCGACCGTGGCGCCGCCCACGCCGACCGCAGCGCCGCCCACGTCGACCGCAGCGCCGCCCACGCCGACAGCGGCGCTGCCGACGCCAACCCCCGTCCCACCGACGCAAACTGCAACGCCTCCGTTTACGCCGACGCTCGTACCAACGCCTGAGCCGACGCTCACCGTGCCGGAGGCCATTGACCGGATCATCAGCGGCGAGAAGCCTGTTGAAACCCTCTTCACGCTGCTCGCACAGCGGCCGCCGCTGTTGATCGCCGGCCTGCTTGTGCTCGCCTTGCTCATCGCCGGCGGTGTCGCCGCCTTCAAGCCCTGGCGCGAGCGTGTCTTGCGCTGGTTTGACCGGAAGACAGGCGGTGAGCGGATTGACATTGAGATTGAGGTGCAGCGCGAAGCGCAGAAGAAGAAGGTCGAAGAAGAACGGAAAGCCAAACAATTCCAGGCGGCGTTGCCGACCGGTCTCGCACACTATCTTGACTGGCTCCAGGCAGAATATGGCTCCACGCAACCCCTTGGCATAGCCACCGAGCAGGTGCAACTCAGTCTTGAAGCAGTTCACGTGCCGCTGCGGGTCGTCGAGCGAGGTGCGATCGAGGCCTACCGCAGGCGTATGCGCGGTGAAGATCGGCAAATGTCGGGGCAAGAGTTGTCCGATACGGAGAACAGCAGCGGCTATGTGTTTGAACTGCTGAGCGAGCCGGATCTGTTGGCGGCACACCAGGCGCCTCCGAGCGACCAGCGTCGACAACAGGTGAATCGCCGCATGTCGACCGATGATGAGCCCCCGCCACCTGTTACCACCACACGCTTGTTGCTGCTTGGCGATGCGGGAAGTGGGAAAACAATGACCCTGCGCTACGCAGCGCTCCGCCTTGCTGATGCGTATCGTCAGGATAAGGCCTCGCTGCTGGCAGACGCCAATGAAGGTCTGCGCCTCCATCTACGGCAGACGCCATTGCCAATCTATGTTCGCCTGACGCTCTTTGCCGCGACCATCCCGCCAGATCTGCAAGAACTGCCGCTGCAGGAGCGGCAACGCTATGTTGGCGCGCCGCCCGAGCTCTTCCTCAACTGGCTGGATCGCGAGACGGCGAAGTATTGTGAGATTCAGGAGGGCGTGCTTTCGTCGCTGATTAAGAAGAACGACGGTAGTGTGCTGCTGCTGCTCGACGGACTGGACGAGGCGGGCGACGATCAGCGCCGTGCGTATCTCGCGCAGTTGATCGACAATCTCGCGCGCCGATATGCGAAGCAGCGCTATGTCGTCGCAAGCCGAACCGCAGGCTATCGCGGGAGCGTCTACCTGCCCGAATTCTTGGAACGGCACCTCCGCCCGCTTGATGAGCAAGCGGCTCAAGCGCTGCTCCACAAGTGGTTCGATGCCGTTTATGCACGCCTGGCAGCGATTGGGCGCTGTCGACAGGACGCTGCCGCTGATCAGGCCGCACAGCTCTGGGGTGCAGTCGAGCGTAATGATCGCCTCTTCGAAATGGCGACGAACCCGCTCCTGCTGACGGTGATGGCACTGCTCCAGTTCAATAGCGTGAAGCTCCCCGACCAGCGCGCGAAGCTGTACGAGAAGCTGATCGAGCTCCTCCTCGACCTCTGGCGCAAGCAGAATGTTGCCAACGACACGCTGGTGATGAGCGTTGCGCAGCTGGCGACCGAGCAACGCCGCCTGGAGGCGCTTGCCCTGTCGATGCAGCAACAGGCGCAGCAGGTTCGCGAGGTGACGATCGGTCAGGCGCAGGAATGGCTCAGCCCACTCTATGTCGAACGATTGAAGATCGACCGCGAGGCAGCTGATGAGCGGGTGCGTGATCTGCTCCACCGCCTTGCCGTAGACAGCGGGATCATCCAGCGGCGCGAGGACATGTACTCCTTTTCCCACTACACGTTTCAGGAGTATCTGGCGGCGCGGGCGCTCGACAGCCTCGACAACCGCGACGGTGCGCCGGATAGTGTGGCATTTCTCCTGGAGCATAGTGGCGATGCGCGCTGGCGCGAGACCCTGCTGCTCGCTGCCGGCTACTGGAGCAATGGTCAGCAGCTCCCTAAGACGGAGCGGCTCCTGCGCGGGCTACTCGACATGCGTGAGCCCGAAAGACTGCTACTCGCTGCCGCCGCGCTCGTCGATGTCGGAGTGGTCGAGGAGCTAACCACCCTGCGTGATGACGCCACCGCCCGCCTGTGCGCCCTCGCCGCCCTCACCGACGACTGGCGTACCACTGCGCATCCCGACCCGGTGCTGCGCAACCGCGCTGCGATTATGCTCGACCGGCTCGACGCCGACGCCGGGCGGCCCGGCCTCGACCTGGCGCAGGACGACTACTGGGCGGCCAGGATCGAGCCGGGGACGTTTAGCATGGGCGATGAGCAGGACAAGTTCGACTACACGATTAGCCGTCCCTACGCCCTGGCACGCTTCCCGGTCACTAACCGCCAGTACCTGCTCTTTGTCGAGGCCCTGGCCGGGCGTGGCACAGCCGAGGCCGTCGCGGCTGCGCGGCAGCTCTTGCCGTTGATGCAGGAGCACGAGCAAAAACCAGAGGATTTTCGCCCGCGCTA
>JACAEO010000062.1 GCA_013388805.1 Chloroflexota bacterium
AGGCCCGCAGCGCCGGCTCGCCCACCGCGCGCCCGGCCCAGGCCGCCACCTGGCGCCGGATGGCCCCGATGTAGGCCGCCGGCACATTGCCGTCGGACTGCGGCGCATAGACCGGGACAGCCTTCTCCACCGTGTCCATGCCACGATTGATGTAGCCAAGGATGAGCTCGCACCAGTCGCGCACGCCCTCTTGCCAGCTGACATAGCGCGCGAAGCCCTGGGCCGTGCCGACACTG
Source organism: Chloroflexota bacterium (assembly GCA_013388805.1). Taxonomy (GTDB): domain Bacteria; phylum Chloroflexota; class Chloroflexia; order Chloroflexales; family Chloroflexaceae; genus JACAEO01. The sequence goes on from JACAEO010000062.1 coordinate 237, forward strand.
CGCCCCGGGCGGATGGCCCGGCGCAGCATGCCCCAGTTCTGCAGATCGCCGCGCGCGCAAGCGCCGGTGGTACAGTACTGGGACTCGTGCTGGAAGAAGGCCAGCGCCACCGCCGGGTCGAGGCCATAGGCCACGATGATCGCATAGAGCTCATCAGCGTGCGGCGCAGCCGGCGAACCGGCATTGGCCAGGATCTGGCTGAACGCGCCCTGCGAGATGCGCGGCGCGGCGCGGAAGCTCAGCCCGCCCTGGGCCTCGGCCGCCGGGGTCAGGGCCAGGCCCGCGCCGGCCAGCGCGCCCACGGTGAGCAGCGCGACGCGGCGCCGGGCGCAGCGCAGCAGGGCGGGCAGGCGCAACAGCAGCAGGCTTGCCGCCGCCCAGGCCAGCACCACCGCGCCACGGGCAGCCTGGCGGGGCGTGAGCAGCTCGAGCACCAGGAGCGGCGGCAGGCTCAGCCCCACCAGGGCCAGGACGGTGATCACCAGGGCTTCACCGCGGGCGCGCCACGACGCGCGGAGCGTCGCAGGGAGCAGTTGTGGCATAGCAGACCTCCTGATTCGGTCGGGCTCACGTGTGGCATAGTATACGGATAACTCACCCGCAGCGCCACCAGTGACGCCCGCTCTTGTAAAGAAGCCCGTGTATGCCGATCGTGACCGTCACCACCACTTACCTGGAACTGCCCAGCCGCGCCCATTTTCGCCCCGCGTTCAGCCCGGTGCCCGAACTCCAGTTGATCGAGGCCCGTGAGCCGCTGCCCGCCTTCTACCGCTTCCTCTACGGCACTGCCGGGCGTGACTACCACTGGACCGACCGGCTCAGCTGGAGCGACGCCCGGCTCCACGCCCACCTCGCGCGCCCGAGTGTCACGCTCCTGGTCCTCTATCTGCACGGCACGCCGATCGGTTATGTCGAGCTGGAGCGTGAGGCGGCCGAGCCAGGCACCGAAGTGGCCTACTTCGGCCTGTTCCCACCCTTTCACGGGCGCGGCTTTGGCAAACACCTGCTCTCGCTCGGCGTGCAACGCGCCTACCACGATGGCGCCAGCCGGGTGTGGGTGCACACCTGCAGCCTCGATGGCCCGCACGCCGTGGCCAACTACCGCGCCCGCGGCTTCGTTGCGTATCGCACGACCACCCATACACAGATGATCGAAACGTGAGTTTTCCCCCATCAGAATGGGTAGGCGCCTCCCCCCCGTCTCACCCTTGACGTTGTGCGTCATACCCGGTACGCTACGTAATAGTCCCTTTGTTCATCGCGTCACAACCGGAGCAGAGCTGGCAGTGCCGCAGGCAACCCCGACGGTGGGTGCGCGGCACCAGGCAAGTAGTAGGTAGCATTGAAAGTGGAGGCTGAACAATGATCGAGGCCGCGCACCTCGCCCCACCCCGCGCGCCGCGCAACAACCCGATCCGCACGCGTGCAGACTGGGAGGCCCAACGCCGTGCTTTCCTGGCGGACCCTGGCGCGTTTTTCGCTCCGATCGCCCGTGGCGCGATCCACTGGTATGACGCGTCGCTCAAGGCCTGGATCACCTGGGACGAGGCCGCCAACCGCTGGACCGGCCTCGATGCCGCCACCGGCGCGCCGGTCGAGGTGAGCTATGGCGCCGACCACCAGCCCTGGGCGAAGACCTTTAGCGACGATACCCCGCCTTTCTATCGCTGGTTTGAGGGCGGCCTGACCAACGCCTGCTTCAACGAGGTCGACCGCCACGTCCTGATGGGCTACGGCGACGAGATCGCCTACGTCTTCGAGGGTGACCGCTGGGACAGCTCGCTCAACGGCGGGCGCGGCGGCCCGGTGACGGAGGAGAAAGTCACCCGCAAGCAACTGCTGGTCGAGGTCGTTAAAGCTGCGCTGGTGCTCACGGGGCTGGGGCTCAAGCAGGGCGATCGCATCGCCCTCAACATGCCCAACATCCTCGACCAGATCTACTACACCGAGGCCGCCAAGCGCCTGGGCGTCATCTACACCCCGGTCTTCGGCGGCTTCTCCGACAAGACGCTCAGCGACCGCATTCACAACGCGGGCGCGCGCATCGTGATCACCTCCGATGGCGCCTACCGCAATGCCCAGATCGTCCCCTACAAGGAAGTCTACACCGACCAGGCGCTCGATAAGTTCCTCCCCGTCGAGACGGCGGTGGCGATCATCGAGCAGACGCTGACCAGCCAGCGGATTGGCGCCGCGCACGCCGCACAGATCCTCGCCGCGGTCAAGGAGACGATCGCCGAGGATATCACCGTCGAGCGCTCGGACGTGATGCGCGGCGTCGGCAAGGCGCTCCAGGAGATGGGCGACCTCGATGTCGCCGCCCAGTCGCAGATCCGCACCGCCGTCGCCCGGGCGCTGGTCGCTTCGCCCTCGCGCGTCGATGCGGTGGTTGTGGTCAAGCACACCGCCCAGGACATCCTCTGGCGCCCCGAGCGCGACCGCTGGAGCCACGAGTTGACCGCGCAGGCCAGTGCCCAGCTGCTCGCTGCCGCGCGCGCCCAGGGCCTCGCCGTGACGAGTGAGGCCGATCTGCTGGCCCTGCCGGTGGAGAAGCTCTACCCCATCCTGTCCAGCCTGGCCCCCTGCACGCCGCTCGACGCTGAGTACCCGATGTTCATCATCTACACCAGCGGCAGCACCGGTAAGCCCAAGGGCGTCGTGCACGTCCACGGTGGCTACGTGGCCGGCCTGGTGCATACGATGAAGGTCAGCTTCGACGCTGATCCCGGCGATACGGTCTTTGTCGTGGCCGACCCGGGCTGGATCACCGGCCAGAGCTATATGCTCACCGCCACCATGGCCAGCCGCTGCACCGGTATTCTGATTGAGGGCTCGCCCGTCTTCCCCAGCGCGGGCCGCTTCGCCAGCATCATTGAGCGCAACAAGGTCCAGGTCTTCAAGGCCGGGGTGACCTTCCTCAAGTCGGTGATGACCAACCCGCAGAATGTGGCCGATGTGCAGCAGTACGATATGAACACGCTGCGCGTCTGCACCTTCTGCGCCGAGCCGGTCTCACCCGCCGTGCAGCAGTTCGGCATGGAGATTATGTCGCCCCAGTACATCAACTCGTACTGGGCCACCGAGCACGGCGGCATCGTCTGGACGCACTTTTTTGGCAACGACGACTTCCCGCTGCGCCCCGACGCCCACACCTACCCGCTGCCCTGGGTCGCCGGCGATGTCTGGGTCGCGGAGGCCGGACCGGCAGGCGGCGAGCCGGTCTACCGCCCGGCTGAGATCGAGGAGAAGGGCGAGATCGTCATCACCGCGCCCTACCCCTACCTCACGCGCACGATCTGGGGCGATGTGAGCGGCTTCGAGGCCGTGCTGCGCGGTGAGCGCAGCCTGCACGACTGGCACGGTGACGCGGAGCGCTTCGAGAAGACCTACTGGAAGCGTGGGCCGCACGGCGAGTGGGCCTATGTGCAGGGCGACTTCGCCATGAAGTATGGCGACGGCTCCTTCACGCTGCACGGTCGCTCCGACGACGTGATCAACGTCTCGGGGCACCGCATGGGCACCGAGGAGATCGAGGGCGCGATCCTGCGTGACAAGCAGATCACCCCCGACTCGCCGGTCGGCAACTGCATCGTGGTTGGCGCGCCCCATCGCGAGAAGGGCCTCACCCCGGTGGCCTTCGTGCTCGCTGCCCCGGGCCAGCGCCTGACCAGCATCGATCGCAAGCGGCTCGATGACCTGGTGCGCAACGAGAAGGGCATCGTCGCCGTCCCCGAGGACTACATCGAAGTCTCGGCCTTCCCCGAGACACGTAGCGGCAAGTATATGCGCCGCTTCCTGCGCAACCTGATGCTCGATGAGCCGCTCGGTGATACGACCACTCTGCGCAACCCCGAGTCGCTGGACGAGATCCGTGAGAAGATCGCCGAGTGGAAGCGCAAACAGCAACTGGCCGACGAGCAGCAGATCTTCGAGCGCTACCGCTACTTCCGCATCGAGTACCACCAGCTCAGCGCTAGCCAGCGCCTTGCGATCGTCACCGTTACCAACCCGCCGGTCAATGCGCTCAATGAGCGGGCCCTCGACGAGTTGAACACGATCGTTGACCACCTGGCGCGGCGCCAGGACGTGGCCGCGGTGATCTTCACCGGCCAGGGTACCAGGAGCTTTGTCGCCGGGGCCGACATCCGCCAGCTGCTCGAAGACATCCACACCGTCGAGGACGCCATCGCGCTGCCCAACAACGCTCACCTGGCCTTCCGCAAGATCGAGCGCATGGACAAGCCCTGCATCGCCGCGATCAACGGTGTGGCCCTCGGTGGTGGCCTCGAGTTCGCCCTGGCCTGCCACTTCCGCGTGGCCGACCAGCACGCCGAGTTCGGCCAGCCCGAGATCAACCTGCGCATGCTACCCGGCTACGGCGGCACCCAGCGCCTGCCACGCCTGCTCTACAAGCGCAGCAATGGCACCGGAACGCTACGCGCGCTCGAACTGATCCTCGGCGGACGCACGATCACCTCCGATGAGGCCGCCGAGATCGGCCTGATCGACATCCTCGCCACCGGCGCCCAGGACTCGCTGAGCATCGCCACCGCCCTGACCCGCGAGTACATTGCCAGCGGCGGTACGCTCAAAGAGGCCTACGAGCGCCGCAAGGCGGCCAATCAGGCCTGGGAGGCGCCCCAGCCTGAGTTCGTTAAGGATGAGCTGAACGCGATCATCCAGAACCCGCGCATCAAGCGCATCCTCGCCCAGTCCGCCACCGCCGGCCGCACCAGGGCCGTCGAGCGCGCCCTCGATGCCATCCGCTATGGCTTCGAGCACGGCTTCGAGCAGGGCCTGGCCCACGAGGCGCGGCTCTTCGCCGAAGCGGTGGTCGATCCCGAGGGCGGCAAGAAGGGCATCCAGGACTTCATGGACAAGCGCGCGGCGCCGCTGCCCACCCGCCGTCCCCTTGTCACCAGCGAGCAGGAGAAGATGTACCTCGAAACTGGCCAACTCCTGCCCGTCGGCTCGCCCTTCTTCCCCGGCGTGACGCCCATCCCCACCTGGCAGTACGCCCAGGGCGTCATTCGCGACCCCGAGACCGGCGCCGGCGTGATGGGCGATCCGAAGGATGCCGAGCGCCAGGTGATCATCCCGGTTGAGCATCCCGCCCCCAACCAGGCCCTGCTCTACATCCTGGCCAGCGAGGTGAACTTCAACGACATCTGGGCGATCACCGGCATCCCGGTGTCACTCTTCGATGAGCACGACCGCGACTGGCACATCACCGGCTCGGGCGGCGTGGCCCTCGTCGCCGCCCTCGGCGAAGAGGTGCGCAAGGAAGGGCGACTCAAGGTCGGCGACGTGGTGGCGATCTACTCGGGCCAGAACAACCTGCTCTCGCCAATGACCGGCCTCGACCCGATGGCCGCCGATTTCGTCATCCAGGGCTACAACACCCCCGATGGCTCGCACCAGCAGTTCATGCTGGCCCAGGGCCCCCAGTGTCTGCCCCTGGCGCCCGATATGTCGCTGGAGGCCGCCGGGAGCTTTATGCTCAACCTGGGCACCGCCTACCGCGCGCTCTTCACCACCCTGGCGATCAAGGCTGGCAAGAGCATCTTCATCGAGGGTGCTGCGACCGGTACTGGCCTCGATGCCGCCCGCTCGGCAGCGCGCAACGGCCTGCGCGTGATCGGCATGGTCTCGAGCGAGGCCCGCGCCAGGACGCTGCTCGAGGCCGGCGGCAAGGGCGCGGTCAATCGCAAGGACCCGTCGATCGCCAACATCTTCACCCGCATCCCCGAGGATCCGGCCCAGTGGGCGGCCTGGGAGAAGGCCGGCGAGCCGCTGATCGACATGTTCCGCGCCCAGAACAACCACCACCTGGCCGATTACGCCGTCTCCCACGCCGGCGAACAGGCCTTCCCGCGCAGCTTCCAGCTGCTCGGCGAGCCCCGCGACGGCCACATCCCGACGATCACCTTCTACGGCGCCAGCTCGGGCTATCACTTCACCTTCCTCGGCAAGCCCGGCCACGCCAGCCCCGAGGAGATGATGCGCCGCGCCGGCCTGCGCGCTGGCCAGGCCGTGCTGATCTACTACGGCGTCGAGGGTGATGGCGCCCTGGTCGACGAGGCCGGCCTCGAGGCGGTCGAGGCCGCCCGCTCCCTCGGCTCGCGGATCGTGGTCGTCACCTATACCGACGCCCAGCGCGAGTTCGTGCTCAGCCTCGGGTTCGGCGCGGCCCTGCGCGGCGTGGTCAGCATCGAGGAACTGCATCGCCGCTTCGGCGAAGACTTCGACTGGCCGCGCACCATGCCCAGCCTCCCCGACTCCAAGACCGACCCCGAGGGGCTCAAGGAGGCCATCCGCCGCTTCAACGACCTGACCTTCAAGCCCCTGGGCAGCGCCGTGGGCGTCTTCCTCGCCAGTGCGGACAACCCGCGCGGCTACCCCGACATGATTGTCGAGCGGGCCGGCCACGACACACTGAACGTCAGCGCGATGCTGGTCAAGCCCTTTGTCGGCCGGATCATCTACTTCGAAGAGTTGGGCGGGCGCCGCTACTCCTTCTTCGCCCCCCAGATCTGGATGCGCCAGCGCCGGATCTACATGCCCACCGCCAACATCTGGGGCACCCACCTCTCGAACGCCTTCGAGATCCTGCGCCTGCTCGATGAGATCAGCGCCGGGCTGCTCTCGATCACCGAGCCGGTCTTCGTCGAGTGGAAGGATCTCGCCGAGGCCCACCAGGCCATGTGGGAGAACCGCCACGCCGGGTCAACCTACGTCGTCAACCACGCCCTGCCGCGTCCCGGACTCAAGACCAAGGACGAGCTCTACGAAGCCTGGGCCGACATGCTGCGCGGGCGGGCGTAGCCCGATCTGCATCACCAGCGGCGCCGGATAGCGCCGCCCCGGGGGGGGGGGGGGGG
>JACAEO010000137.1 GCA_013388805.1 Chloroflexota bacterium
AAAGCTCAGGGCGATGCGCAGAGCATCGCAGACGCGCATGATGTGCGGGCGGGTGGCGGTGGTGGTACAGGCCAGGGCGACGCTGCGCCGATCCCAGCCGGCGCTGTGGTCGCGGCGGGGGAAGGCCCGCTCCATCGCCTGCACCAGGGCGAACCAGCGCTCGACCAGCTCGGCACTCTGCTCGCGATGGCCGGAGCGGAAGAGAGCGACGGCCTGAACCAGGGCCACCAGGGCGGCCTGGTAGGTCGGTTTGCCGCCGGAGTGGCCGAAGCCGCCCAGCAGCAGCCCGTCGGGGCCATCGCGCCAGGTGAAGCGGTAGAGGGTCGAGCCGCCGGTGCTGTGGGTCTCCACACGACCGCAGAGGCCAGGCGGGTCGTAGGTGAGCACAGTGACCACGCCGTGCAGCGCAGCCAGCACCGCCTGCACATAGCCCAGGCCCAGCTCAACGCGGGTCAGGGCACTCGACGGGCTGTAGCGGCTGCGGTCGGACGGGTCGATCAGCTCATAGCGCGTAAACGCGCCGTCGCTCAGCTCGGCCGCCTTCTTGTGCTGCAGCACGTGCAGCGGCGAGACGGCCTCGCTGCCGGGGGTGGTGATGGCAGTCATCTGGTCGTACTCCTGGGATAGCCGATAGGCCGATAGCCGATAGCCGATAAGTTCGGTGCGATCGGTGCGGGCATCGGCGAGGTGAAGTAGCGTTCGGCCCTCACCCCGCCGCTGACGCGGCACCCCTCTCCCGCGCGCGGGAGAGGGGACGGGGGGAGGGCCAAGATAGGCTCAGGCGGCGTGATGTGGGCGGACGGTGCCGGTGGGCGGAATGCCGTTCGGGTTGACGTGCTCGATAAGCGTCTCGGCGGCGATGATCAGCGCCTCGACGAAGTCGTCGCTGGTCGGGTAGCGATCAAGGGCGGCCAGCACCGCGGCCAGGCCGGCGATCGCAGTGTGGAGCGAAGGCTCCGCGGCAGGGCCGGCGTTCAGGGCCGTGGCGATAAAGACCAGGATCGGCGTCTCGTCGCTGTCAGCGGCGAGCACGGTGGTGCCGTTGGCGGCGACCAGGCGCGGGCAGGCGGGCTCAGCGACGACGTGCCAGGGCAGCGGGTAATCGACAAGCAGACCGGCGGCGCCGGCGCTGGTGGTGGTCGGTGTCGACATGGTGGCATCTCCTGAAGAAATAAGGGGCGCAGGACATGGCAAACAGGGCCGCTCCCGCGCATCCTGATGCGGTCTGACAGTGAAGATCACCGCAACACAGTGACCTATCGGCTATCGGTCTATCGGCTATCGGCTATCAGCCGCCAGCCCGGCGAGGAAATAGATCTTGTGCACAATGCCGCGTGGATCCTTGAAGGCGCGCTTGGCCTCGTCGTAGTCGGCCCAGACCTGGGGCAGGTCGTAGAGGTAGCGGCCGAGGCCGTAGAGCGCGCAGGCACGCTTGAAGGCCTGCATCGCGGCGGTGGTCAGGCGATTGGGATCGCCGGCGTCGGTCGGGTAGTCGCCCACATCCTCCTTGGTAATGCCCAGGATGGTCAGGCGGCAGACGACGCCGTGCGGCAGGATGGAGTAGGCGACGCTCCAGTCAGCGGGGCCGATCACCTCGTCGAGGCGCTCCATATACTTGCGCGGGTCGCCGTAGGCGAGGGCCAGGCCGCGGCTGCGGTCTTTGGTCAGCGCGCCGGGCTTGACCTCGATCGCCTCGCTCGGAAACGGGCGGCTAAGGGCAGCCTGCAGGTCGTGCAGGCAGGGGATGGTTGCTTCGGTAGTCATGGTGGTGTGCTCCTGAGAATGAGTGAGACGCCCCGGGGGCGTCGGTACGGGGCCGGCCGGCGAGCTACTGGCGCGTATGGACGCGGCGCAGGTGCTCGGCGACGAGGTTGAGCAGCCAGGTGATCGCGAAGGGCTTGACGACAAAGTCGTCGGCGCCGGCGTCGAGCGCCAGGCCGGCATTGTCGTCGCGCGCGCTCATTGCGAGCAGCGGCAGAGCGGTGGTACGCGCATCGGCGCGCAGCCGGCGGATGGCATCGATCCCATCGAGCAGCGGCATCTCCAGGTCGGTGAGCACCAGGTCGGGGCGGGCGGCGAGCGCCAGGCGGAGCAGTTCCTCGCCATCGGCGGCGAGCAGCACCTGGTAGCCGGCGCTACGCAGCAGCTGGTCGAGCAGGTGGCGCACGAGGTCGTTATCCTCGGCGACCAGGATGGTGGGAGTCATGGTTGGTTCTCCTGAGCGCGTGGGGAGCGGGCGCGGGCCCACTCCCCGGTCGAATAGCCGGAAGGCGGGCGACACGCCGCGAGGGGCGCATCAGGTGGGCGTCGGGTGGCGCGGCAGTCTACGCCGCGTCGTCGTCATCGCCGTCATCGTCGTCGTCATCGCCGCCCGCAAGGCGGTCAAAGAGATCGTCGATCTCGTCGTCGGAGTAGGGCTCCAGCTCCGGCACATCGGGGGTGGGCGGGTCCTCGGGCTGCGCGACAAGGAAGTCGAAATACCAGGTGAACATGGTGGGGTTCCTCCTGAACAGAAAACCGCCGGCCCCCGACGCTCGACCGGCGGTGCACAAGCACGGCCCCGAGCGGGGAGGGCGTTGCGGACTACGGCCGCGGGCGGGATTTGATCAGTAGGCGCCTCCTGGAAGTGCAGGGCAGAGAAGAACAGCCCGCGGACAGGCGCGGGAGCAGAAGATCGGGAATCGAAAAAGCCGCCACAGGGTGGGCGGCATCTGGAGGGGCGAGCCAATGTGCTCGCCGTCAACGCAATCGATGTCAGGGCCGAGCGTGGAAGAAGGCAGACAGGCGGAAAAGGGCAGGCGCGGCACGAGGCCGCAGGTCAGGTCCGGGCGGGCCGGGACGAACGGGGTCGCGACGCGCCGCGGCGCTGTGGGGTATGCGGTTCGCCAGGTGCATCCGCATGCGGCCCACGGATTGCCGGCGCGATCGGCTCGCTCGCGCAGCCTCGCGCAGGGTAGAGAGCGGGAGGCCGGGCGGGGGAGCAGGGTCGCGGCGGCGGGAAGGGCCGCTGCTGATTCTAGCTTAGCGGATCTGGATCACGGCGCAAGATTGGGATGTGCGCTTTGTGCTCAGTTTTCCCAGGCGAAGCATGATAGGGCGCGATCAGGAGAATCAGATGGCCTGGTCGGGTACTCCGACGATCGCGGCGACTACCCGTTCATCGAGTGGCCTGACCCACAAACCCTCTTCGTACAGAAGTTGCTCCAGTTCGATGGTCTCCGGCGGGTGCTTCCCGAGATACTCCCGCAGGTCGCGCAAGAGGAGAATCTTGCGGCGACTGGATCGGGCGACTTCTGTCCAGGCCGGCCGAATGAGGTAAAGCCAGCGGTCGGCAAGAATGCCCAGATCCGGCGTGATCCGTCGCCCATCGCTGGCGTGCCGTTCGCCGCGGTTGTTCAGCAGATCAAGGAGCGTATCAACCACCTCAGTGCGTCCTGTCGATGCATCGTCGGGTTCGGCAGTCTCGTCAGCTTTGCCGCGGCGTCGTTGAGGCTTGGGGCGATATTTCGGCAGAATAGCGCGCATCTCGGTAAGCGCACGCTGCTTCTTCCGCGGCAGAAGCAACTCGTCTTGCGTATTCAATCGCTCCAGGTAAGCGTTCAGCTGCTCCGCAGCCACGTGGTCGAATGAGCGTTGGGGCGTATGTGGTCCGAGCCACAAGCGTAGTTGTTCGCATATCTCCTCCAGCCCCGTCTGTGGCGCCGCGTCGTCCGAGCTCATCAGCACGAAGCGCGGCGCCCCGGTATCTGACCCAGCCAGGCAAAGAAAGACCCACGGCTTCTCTGCCCGTACAGCCGCCACCGATGAGACAACGCGTGACTGTCCACGACGATAGTGCTCGTAGGTAGCAGGAGAAACCAGCGCCTGGTCGCCGATAACAAGCGAACGTACCGGTGAGAACGCATCTGGGATCGCATCCAGGACTTGTTCGCGCTGATCACGATTCCGGACAATGCTCTCTGGTGTGATCAGGGTGGCGGGTGGCGCGTCGTCTACTTCGGGGTCTTCCTCCTCGGGATCAGCCAGGGCCGGATCATCTGGCAGCACAACATTGCCGCCGAGCAGTGTCTCGACCATGCGGTAGCGGCGGTAGATCAATTCCTCGCCGCTGGTAGGTGCAAATGCCTGGCTGTCCTGGGGAAGCCAGGACGCCACTTCACGATGATCACTGTCCATCCGGCTAAGGCGCCCATCACGCTGTTCCAGTCGGCGCACGACAGTGGGGAGATCGAGATGGACAATCGCTGATGCCGCCTGCAGGTTGATACTCTCCGACATCGCGTCGGTGCATAGCGCGACCGTGTGTGAAGCCTGCGAACCCAGCCGAAATTCTTGCATGACCTTCCGGCAATCTTGAGGCCGTTCAGCAGTGGCTATCCTGATCTCGATACGATCATTGTCGAGCCGCCCCGCGATCTCGTGTAGTGTAATGGGTCGGGCATCGAACGCGATGACAAGGCTATGGCGTTCAACCAAATCGGCGATGAGGCGGGCCTTGGTCGTTTCTCGCTGATCAGAGATCTTGCGGATAATCTTGCCGATTGCATCGTAGATCTGGGCGTCACGTTCACAGGCTCGTCGATGGCTCTCCGGGTCGGTGAGGATGGCAGGTAGATCGGTGATCTCCAGCATGTTGACTGGCAGCTTGCCGCCAAGGTGTTGCACGCGCTCGTAGAGATTGCCGGTCTGAGCGCCTTGCTTAAGCGGCACAGGGTCGCCGACACATTCCCGCCAGGCGGCGTGTGTTCCAAACAGGTGCTCAAGCGCGGCGATTCGTGACGAACGCAAGGCGGCGAGCACATGATAACCGGCCAGCGCCTTCGCGCTCTGCAGCATGCTGTTGACCCACGTGCGTTCGGGATCGGGGTGTTTGCGCCAGCGCGGGGAGTCGGGCACGCGCAACACCTTGTGTACGAAGGCCATACCGGTCATCTGATCGAGCGCACGACGAACCGCTGTAATCAAGCGCTGATCATCGGTCGTTTCGCCGGTCTCATAATAGTGAGCCCTGGTTTCCGGGTAGCGGCACGGCTTGCCCAACCTGTTCCGATACGCCTCTGGCTCCTGGTCAATCAGCGCGTTGAACTGTCGCTTTGTGCGGCGCAGCATAAACTGCCGAATGGCGCGCTGCAAGAGCGCGATTTCGTCAGGGCTAATCGGCAACGCCGTGGTGGCCTTCCCACGGGCTGAGGGGCGAACCTGTGCGGCCTGAAGCACCAGGTCGATGATGTGATCATCAAAGTTGTCCGGCCCCAGAAGATTGATGATAGTCAAGAGATCGGAGAGTTCACGGTTCAGAGGCGTCGCGGTCAGCAGTAGTGTGTGCTCAGGCGCACAGCGGAGGAGTGCACGCGATCGATTGGAGGTCGTGTTGAGGAAGTTGTGCGCCTCATCGATCGCCAGCACTTGCGCCCGCTGAAGTACGTCCTGGCGCGCCTGGTGCTTTTCGCCTGGCGTGCGGCTCAGCAATGAGTGAGCATAGCGCTCGCTTGGCAGGTTAATCGCCGTGGTATCGCGCTCCCAATCGGTCAGCACACGTGGTGGCGCGACAATAACGGGGATATGGTTGCGAACCCGTCCACGTTCCCAGAGCCGGTTCGTCATTGCACGTAGAATCTCGGCGCCGAGACGGGTCTTTCCGGAACCTGTCGCATCAGCCACCAGCACACTGCCCACCTGATCGACCAACCAGATGGCCTGAACCACCCCCTGTTCCTGGGCAGGCCAGAGCTGCGGCGCATTCACAAGCGGATCCGCCAGCGTGTAGCGGCGCGCCCAGAGCCCGTCCAGCACTTCGGCACAGGCGCGGGCCAGCGACTCCTGCCAGCTTACAGCGCTCAGGAGTCGCTGCAGGAGCGTGATGAGTTGTTGTCGATAATCGCGGCCGGTTGCCCAGATCTGTTCGGCAAGGGCGCATGCCTGGGCGAAACGGTCCCCATCGAAGACCTCGTGGCGTTCGTTGGCTTCGAACTGGGTGTACATGCCGTTGTTGCTCAGGTTGCTCGATCCCAGTGTGATTGCGTGGTCGGCCTGATAGATCTTGGCATGAACCGGGTGATCTGGGTTGCCGGAGATGCGAACCTCGATTGAGTCGGTCTGCAGGAAGTCGATTGCCGCCAGAACCGCCAAGCTCTGATAGACCGAGATGCCCTGACCAAGCCAGTAGTCTTCCAGTTCGCGAGAGAAGGTCTGCGGCCCTGGTACCCGGTAGGTCGATCGTCCCAAGGGGCGGGGCTCATGGCCCAGGAGTAGGCGTACATGCGTCTCGCGTGATCGGCCGCGGTAGTGCGCCAGGAGATCGATCACAAATGGCAGCGATGTGTAGCCAGTGATAATCAAAGGGCGCCGTGATGCGCGGAGCTCTTTCAAGACACGTGAGCCCACCGTGTGGCCAGTACGAGGATTGTTATAGGGGAAGCGCTCGTGTGGCGGCCACGCGGGGTCAGCGCTGCGCCGGCGCGAACGGCGCGGAGCAGGAGCCTCGGGTGCCGGCGCCTGCTCCGCGACCTGATCAGTGCTGAAGAGCGAAAGCTGACTTCCAGGGCTCTCCTGTTCGGGCGAAGGACTATTCATTGCGGCACCTATGGCCGTGGCCAGATCGTGATCGCCTCGGTCAGGAGCCGCTCGCCGCGCTCACGAATCTGGCCTTCACCCCAGGTGTCAATCCCGTGCTTGATGAAGTACTTGCTCAGCATCAGGGTACTCTGGGTATCGAAGGCCTGACGCTTCTGCAAAAAGGGACGATTGCCAAGCCCGGAGTTCATCGGCGAGGTCACCAGAGTCAGATTGCCGATGGTATGCTTGAGTGTCTCGCGGGTCATAACGATCGCTAGCCGGGTCTCTTCGTCAGCGTCTGCCGGAAGCGGCAACGGCCAGTCATCCTCACTCGGGCTCTGCGGCAGAATATGCTCAATGGTGTAGGGCGTGGTGGAAGGTGGACGCTGATGCTCCTGCTTCGGCCCGTACTGCTGCCACTCCAACGCCTCAAGGATCATCACAATCCGCGATTGACGGAGATTCTGATAGACCGGGCTAGTCAGCCAGCGTTCGCGCAGCAGATCATCGCTGGGCCACTCCGCGGTCGGCCCAGTCAGATTTAAGAGATGCTGTTGAACCACACTGCGCGAGATAGGGCCGGCTTTTCGGAGATCGGTAAGCAGTTTGACGAAAATGCGGTTGTAGCTCTTTGTGGTCAGGCCACAGATCAGGCGGCGGACGAGGTAGGACTCCAGGTCGGTCAGGATGCCGTCAATCTCGGCGGCAGTCTCTTGCTCGCGTTCTACGAAGAGGAAGAGCACGAGCGGGTAGATCGTGCTGACGTCCATAATGCGCAGCCGCCGCCCGAAGGTGGCCAGCCGATCATCGTCGCGCTGCTCAAACAGCCGATGGTAGAAGGCGCTATAGACCTGGATCTCCTGCAACGCCTGCTCGACATCGCGCGGTTGCGCACCCTCGCTCGCATCCCACCACTCGCAGAACGAGCGGTAGAGATGTTGCAGCTGGATATCATCCTCGGGACGCCTCAGCTTGCTGGTCAGAAAGTGAAAGAGGAACAACTCGAAGCGGGGATTGACCAGGCGGCCCTGGCGCACATACTCTTTCCAGAATGCCGCCGTGGCAGTCTCATCATAGTGCCGCCAATAGGTGTCGTAGAGATCTTTGACCTTTGCCTGCGAACCGTGGCGTCGCGTGGCCTCGAGGAATACGTAGTTTCGCACCAGGTCGCCCGGCCAGAGCTTGACTCCCCGGGCGTTGAGCGTTTCAAAAATGACCTGGGGATCATCGTCGTGGTCGAGATCGATCCGTACAAGCTCGAGCTGCTGGGTGATCGCGTAGACCAGCGACTCGATCCGGCGAGCTATGGTCTCGGGTTCTGCCACGATTGTCGCACTGTCATCCAGTTCATCGTCGGCAGTCTCGGCGAACTGCCGGATCGCGTCAGAGAAGAAGTGGTAAGCGGCAATCAGCTTCGGCTGTGGGTCATCGCGGCGAGCATATTTGCGGCGGATCGGCGGGCGCCGGCGCAGCAACTCCTCGGGCAACTGGCATTCGAAGACGTCCACGAAGTCGGCGCGATCGCGTGTTGTGGGGAGCACCTTCAGCTGCTCATACTCCGACCCGGAGAGTGGTGGATTTGCGGTCATGCCATTCAGGAGCGTCAGACTACGGCCAAAGTTTTTCTGCTTGCTGTAGTCACGGAGTGCGATCATGAGGACCTGCAGCGTCGTCAGGCGCTGTTGTCCGTCGATGACCTCGTAGGCCTGATACTCAAGACCATTAGGCGCGATTGCCCGCAGCACAACCGCTCCCATAAAATGCTTCCGCAGCTGGCGCCCGCCTGGCGTGATGTTGAGCACCTCCCGTGCCTTCTGGGTAATATCTTCCCACAAAGGCTCCCACTGGTCGCGCGCATCCCACACATACTGGCGCTGGAAGATGGGGATCAGGTGGCGGCACTGCATGGTGAAGAGTTGCTGGATGGTGACTTTGTGAGGATTCATCAGTGTATACGCTTTCGTTTGAATTGCTCGGCTCGGGCGCAATATTGACGTCCTGTATAGACACTCAGACCTGTACGCCTACTCGGAAGCCTTCTCTGTTTCAGATAAGACGGCAAGGCTTGGAAGATTTCGAGGAATCCTTGTCCCCTAACTAATTCCCATGATGTCCTCCTGATTCCCCGCGTCCCGATCCTGGCGTAGGTAGATGACAAACTCGCGCCGGTCGACGTCAAAGGCGTCGAGGAGCAATCCAATGCGCCTGGCGATTTCGTTGGCGGAGAGGTTCGATTCTGCGTAGACACCGTCGGTCAACGCAAGTGGAGCGCGCAAATCCTTTGGGTTGCGCGAGAAGTCGCGATTGCCACGCCGGGTGACAAAAGCCTCGTTATCTGGAAGCAGCGCAAAACGGTGTGGATCGAGCTTTGCAAGCAGTGAGCAGACCAGCTTGTAGACGCTCTGCCAGGTGACGATGTCTTTGTAGGCCTGGCCCTTCAGCACAAAGCCATAGGGTCGCTTGTAGCTGAAATGCTCGCCCAGGTAATGCGGTGTTTCGCGATCAAGCTCGCGAATGATGCGTTCATTTTCGGCTTCGCCGTTGCGCTCACTGGTCTCGGCACTCACCGGTGTTTCGACTGTTACCTGGGTAAACTGCTGAATGAGCGACGAGAGTTCAGCGGCATGGCGGTTGAAGTCTGCCATTCGCTCATTGTAGGCTCGCTTGAATGCTACGCCTTCTTCAAGCGCCTGGACGTCGTTGTGGTCAATGTTCAGCCAGATGTCATCGGAGAGCGCCAGCAGCGCTTCCCGAACCTGCTCGAGATCGGTCAAAATCTGCCGAACCCGCGCCTCAACGCTCCGAAGACCGCTCGACAGATGTTCGACGGCCTCCTGGCGAATCACTTCAGGAGAGGGTGTCTGCCTGCCCAGATCAGTGATGCCCTGCCGGTGCTGCCTGGTTGGTTACTGTGGATTCATCATGTCAGCCCCTTCTGTTACGTTGGAGATTGCTTGTAGTGCGTAGGTGCGATGGCCGAGATGGCAAAAGCGGGATCGCTTGCCGTGTTTCTTGATGTCATTGAGCAGATTCGTGTTGATGGTGTACTCAGGGGTGCGCCCTGTAGTGCTCCAAAGCCCCTGTTCCAGTGCACGGCGCGTGATCTCTTCGACGTGGAGCGGCTCGCCGGTCGCACGGAGTACCTGGTAGGCTGCGTCGAGGGATTTCACTGCATTCACGCTGCGAGGATGCGGTTGATCGTGACCAGATCGAACACTGCGATGATACCGAGCGGTCGCTCATTCGGTTTGCCGTTTTGTGTGATCAACAGCGCGTCGAGCCGCTTCCCGCGATCCTGCGCCGCCTGAAAGCGCTCGGCAACCGCGATCAGGGTCGTATCCCAGGCGCAGAAGCCGACATGGTCGGGATCTTCGGTATGTGCCAGTACCTGGTGGATGCTGGTCTCGCCCAGGCTGAAGACATCGTCGGCAACGCTTGCGCCGAGCCAGCGCGCAATTGTGTTACTGGTGAGCAGGCCGACGAACTGGTCATCCTCGTAGATCGGGATCTGCGAGAACGAGCGCTCGTGCATGATCACCACGGCCTCGGCGATGGATACGGCCGGCGTGAGCGAAATGACGTTCACCTGAAAGTGTGGGAGCACCCGCGGTGGGCGTATGAGTTGGTCGGTGATCTTCTGAAGCTGTGCCACCGCCCAGTCATTTGGCTCGGCGATTGGCTGCCCGCCGCCGCGCTCGTGCACCACGGCATTGCGCAGATCGGCGAACTCCTTCAGGTCGTCGCGGTAGCGGCGCACTGCGCTGTCGCTCCGCGCCGCTTCGTCGACAAGGGTGTAAAACGTGGCTTCGCGCCCGCGCTTTGTTACCCCGCGCAGGTGGCGTTCAATTGCTGCAAAGCTGTCGAGATAGGCAGTGATGTTGGACATGAGGGTATTCTTCCGTTGTATGTTTGACGCAAAGGCGCAAAGATTTTAGAACATCCTTGGCGCCTTTGCGCCTTTGCGTCAATCTTCCTCCCCATCGCTCGCATCGCGGCCCATGCGGTACTTGATGTCGTAGTTGATGATGAAGTCCAGCTCTTCGTCTGTGAAGCCGTAGTGGTCTGCCAGCGCTGAGTCTATTCGATCGAGGATCGGTTTGGCTTTCCTTGCATCGAAGTTGATCTCGTCAGTACTGATGATCTCGCCTCGCCGTGCTCGCGTCGTTTGATTGCTATAGTAGGTAGCCAGCAGTTCCCGTTCGAGTTCGATAAATGGATGCATTTCCACTTTGCTTAGGTCGAATACCGGGAGTTCCAGTACCTCACGTGAGACGACGTCCATGCAGTTCGAGTTACTGATCCAGTACCAGTAAAAGAGCTGGCTATTCAGGAGCGCCAATACAACTGGGCCAAAGCTATCTAGAACAGTCACTGGTTTGTAGTGCGACGAAAGCTTCTCACGCAAAGCCTTGCGCCAGTAACGACCACCGGAGTGGTAGTAGATAGGAGTGCCACCTCCAGTAATAAAGTCCTTCACTTTTTTTCCATGCCCGTGCATTTTCTTGAGGATGTTAGCTTCAGTATGCGATCCAATCTTTGGTAGAGGATTGACATGATTGGGGATACCTCCCCATTCACAGTAGACTATCTTCTCAAATAGGAAGATGCGATCACTGTTTTCGCCGCTGAACCAGCGATAATATTTTGTGCAGTATACGTTTGCCGCGGAGGATGTTTGATATAGAATAGTAATGGTCAGATTCATATCAACACCGACAAAGAGCTTCCCTGGCCTGACAGCGTAATTGCTGTGCCACTGAGTGTATCTGCGATACAAGTCTTGTAATGATCTCATGCCATCAGTAGAGATCGAGGCAATAGGGACAATAACTCCGAAACGCCCATTTTGCGAAAGCAATTTTAGTGCGCGCTCGATTACAAAGGCATAGAGGTTGCCGCTTTCCTCGGTTCGGTACCCGAAGACACGGTAGTCACTCTTGACCTTGCTATAGGTCACATACGGCGGATTCCCCACGATCACATCGAAGCCGCCGGCGTCAAGGATCTCATAGAAGGCGGTGAACCAGTGGAAGGGCTGGGTATTGTAGCCACCGTCGGGCTGCCTGTGGATCTGGCCGATCTTGAGCAGGTCGGTGTCGAGGCCGGCGTTGATGCCGTCGAGGCGCGCGCGAATGGCCTGGCGGGCGGCGCG
>JACAEO010000162.1 GCA_013388805.1 Chloroflexota bacterium
GCAACGCCAACAACATCCCCCCCTCTCCCAGCCTGGGAGAGGGGGGAGGGGGGTGAGGGCAAGCAGCGCATCAGGACGCCATCCGCCAGAAACGCTACACCTGAGAGCAGGGTCAGCCCGGGGGCGCCGCGGAGCGGTGACAGACGTCCCACGAGCGGCCGGCAAGCGGAGCACCCAGACGCCACGGCCAGGGCGGGCTGCATGGATCGGGCCGGCGCCTGGCTCGCTTCGTGCACGGCAGCGCCCCCCGTCGTCTGGAAGGATGGGTAGTGTTCCCCACTCGATCGGGGACACGCAGCACAGCCCATTGGCAGGGTTGTGCAATCATATCGATCCTGGCATACTTTCAATAATCAAACGTTATACATCATCGTCGCTCCCGGGTTGGCCCGGCGTGTCGTCGTGCTCACCATCATTGCGGTCATTGGCACCTCGCGAAGGTTGTGCGGCAGCGATGGAGTTGACCGAGTCACTCAAGGAGCTGCTGATCGAAACGGCGCGCAAGCTCAACGGGCGCGATCGCCGGCGCTTTATGGCGCTCACCGTCAAAGAGCTGGGACCAGGCGGCCAGCGGCTGGCCGAGCGCGAACTGGGCTGGAGCCGGGTAACCATTCGCAAGGGCCTGCGCGAGCTCGTGGCAGGGAACGAGGACCAGAACCCGCCAGCGCATCATGGGCGGCAGCGCGCCGAAGAGCGTCTGCCGCGCCTGCTGGCCGATATCTGCTCGCTGCTCGAGCAGCAGCGCCGCCACGACCCCGATCCGCAGTGTCGCAACAGCCAGCGCATCGCCTGCCTGAGCGCAGCAGAAGTGCGCCGCCGCCTGGTGAGCGATTATGGCTACGACGATGCTGAATTGCCCACCGTCCAGACCATTGCCGCCAAACTCAAGGCGCTGGGCTACTACCCACGGCGCTCAGGCCAGGCCCACATCCCTGCGTCACCCATGCCTGGATCAACATCACAAAAAAGAGGTTATCCCAGGAAACCCTTCCGCGATGGTATTGAAGCCTAGTATTCCGTATTCCAATCGGATTCTTGCGTTCGTGACAGCAATCTCACGCGCTATTATACTGCACGGTTGGGATAATCATTTCTTTGATAACGAATGTCTATTGATATGTCGGGCGTAAAGTTGTCGATTCACAACTAAACACGGCGAATAATGACCTTGAAAAAGATTCTCCCCCTGTTATAGTTCGGCTCAATGACGATACGATCGACAAACATTCATCGAATAACAAACAACCCCACACAAGGACATGGCTGACAGGGATGTGATACGAAGCCCTGCTCGACCCTATGTGCCTGAATTCACGAAGAGGAGCCGCTGGCTCCTTTTGCACACCTCCCTTTACCCGCCAATCCAGCAACTCTGATATCGTTCCGCAGGGATGAACTGTTTCGAGAGGATCTTGACGAGGGCGCATTCGCGCACTTGCCTGGTTTTGCCTGCGAATTCGCTCGATCGTTGTGGTGTGACCTGCGACAAAGGCAATCCAACGAAGGAGCAGCGGCATGGAACGAGAGCTGAAGGCATTTGTCGATTCGCTCGAACGCACCATGACCCCGGAGGACGTGATTACGCTCGAAGCCTGCATTGACTGCAAGCTGTGCGGGCATGCCTGCGCCTGGTACCTCGCCACTGGTGACGAGAAGCTTCACCCGACCTACAAAACCGCGCTCATCCGCGACCTGTACCACTCGTACATGACCCTGGAGGGCCGTGTCGCCACCACCATCGGGCTGCGCAAGGCGCCGACCCTTGCGGATGTGCGCGAGCGGATGCAGGCGTTCTGGCAGTGTACGGCCTGCGGCCGGTGTACGCTGACCTGTCCCCTCGGCCTGAGCACCCGGCGCATCGTACGGCTGGCGCGGGCGGCCTATTGCGACTCTGGGCTCAGCCTCGCCAACCCAACGATCAAGGCCATCGTTGACCATACCGCCAGTCTGCGGCACAGCTTTGGCCTGACCGTCCCGCAGGTCATCGGGCGGGTCGGTCTGTTCCTGCAGCAGGAGGGCATCGAAGTGCCCGTAGATGTGCACGGCGCTGAAATGCTCTTCGTGTGCCCGGCTGCCGGCAACACCAAAATTCCCGACTACGGCATCAAGCTGGTCAAGATCCTCAATGCCGCGGGCGTGAGCTACACCGTCTCACCGCGGGTGGTTGACACCGGGACGGAGATCGATCACATCGCCGTGCACCACCAGCTCTCGCGGGTGATGCTGGAGGAGTGGGAGGAAGAGGCGGATCGGCTGGGTGTGACGCAGATCCTGCTGGTGGAGTGTGGGTGCGATGCCCGCACCCTCTATGCCGAGGCCTCAGAGGCGCTCGGGCGGCCGCTCAAGTACCCGATCGTCAGCGTGGATGCGCTGATGCTGGAACTGATCAAAGATGGCCGCCTGCCGGTCGAACCGCTCACCACCCGGATCACCCTGCACGACCCCTGCTACGCGACCCGCCTCTCCGGCCTGGGCGAGGTGTTCCGCGAGATCCTGCGCTACGTCACCACGGATTTTGTGGAGATGACGCCCAACCGCGAGTACAACTACTGCTGCAACGGGGGAGCGGGTGGCATGCGCCTGCCTGAGAACACCGAATTGCGGCGCAAGATCTCGGTGCTGAAGGCCAACCAGATCCAGCTCACGGGCGCGCAGTGTGTGACAACCCCCTGCGTGGTCTGCTCATTGTCGCTGGAGGATACCTGCAATGTCTATGGGCTGGCACAGCCAGGCGAGCGGATGGTGCAGGTGCTGTTTGAGGTAGTCTACGACGCGATGGAGCAGGCCCTGGCCCGCCGTGGCGAACTGGACCGGATGTTCATGCCCGCCGAACTCAGCGGACGTGATCCGGACTTCTTCGACGCGCACAGTATGGGGGGCCGCCTGGCAATGCTGGCGGATGCGCCTGACTTCATTGATCTGGTGCAATGGCTCGAGCAGGACCCGATCGTTATGCGCTTTGCCGCCACCCATCCCAATGTGATCGATCACCTGCGTGGCCTGCGCGACCTGGCCGGGTGCCCGGACTGCTGACCGGGCATGGAGCAACCAGGTTGCGCCCTTGCCCTGCCGGTTGCAAAGGGCAGACCTCGTGCTCGGCGCATCAGAACCAGGCAAAAGTTCAAGGAAGGAGGCCCTGCGATGCTCATCACGATCCTGGACATCGTTGCGCCCATCGTCTTTACGATCTTTCTCATCGGTTTGGGATTGCGCCTGGGCCGCCTGCTCAAGGCCCTGCTGCTACGCCAGCGCTTCCGCGGCGTGACCGCGAACTTCGTCGGCGCTCCGCCACCCATGCCGCTGGGCGCGGCGTTGAAGGCGGTGCTGCTCGGCCCATTCGCCCACTTCCACCGTAAATCCAACGCGCTCTGGGGCTACGGCCTGATCGCCTACCACATCGCCATTATCACCGAGGTCACCGGGTATACCCTGTCGGCGCTCATCCTGGGCGGGCGTTTGCTGCTCGGCCAGGCCGTGCCCGACGTGGCCCGGCACCTCGAACACAGCCACAACACCAGTCCCTCGAACCTGCTGGCGATCATCTTCGGGAACGGCGAGGCGCTCCAGGCGCACTTCCTCTTCGGCAGCCTGGCGCCGCTGTTCATTGGCGTAACCTGGGTAGCAGTCGGCTTTGCCGTGGCCGGCAACACGGCCCTGCTGATCACCCTGCTGCGCCGGCGCACCTCGGCGATTGTCTCCGATCTGGACCCGGCTTCACGGGGCATGCGCATAGCCGGTCGCCGGCCCTGGGACCGAACGCTCGTCCGGCTGTTGATCTTCTGCATCATCTGGACCGAGCTGTTCGCCCGGCTGGAACTCGTTCCGGGGATCGTCTTTGTGCACGCCGGGCTCGGTCTGGCGCTCTTTATGCTCTTCCCATTCACCTATCTCTTCCACATTGTGTACGGCTTCTTCGCCGTGGCTGTGGCCACCCGCCGGCGGATGGCGGGGACGATAGCGTGATACCGATTCTGCTTGATGGCAGCGCATTGGCTCAGCTCCACACCTCCACAGCGCTCCAGCTTGACAAAGCCCTGTGTGGCGCTGGAGAGCTGTGGAGCTGAGCGGGACGCGCATCGTCCGTTGGCTGTAGGGTTGCCACCGACCGGATGGGCAGCCCTCCGTCAGCCTTGCTGACGATGCCGACCGGGCGCTGATCGGCTATCATACCTGCGAGCGCGATTGAGCAGATCGGGCGTGTTATGCCCGCAGGTATGAGGAGCTGCTCCATGTCTGAGGCAACCGTCTTTCCGCAACTCCAGGGCCACACGTATATCAGTCTGACGACCTTCCGCAAGAGTGGCGAGGGCGTGGCGACGCCGGTCTGGTTTGCCAATGATGGCGACCGGCTCTTCATCGTCACGCCGCAGAACTCGGGCAAGGTCAAGCGCATTCGCAACAACCCGCGCGTCACGCTGGCGCCAAGCGACGCACAGGGCAAGGTCAGCCCGGGGGCGCCACTGATAGCGGGGATGGCGAGCATCGTCCCGATGGAGGTCGGCGGGCGCGGCGATCGGGCGCTACGGAGCAAGTACGGCTGGATGTACCGCGCCTTCGCCTGGCTCTGGCGGATACGGCGGATCGAGCCGGTACTGCTGGAGCTACGCCCGGCATAGGGGCTGCCCGCGGTGAGCCGCAGGCCTGGCTGCGCCAGGCCTTGATGCTGCTGGCAAACCTGGGTACGCGGACCTCCGGCCCGCATACGGGCGGGACGCCCGCGCACCCGGTTCGTAGGGCGAAGGATTGGCTGCGGCCCTACGAGGCCGGCTGCTTGCTCTCGGCGAGCAACTGGCGCAGCACGTACTGCAGAATGCCGCCGTGGATGTAGTACTGGAGCTCCTGGGGCGTATCGATGCGCGCGAGCACCTGGAACTGCCTGACGGTATCATCAGTGCCGGTGGCGCGCACGGTGAGCGTGCGGCCGCTGGCGAAGCCTGAGGCCACCGCCTCCTGCAGCCCGAGGATATCGTAGACCTCGCTGCCGCTCAGGCCAAGGCGCTCGGCGTTCTCGCCGGGCATGAACTGGAGCGGCAGCACGCCCATACCGACCAGGTTGGAGCGGTGGATGCGCTCGTAGCTCTCGGCGATCACCGCCTTGATGCCCTGCAGGTAGGGCCCCTTGGCGGCCCAATCGCGGCTGGAACCGGAGCCGTACTCCTTGCCGGCGATAATCAGCAGCGGGGTGCCATCGGCCCGGTAGCGCATCGCCGCATCGTAGAGCGGCATGATCTCGCCGCTGGGCAGGTAGGGGGCGAAGCCGCCCTCGGTGCCGGGCGCGAGCCGGTTGCGCAGGCGCACATTGGCGAAGGTGCCGCGCACCATCACCTCGTCATTGCCGCGGCGCGAGCCGTAGCTGTTGAAGTCCTTCGGCTCCACCCCGTGTTCGATCAGGTACTTGCCGGCGGGCGAGGTGGCCTTGATGCTGCCGGCAGGCGAGATATGATCGGTGGTGATGCTGTCGCCGAGCATGGCCAGCACGCGCGCGCCCTCGATCTCGGGCACCCGGCCGGGCGGCTCCTCGGGCATCCTGTCGAAGTACGGCGGGCGGCGCACGTAGGTGCTCTGCGGGTCCCAGGCGAAGCGGTCGCCGGTGGGCACGGCGATATTCTCCCAGTGCTCGTCGCCGATGAAGATGCTGGCATAGCTGCGCTGGAACATATCAGACTGGATGGCGGCGTCGATCGTCTGCTGGACCTCAGCCTGGCTGGGCCAGATATCCTTGAGGTAGACCGGCTGCCCATCGGCGCCAGTGCCGAGCGGCTCACTGGTGAGGTCAATGTCAATCCGGCCGGCGAGGGCATAGGCCACCACCAGCGGCGGGCTCATCAGGAAGTTGGCCTTCACCTCCGACTGGACGCGACCCTCGAAGTTGCGGTTGCCCGAGAGCACCGAGGCGACCACCAGGTTGCCCTGCTCCACTGCCTGCGAGACCGGCTCGGGCAACGGGCCGGAGTTGCCGATGCAGGTGGTACAGCCATAGCCGACGGTATTAAAGTGCAACTGGTTGAGGTACGGCGTGAGCCCGGCCTTGTCTAGATACTCGGTCACAACCTTGGAGCCGGGGGCCAGCGACGTCTTGACCCAGGGTTGCGAGCGCAGGCCCTTTTCAACCGCCTTCTTCGCCAGCAGGCCGGCACCGATCATCACCGAGGGGTTCGAGGTATTGGTACAACTGGTGATCGCGGCGATCACCACCGAGCCGTGGCGCAGTTCCTGGACCTCGCCATCGAGGGTCAGCGGCACGCTGGCCTGGAGCGCAGCGGGCTCGGGCGTACCCTTGGGGCTGAGGATGCCGGGCAGCGCGCCAGCGAAGGCGGGGCCAACCTGGCTCAGACCGATCCGGTCCTGGGGGCGTTTGGGGCCGGCGACACTGGGCTCAACGCTGCTGAGATCCAGTTCGAGGATGGCGGAGTACTCGGCCTGCGGCGTCTGCTCATCGTGGAAGAGGCCCTGGGCCTTGAAGTAGGCCTCGACCAGAGCGACGCGCTCGGGGGAGCGGCCCGAGAAGCGCAGATAGCGCAGCGTCTCGGCGTCGACCGGGAAGATGCCGCAGGTGGCGCCATACTCCGGGGCCATATTGGCGATCGTCGCCCGGTCGGCGAGGGGCAGCGCGGCGAGCCCGGGGCCGAAGAACTCAACGAACTTGCCGACCACGCCCTGCTGGCGCAGCATCTGGGTGACGGTAAGCACCAGGTCGGTGGCGGTCGCGCCCTCGGGCAGGGCGCCGGTGAGTTTAAAGCCGACCACCTGGGGGATGAGCATCGAGACCGGCTGGCCGAGCATCGCCGCCTCGGCCTCGATCCCGCCCACGCCCCAGCCGAGCACGCCAAGGCCATTGATCATCGTCGTGTGGCTATCGGTGCCGACCAGCGTGTCGGGATAGGCCTGCAGCGGGCCGGTTGCGCGCGGGTTCTCATCGCTGGTAAAGACGACGCGCGCCAGGTACTCCAGGTTGACCTGGTGGACAATGCCATTGCCGGGAGGCACGACCTTGAAATTCTGAAAAGCCGTCTGACCCCAGCGGAGGAAGGCATAGCGCTCCTTGTTGCGCTCGAACTCCAGCTCGCGGTTGATCAGCAGGGCGGCCTCCGAGCCATAGGCATCGACCTGCACCGAGTGGTCGATGACCAGTTCGACCGGCTGCAACGGATTGATCAGGCCGGGATCGCCGCCCATCGCGGCCATGGCATCGCGCATCGCGGCGAGATCGACCACGCAGGGCACGCCGGTGAAATCCTGGAGGATGACGCGCGCGGGGGTAAAGGCAACCTCACGATCGGGCTCGGCCTGGGGATCCCAGCGGGCGAGGGCCAGCACATCCGCAGTGGTGACGGTGCGGCCATTCTCGGTGCGCAGCAGATTCTCGAGCAGAATGCGCAGACTGTAGGGCAGCCGGTCCAGGTTGATACCGTGCTGCGCGAGCGCCGCCAGGCGATAGATCTCATACTCCTTGTCGCCGACGCGCAGCGTGGATCGGGCGCCAAAACTGTTGTTCATATGGCTCTCCTGTGCAAAACGGGCCAATCTGCTCAGAATATGCCGAAGCAGCGTGCGTGGTCAGGCAACCCTGATTATAACACGCCGGAACGCGGGCCGCACAGCCACTACGCAGCGCGTCAAAAGCAATGCGAAAGCGATGCAAAGGATGGGCATATCGGTGGAATTATATTGGTTCTGCTGCCTTCTGCATGTTCGGGTGCGGGTGAAGCGGGGGAGGGATCTGGCGCTTGCGCTCGGCACCCTGGGAAAGCAAGCTGATCCCGGCATCATGTGATGCGGTCCGCCGCCGGGTTTTGTCGGATCAGTGCATATGCCTGAAAACCAGCTGTTTCGGTAATGATCGGCTGATCCCAGGCTGCCATGGCATGCAACCCAGCCAGCGCTTTCACCGTCGAATTGCCTGGACGCTGTGCATGATGTGTGCGTCTTTTTGCGATGGACTGGCGCACTGTTTTGTTGTACAA
>JACAEO010000163.1 GCA_013388805.1 Chloroflexota bacterium
GACATGAAGCATCTGGTTCTGAGGAACGCAGCGCGGGGTCTTGCGGCGCATGGGCAGCGCCAGATTCCTCACTGCGCCTGCGGCTCTGTTCGGAATGACATGAACCATCTGGTTCTGCGGAGCGCAGTGAGGAATCTGAAGTGCATGCGGCTACCGTCCACACGGCGGGGGTGGACGCGAATGCTTCGGTCCTACAGTTGGCGTCGCGATAGCCCCACGGCACCGACCGGGGCCGGGGCGGTGCCGTGGCCCGCGGCGCGGGATGCGGCTACCCGCGCTGCACGTGGTTGGCCGAGGTAGGCGCCGTGGCAGGCGACCCGATCTGCGACGCCAGGGCGTCCTCGACCGCGACGGCGGCGATGGGCAGGAGCGGCACCAGCGCCAGGTTGTAGGCCTCGGCGGCCTGGCCCGTTAGCCGCAGCACCTTCTGCCCGAAGAACATCAGCGCCGGCAGTGAGGCCGGGATGACGCCGATGACCAGCGCCCGCGGGAGCCAGCGCTCGCGCGGCAGACGCCCGACCAGGGCCTGGAGCGCCGTGCTCACCGCCAGGGTATTGAAGAGCAGGCGCGTGTGCTCGCCAGTGCTCTCATCACGCAGGCTCAGATAGGGTATCCTGGGCCAGAACTGCTTGCTGTTGCCGTGGAGAATGACCATCACCATGACGTTGGTCAGCACGAAGCCAATCTTGCCGAGCACTGAGCGCTTCATCGGCTCTCCCTCCGCTTTGCGGGTGCGAACAGATGCGGTCGTCGCGCGCGAGCCGCCTGCGTGTGCCGAACTATACGCTGTGCCGCGTCGTTGCCCGGTGAAGAGCCGCCCACTGCGGATTGCGGTCCGCCAACTGGTACCAGTGACGAGTGACGAGCCAGACGCTCTGCTCCCCATCCTGGTGGCACACGCGGCAGCCCGGCTCAGATCTGGTCGAGGTAGTCTTTGAGGAGCTTGCCGAGGCGCGGGTGGCGCAGTTTGCGCAGCGCTTTGACCTCGATCTGGCGGACCCGCTCGCGGGTGACGCCGAAGGCACGGCCGACCTCCTCGAGGGTCCGGGGCTGACCATCGGCGAGGCCGTAGCGCAGCTCGAGCACGCGCCGTTCGCGCTCGGTCAGCTGGTCGAGGGCGGTGGCGATCTGCTGGCGTAGCATCCCGCTGGCGGCGGCATCGTCGGCATCGAGGGCGTGCGGGTCGGGGATAAAATCGGCCAGGGTGCTATCGGCCTCCTCGCCGACCGGCGTGGCGAGGGAGACGGGGTCCTGGGCGGTACGGCGCAGCTCGCGGAGCTTCTCCTCACTCATATTGAGGAACTGGGCGAGCTCGCCATCATTCGGCTCACGGCCGAGGCTCTGGGTGAGCTGGCGCCGGGCGGCCTGAATGCGGTTGAGCGTCTCGCCGAGGTGGACGGGGAGGCGCACGAGGCGGGACTGGTCGGCGAGGGCGCGCGAAAGGGCCTGTTTGATCCACCAGGTTGCGTAGGTCGAGAACTTGAAGCCCTTATCGTGATCAAACTTCTCAATCGCGCGCAGCAGGCCAAGGCTCCCCTCCTGGATCAGGTCGAGCAGGGGCAGGCCGCGGTCGCGGTAGCGCTTGGCGATGCTGACGACGAGGCGCAGATTGGCGGCGGCCATCTGCTGGCGGGCCTCATCGCCTGCAGCGATCTGGGCGCGCAGCTGGGCGGCCTCGCGGCTATCGGGCGGCACCGTCTTCAGCCGGGCCTGGGCGAGCTGGCCCCGCTCGATCGTCTGGGCGAGGCGCTTCTCCTGCTCGGCGGTGAGCAGCGGCACCTGGCCGATCTCGCGCAGGTAGAGCCGGACGCTGTCACCGAGCAGCGCGTCGGAGAGCCCCTCATCGAGGTCGATCGGTGGCGCGCCTGCCGGCTCTTCCTCGGTGATCTGCTCATCGGACGGTTCGCGAACCGGTACGCCTGCCTCGGCCAGGGCCGCATACACGGTGTCGATCGCGTCTGCGGCCGATTCTTCGGGAGCAGGCACAACCTGAAGCAACTCATCAAGGGTGACGTATCCCCGCTGCCGACCCTGGGCGATCAGCGCCTGAATGTCGCTAGGATTGACAATGGACGTTGAGCGCGCGGGTTCGGGTGGCGTCTGAGACATAGGGCAGTTCCTTGGGATGGGCCGATGGGCTGTATTGTAGCATATCCGACTTACCTGTGCTGCGCAGGTCGGCTGCTGGTGGCGGACACCTGGTATGCATTCGCGGGCTGGCGACGGCCTATGCTACGGTGGGGAGCAGGGCGCGCACCTGAGCTGCGCTCTCGGCGGCCAGGGCTTGTTCGGCGATGGCGCGGGCCCGTGCACTGTCGGTTGCCTGCACGGCGGCGCGCACCGCTGCCAGGGCGGCGGGTGCGCAGCTCAGTTCGTCGATGCCCAGGCCGATCAGCAGGGCGGTGACGCCGGGGGCGCCGCCCAGTTCGCCGCAGAGTGTCACCGGGCGCCCGTGGCGATGGGCTGCCGCACAGGCCATGGCGATCAGGCGCAGCACCGCCGGGTCGAGGGGCTGGTAGAGCTCCGCCACCTGGCTGTTGCCGCGGTCGCAGGCGAGCGTGTACTGGGTCAGATCGTTGGTGCCGATGCTGAAGAAGTCAGCGTCGCGGGCGAGGGCCTCGGCGTTGAGCGCCGCGGCGGGTACCTCGATCATCACCCCGATCTGGACGGTAGCGCAATGGCGCTGGCCCGCGGCCACCAGTTGGCGGCGAGCCTCGTCGAGCAGGGCGCGCACCTGGCGCAGTTCGGCAACGCTGGTGATCATCGGCAGCAGAATCCGGATGTCGGCCTCGGCCCCGGCGCGGAGCAGGGCGCGGAGTTGCGGCAGCAGGATCTCGGGGCGGCTCAGGCCGATGCGGATGCCGCGCCAGCCAAGGAAGGGGTTGGCTTCAGCCGGCAGCGGCAGGGCGGGCAGGTGCTTGTCGCCGCCCACGTCGAGCGTGCGCACGGTGATCGGTAGGCCAGGCAGTTCGGCGGCGATGGCGTGGTAGAGGGCGAGCTGTTCAGCTTCGTCAGGCAGGTCGGGCCGTTCCAGGAAGAGCAGTTCGGTGCGCAGCAGCCCAATGCCCTCGGCGCCCCAGGCGCGGGCAGCGTGGGCCTCGGCGGGGGTGGCGACATTGGCCAGCAGGCGCACGCGCCGGCCATCGCGGGTATGGACCGGGCCGCGGGGTGCGCTGCGCAGCGTCGCAGCCCGTGTCTTCAGGTCCCGCTGGCGGGCCTGCACCTGGGCCAGCAGCGCGGCTGTTGGATCCAGCGTGAGGGTGCCGGTATCGCCATCGAGGGCAACAATGCGCGCGCTGGCGGCAGCGTGCAGGATCGCGTCGCCGAGGCCAACCACTGCGGGGATGCCCAGGCCGCGGGCGAGGATGCAGGTATGGCTGGTCAGCCCCCCCGCCGCCAGGGCAAAGCCCTGCAGCAAGCTTCGCGGTGCGTTCATCAACTCCGAGGGGCCAAGCTCGCGGGCGATGACCACGGCAGGCGTGGTGAGTTGCTCCACGAGGCCACGGCTTCCGGTCAGCACGTGGCGAACCTGCCGGGCGACATCGCGGATATCGGCGGCGCGTGCGCTCAGATAGACGTGATCTAGCTGCTCCAGTTCGCTGGCCTGTTCCTCGGCGGCGGTGCTGAACGCATCGGCGGCGGGCCGCCCGGCCTCGACCACCAGGGCGGCGGCGCGATCGCGGAGCGCCGGGTCGCGGAGCAGGACGCGGTGGGCAGCGAAGATCTCGGCTTCCTCGCGCTTCCCCTGGTTGCGGAGGCGCTGCTCATAGGCGGCGATGGTCGTATCGACCCTGGCGATGGCGGCGTTGAGGCGCGCGAGCTCCTCAGCGGGCTCGCCACCCGGCGCCCCGGGCGCGATGCCAGGGTCGTAGACCACGGCCGGGCCGCTGGCGATGCCTGGGGCAGCGGCCTGGCCGGTGAAGGTACGCGTCGTCATACCATACCCCCACGCCGCTGCCCGTAGCGCGGTTGCATCAGCGGAGACCAAGCACCCCGTGTGCGATCACGCCCCGCAGGATCTCCGAAGTACCCTCGCCGATGGTGAGCAGGCGCGTATCGCGGTACATCCGCTCGACCGGGAACTCCTGGCTGTAGCCATAGCCGCCGAAGACCTGGATGGCATCGCGGCAGACCCGCTCCGACACCTCGGAGGCGTACAGCTTGGCCACCGCGGCCTCGCGGTGGAAGTGCCGGCCCTGGTCCTTGAGCCAGGCCGCCTTGTAGACGGAGAGCCGCGCGGTGGTAATGCCGACCTCCATATCGGCGATCATGTTGGCGACAGACTGGTGCGAGCCGATCGGCTTGCCGAAGGCCTCGCGCTCGCGCGCGTAGCGCACGGCAGCCTCGAAGGCGCCCTGGGCCAGGCCCACCGACATCGCCCCGATGCTGATCCGGCCGCCGTCGAGCACGCGCAGGAACTGCACGAAGCCGTGACCGCGATCGCCCAGCAGGTTCTCCTTTGGTACGCGCACATTCTCGAGCATCACCGCCGTCGAGACGGAGCCACGCAGGCCCATCTTCGGCTCGTGCTTGCCAAAGCTGAGGCCCGGCGTGCCACGGGGCACGATCAGCGCCGAGATACCCTTCTTGCCCCGGTCGCGGTCGGTCACCGCGGTGACGATGATATGGCCGGCCATGGGCGCATTGGTGATCCACATCTTCTGGCCGTTGATCACCCACTCATCGCCCTCGAGCACGGCGGTGGTGCGGGTCGCCCCGGCATCGGAGCCGGCGTGCGGCTCGGTAAGGCCAAAGGCGCCGAGGTACTCACCTCTGGCCGCCGGGACGAGGAAGGTGCGCTTCTGCTGCTCGGTGCCAAACATGGCGATCGGCGCCGAGCCGAGGCCCATGTGGGCAGCGTAGGCCAGCGCGGTGGAGCCGCAGACGCGGGCCACCTCCTCGACGGCGATGCTGGCGCTCACCGTATCGGCGCCGGCGCCGCCGTACTCCTCGGGGAAGGGCAGGCCCATCAGGCCAAGCTTCGCCATCTTCGCGAAGGTCTCGGCGGGGAATTCGCCCGTCTCATCGACGTGACGTGCCCTGGGCGCGATCTCCTTCTCGGCGAATTCGCGCACCGTCTGGCGGATCAACTCCTGCTCGCGGGTCAGGTCAAAATGCATCGTTGTGCTCCCTTGCAACACCTACGGGTGGGTCCCGTGTCGGCGCTAGTCCTGGAAGGTCAGCAACTCCACGCCCTCCATCGTTTCGGCGATCAGGTTGTCGACCACCGCCTTGAGGTCGCCCGTTTCGGCAAACACGCGGAGCTGGCGGTCGGCGCTGCTGCCCTCATCGGCGATCTTCAGCAGATACTCAACTTCTTTGCGCGAGCCGAGCATATCGACCACATCATCGACCAGGGCTACCATCTCGTGGACGAGGGCTTTGGTTTCGACCTCGGCCCGCTTGCCGAAGTCGATCAGCTTGCCTTCGAGGCCCCAGCGCTGGGCGCGCCACTTGTTCTCGGTGATCAGCGCGCGGCGATAGACGCGGAAGGTGGTGTTCTCCTCGAACATGCGATAGAACTTGACGACGATCGCCTGCATCATTGCAGCCAGCGCCAGGCATTCCTCCTGGCGGGTTGCGATATCGCAGACGCGGAACTCGAGTGTGCCGAAGAAGGGGTGGGGTCGCAGGTCCCACCAGATCTTCTTGCCATTGTCGATGCAGCCGGTGTTCACCAGCAGCTGGATGTAGCGCTCAAACTCGCCAGCCGAGTTGAATGAGGGTGGGATGCCGGTGCGGGGAAAGCCGCTAAAGACCACGCTACGGTAGGACTTGAAGCCGGTATTGCGGCCCATCCAGAAGGGCGAAGAGGTCGAAATGGCGAGCAGGTGCGGGCAGATGTAGCGCGCCACATTCATCAGTTCGATCGCGACCTCGTTGTTCGGCATGCCAATGTGGCAGTGCATGCCAAAGATCAGCAGCTGCAGGGCCGCGTCCTGCATCTCGCCGACCACGGCGTGGTAGCGCTCGTGGGGGAAGATCTCCTGGGTCATCCACGAGGAGAAGGGGTGGGTGCCGGCGGCGACGATCTTGAGCCCGTGGCGGGCGGCCAGGCCGGCGATCGTGCCGCGCAGATGGGCGATCTCGCCGCGCGCCTCGGCGATGGTGCGGCAGGGACGTGTGCCGACCTCGACGATGCTCTGGTGCATCTCCGGCTTGATCTGCTCGCGCAGGATGCGGCGCCCCGGTTCGAGGATCTGGGTGATATAGGAGCGCAGCTCGCGGGTGTCCGGGTCGATGATCTGGTACTCTTCCTCGATCCCCAGGGTAAAGGCAAAGTCGGGGTCCATCGGGTTGTAGACGCTCACTGGCCGCTCCTCGCCCGCTGGTGCTGATTCTGTTCAGAGGGTAGTGTTACCATTATACATGCACATGGCTGGCCCGGGGCAGTGCCCTGCCGGGCTGGTGCCACGATAGTGCTGGCAAAGCTGGGTACGCGGGCCTCCGGCCCGCATGCGGGCGGGACGCCCGTGCACCCGGCGTGGGCAAAACGGCGTTTGCCAGCAGTATCGTGCCACGTCTGTGGGGCAGGCACCAGAGCGCAGGTTTTCTCGCT
The DNA here is from genome assembly GCA_013388805.1 of Chloroflexota bacterium. Classification (GTDB taxonomy): domain Bacteria; phylum Chloroflexota; class Chloroflexia; order Chloroflexales; family Chloroflexaceae; genus JACAEO01. The sequence goes on from JACAEO010000163.1 coordinate 6,560, forward strand.
GGTTTGGGGCAGCTATGCCGCCCCAAACCCGCTCGCCGGACGTTGTACCAGCCCGGGTCATCACGAGCGGGCCGGGCGCGACCCGGTGCTCCGCCGCTGGCGCCAGCGTTCGCGCAGGTAGGCCAGGCCATTCCGCTGGTAGACCAGCCACTCCACAACGAGCACGATCAGTGCGACGAGCGCCACCCAGCGCCAGAACTCCTGGCGGCTGTCGCGCTCGCGTGAGACGGTGCTGCTCGCCCCGCTCGTCTGGGGGACGCTCAGGTCACGCTGGGCGGCGATGTGCGACTCGGCGGGGGCGAAGAGGTTGATGGCGTAGCGGTGGCGGCCCACCACTTGTTCGCCGGCCCGTTCCTCCACCAGGTACACGCCCAGGGCGTCAGTGTCGGCGTAGATCGCCTGGCCAGCCTGGATCTGCACCTCGCCAGTGCGCGAGCTGACGGTGCGCCCGTCGGGGCGGGTGACCCGCACCTCGCTGATCGCCTCGTCGACCTGGCGGCTGAGCGGCTGGCCGGGCAGCAACTGGGCAGCCTCGGCGCCACTGCCGGGCGCCAGGAAGTTCATCAGGTTGGAGAGCAGGAGCGGGAAGGCGATCTGCAGCGGCAGGTCCGACTCGTGCAGGTCGAAGGCGAGCACGGCCACCCGCCGTCCCTCCCGCTCGCCGACGACCAGCAGCGGGCCGCCGTCGCTATCGACCACCACGCGGCCCCAGCTACCCGGCACGATCCGCGCTGCCTTGAGCACGCTAACCTCGCTCAGGCTCACGTTGCGCAGGATCGGTTCCTGGCCGCCGCTGGGGCGCAGCAGTGGGAACTCGATCGTGCCGGTCACCGAGAAGTAGGGGCTGGAGCGCACGGGGTTGATGAAGAACAGGTTGCCGGGGGGCAGTTCGGCCGGCACCACGCCGTCGAAGATAGTCACCGGCACCTGGGCCACCGTCTCGCTGAAGGTTGTGGTGCTGGTGGGTACGCTGGTGGTGCGGATGCCGGGAAGCAGGCTCAGGCCGGTCTCTAGGAAGCGATTGCCCGGGGTGACCACGCGCACCGTGACGGCCTCGCCGACGCTGCTGACGGCGAAGGCGCGGTCATCGGCGGGCAGGGCATCGTCGCCGGCGAGGCGGGCCTCCACCACCTGCACCTGGGCGGGGATCTCGGCGATGATGCTCTGCTCGCGGCCAGGGTCAAGGCTGAGGTTGTAGGCGTTGAAGAGCGCGCCGTCGAGGTAGAGGTCGAGGCGTCGGCTGGCGACCGCCTGGCCGTAGTTGGTGGCCTGGACAAAGAGGGTCTGCCCGCTGGTGGCTGGTTGCAGCGCAATGGCGCTGATCGCCATATTCTCGGTGGTACGGCCGATCGGGAAGTAGCTCACCCGCGCGGGCACCCGCACATTGGTCGGCAGGGTTACATTGCCATCAGAGATGATCGCCACCTCGCTATCCTCCTCGCGGGCGGCGAGCGCGGCGGCGAGCGTGAGGGCCGGTGCGAGGTCGGAGCCGCCGCCATTGGAAGGCTGGATCTGCTCGATCGCGCGCCGCAGCTCGCGGCGGTCGGCGGTCGCGGCGGCAGGCACCGCCATTCGTCCGCCGGCAGCGATCACAGTGGCCCGTCCGCCGTCGGGCAGCTGGTCGATCAGCTGGTAGGCCCGCGCTTTGGCAGCCTGCAGGCGGGTGGGCGGCTCATCGGTGGCGCTCATGCTCGCCGAGTGGTCGATGATCAGGATCAGGTTGCGCCCGCTGATCCCCTGGGCTGCCAGGAAGGGCCGGGCCAGGGCGAAGACGAGCAGCAGCATGAGCAGCAGTTGCAGCAATAGCAACAGGCTGCGGCGCAGCTTCTGCCAGGGGGCGTTGGCTTCGACATCGCGCACCATGCGTTGCCAGAGGAAGGTCGAGGAGACGGGCCGTTCCTCGCGACGCAGCTTCAGCAGGTACATCGCCACGATGAGCGGGCCAATCACGGCCGCGGCCAGCAGGGCGAGGGGTGAGATCAGGGACATAGGTATCGCTCACATCCGCTTGAACACACAGCTCTGCCTGGCCCCGGCGCGGTGGCGCCTCGTGCGATTGCAGATTGCAGATTTGCGATGGTAGATTGGGTGCGGCGCAGCTGGACACGGTCGAGGTCGCGCTGATGCCCGAACAGGTCGCCTGGCACTGCACTCGTGAGATTGCAGATTGCAGATTGGCGATGGTAGATTGGGTGCGGCGCAGCTGGACACGGTCGCGGTCGCGCTGATGCCTGAACAGGTCGCCTGGAACTGCACTAGCGTAGCACGCCCCGACGGCGCATGCGCCCGAGCACGAACTCATCCACTGGCACGCTGGTATCAACAGGCAGGTAGGTGATGCCGCGCCCGTTGCAGTAGCTCTCCAGCTCGGCGCGCCAGCTGGCCAGCTGCTGCTTGTAGCGCCGGATCAGCTCCAGGTCGGCGCTGATCTCCACCGGAGGGCCGCCCTCAACGTCGATCAGCTTGAAGTCGCCATCGAGGTCGGGCTCAAGCTCCTGGGGGGCGAGGATGTGCATGATCGTGATCTCGAAGGGCCGCGAGGAGAGGGCGCCGAGGGCGTCCTTCCAGCCGGCATCGAGCAGGTCGGAGCAGAGCAGCAGCGGCCCGGTGGCGCGCGCCGTCTGGATGTAGCGGTGGCAGGCGCGGGCGAGATCGCCCCCCGTGCCGGGTTGCAAGCGCTGGAGGAAGGCGAAGAGCGGCACGGCGCCGCGCTTGCCGCGCACACCCGGCAGCTGCGCGGCAAGCGGGCCAGTGCCAAAGGCCGTCACGCTGACCCGGTCGAGGTTGGCCAGCGCGATATAGCCATAGGCCGCGGCGAGCTGGCGGGCGTAGTGCAGCTTGTTGGGCGTGCCCCAGTCCATCGAGGCGCTGGTATCGACCAGCAGGTGGACCTGCAGTTCCTCCTCGGCGACGAAGAGCTTGAGGTAGAAGCGTTCGGCGCGGGCGTAGAGGTTCCAGTCGATCTGGCGGATATCATCGCCCCGCGCGTAGGGTCGAAAATCGGCGAACTCCACCGAGGCCCCGCGCCGCGGGCTGCGCCGCTCACCCTGAATATCGCCGGCCATGGGCCGCCGCGTGAGCAGCGCGAGGCGGTCAAGCTGGCGCAGGAAGCTGGATTCAAGCAGGGGCGCGCTGGTCGTCACGGCTGGCACTCACTCTTCCTTGATCGCTTCGAGCACACCCTTGACGATCTCGTCGGGGGCGATGCCCTCGGCCTGGGCCTCGAAGTTGAGCACGACGCGGTGGCGCAGGGCGGGCAGGGCCGCAGCCTTGAGATCGGCGAAGGCCACGTTGTAGCGCCCATCGAGCAGGGCAAGGATCTTGCCGGCCAGGATCAGGGCCTGCATACCACGCGGTGAGGCGCCGTAGCGCACATACTGCTTCGTGACCGCCGGCGCCTCACGGGCCTCGGGGTGGGTGGCGCTGATCAGGCGGGCGGCGTAGGCCAGCACATGGCTGGCGATCGGCACCGTGCGGGCCAGTTCCTGCATCTCGATGATCATCGGCCCATTGGCGACGTGGCGGGTGGTTGGCTGGCGGGCGCCGGTGGTGCGCTGGGCGATCTCCACCAGTTCAGCGGCGCTGGGAAAGACCACGTTGATCTTGAAGAAGAAACGGTCAAGCTGGGCCTCGGGCAGTGGATAGGTGCCCTCCATCTCCAGCGGGTTCTGCGTGGCGAGCACGAAGAAGGGCTGTTCAAGCTTGTGGATGGTCTTGGCGACCGAGACGGTACGCTCCTGCATCGCCTCGAGCAAGGCCGACTGGGTCTTGGGCGTGGCGCGGTTGATCTCATCGGCGAGGACCATATTGGCAAAGATCGGTCCGGGCTCGAAGCGGAAGCTCTTGCGGCCCTGCTCGTCCTCGCTGATCAAGGTGGTGCCGATGATATCAGCCGGCATCAGGTCGGGCGTGAACTGGATGCGCGAGAAGCTGCAGTCGATCACATCCGCCAGGGTGCGGACCAGGGTCGTCTTGGCCAGGCCGGGCACACCCTCGAGCAGCGCATTGCCGCCGGCGAGCAGGGTCACCACCACCTGGCGGATCAGGTCGCGCTGGCCGACGATCACATTGGCGACCTCGGCCTCGATCAACTGGGCCCGCTGCCGGAACTCGTCGGGGCTGATGTGGGGCGCCCCGGGCCCCGGCTGGGCTGGCAATGGTGCGGTCATGGAGGCTCCTCGTGCATCGTGGTGCGGACGTTGTGTACGCCATGCCTGCCGGGCTACGGCGTAGTTCCCGGTTCAAGGCGGCTGAAGTAGTCGCGAACGAACTCCTTCAGGTGTGGCGGGATATAGCCCCGGTCGAGAGCCTCACTGGCTGCCTCGGCGTACTCCGGGAAGACCTGCTGGTAGGGCACCATCGAGGGGTTGCTCGCGCCGGGCAGGGTGTCCTGCCCGGTCTGGGTCTGGCTGGAGCCGCCCTGGCCCTGCTGGCCCTGCACGAAGTCCGGTGTGCCCTGCTGGCCCGAGGGCCGGTAGGGCTGGTAGACCAGCCCGTCGCTGCCGGTGCCGCTGCCCTGCTGGCCAGCGGGCCGGTTCGGGTCCACATTGCCGCTGTTGTTGCTCTGGCCCTGGCCCAGGTTCGGCGCGTTGCTGCCGCCGCCGTTACTCGGCTGCTGGCCCTGCTGGCCCTGGCCCTGCTGGCCCTGACCCTGCTGCGCCTGGCCCTGCTGGCCCTGGCCCTGACCCTGCTGCGCCTGGCCTTGCTGTCCTTGCTGACCCTGGCCCTGCTGGCCCTGGCCCTGCTGCGCCTGGCCCTGCTGCTGGCCAGCCTGGGCGATCTGCTCGCGGGCGCCCTGCAGTTCGGAGAGCGACTGTTGGGTGCGTTGCTGGTTGGCCAGACTGCTCTGGGCCTCGCGCACACGCTCGGCGGCCTGCTGGAGCTGGGCGGCGGCCTGCTGCATATCGCCCTGGCGGAGCGCGTTCGCCGCATTCTGCAGGCGCTGGGCCGTCGCCGGGTCGCTGGCGGCCGTCTGGGCGGCCTGCTGGGCCAGTTGCTCGGCGAGTTGCTGCCGTTCGGCTGGGGAGAGTTGGTCGAGCTGCTGGGCAAGCTGATCGAGCTGGCTGGCGGCCTGCTGCACGTCGGGGCGCTGGCCGGGCTGGCGCCCGGAGAGCGTCTCGAGGTTGCGGGCCAGTTGTTCAAGGGCCGCGCGGCGAGCGTCGCTGTTCGGGTCAAGATTCTGGCGCAGGCGAGCCTCGGCGGCCGAGAGGTCGGCCAGGGCCTCCTGCGGATCGCCGGGATTGCGGCGCAGCTGTTCCTGGAGGGCCTGCAGCTCTTTGAGCAACCGCTCGCGATCCTCGGCGCTCAATTGTGTCTCCTCGCCGATCTGGCGCTCGAGCTCGGCCAGCTGATCGACGCTCTCGGCAAGGGCCGCCTGGACCGCCTGGCGCTGGGCGAGCACCTGGTCCTGCGGATTGGGCAGCACGAAGAGGAGCAGGGCACTGAGGATCAGCGGCGGGATGGCCCAGAGCAGGGGCTGGCGATCGACACGCAGAGGCAGTTGCCTGGCCGTAAGCGTGCGAGCGAGAGCGCCTGCATCTTCCTGCTGGCGCTCACTGAGCAGGTCGTGGGCGTCGCGGTCGTGCAGCTCGAGGGCGGTGGCGAGCCGCTCGCGAAGGCCGAGCAGCTGATCGACACGCCGCGCGACTCGTGCGAGCGGCATGGGGCGGAACAGGGCGTAGCCGATCACACCGAGCAGCCAGAGCAGCAGCGGCGCAGCGGCCCACAGGCGCAGGTGCGCGATCGGCAGCAGCCAGCCAGCGAGGGCCACCAGCGTGGTTGCAGCTGCCGCGAGCCAGAGGCTGCGGCTGGCGACGAGCAGCGTATCGCCCAGGCGCAGCCGCAGGCCGAGGGGACGCAGCTGGCGCCGCAGGTGATCGTAGGTGCTGAGCGACTGGGCCATGCTTCACCTGAGCCAGGGTTCAGAAGCGGGTGTTGCGACGCGCACGTTGCTTCACGGTTCCACGGACACTAAGACAAGGTTCAAAAGCGAGCGTTTCAACGTTACCGTTGCTCCACAGCTCCACAGCTCTACACCTCCACACAACCGGCCTGTAGAGCTGTAGCGCTGTGGAGCTGAATCCCAGGTTGTCAAGCAGGTTTGAACCATGGCTACGACGTCGCAGCGGCCACCGAAGTTCCCGCATCGCCCGGCCCTCATCCCTCGCGCTTCCAGACATGCTTCTCAATGATCTGGCGCGCCAGGATGCCATGCTCCCAGACCTCAACGACGCGCTGGCTCACGATGGTAACCACATTGGCGGCCGGCTGATTGTCGGCGGGGATGAGTTGCCGGGCGGGCTGCTGGCTTGCGGCGAGGGCGGTGCTGGCGGCGGCGGCGAGGCCACCCTGCTCGGCGCGGCGCTTGAGCCAGGCGATACCGGCCTCGGCGGCCACAGCAGCCAGGCCCACAGCGACGGCTTTGCTCACCTGGCGCACCTGAGCCAGGGGGATGCGCTGGCCGGCGATCACAATCGTCGCATCGTCGCGCCGGGCGAGTTCATGGCGCTCCAGTGAGGTGCCACAGGCGCCACAGAAGCGGTTCTCGATCGGATTGGCGTGCTGACAGGCTGGGCAAATGCGCTCGACCATAGACAGACTCCTGCCTGGGTGCGGGTTCCAGATGTGTGCTACAGGCAGTATAGCATTGCGCCGGGGCGGGGCGCAAACAGAACGCACCGGGGGGGGACGAAACGTCTTGCACGCTCCCCCCTGCCCGGCGGCTGATGGTTATTGAGAAATTAATCCGCTATGCCAGGCTAGCCGTGGGGCTGAAGCCCTCGGCTATGGAATGCGAAACCCGCCTGCGCGGGCTAGAGCGGATTAATTCTCAAAGACAATCAGCCCGACGGAACGAGTCACCCTGCAAGACGTTACGTCGCACCTGCACCGGGGGGTGGCGTCAACGGTCCTCTCAGGTGGAGGGTTTTTGGGAGTTGCGCTCCCAGGCCCCGCATACCCCCCCCCCTACCCCCTCCCCTGCCAGGGGAGGGGGCCAGAATCTGGC
>JACAEO010000113.1 GCA_013388805.1 Chloroflexota bacterium
GCCAGGTGCTCACCGCGGCGCCGCTCTGGCCGGTTACCGCGGCCAGCCCACCCCTGCTGATCGTGCTCTGGGCCTATATCGGCTTCAGCCTGCTCACCACGCTGGCCCTGGCTATCCCCGGCTCTGGCCCCCTGCTCAGCCTGGCCTATCTCGTTGACCTGATGTTCATCGCGTTGATGACCTTCTTCGGCGGTGAGCAGGACGTGATCTTTTTTCCGCTCTACCTGCTCCCCCTGATCAACGCCGCAATCCGCCAGCCACCGCTGCTCAGCCTGTTCTCCGGTCTCGTCGCCGCGACGTTCTATGTCACGGCCTTCATTGGCTGGCGCCGCATTATCGCCGCCGATGTCGTGCTCAGCCTCGCCCTGCTCGATTACGTGGCCCTTGGCCTCCGCGCGCTCACCTTGATCTACGTGCCGCTGCTCACCAGTGGCCTCGCCGAGCGCTGGAGTGCGAACAACCGCGCCAGTGTGCTCCAGGCCCGCCAGCAGGCCGAGCAGGCGCTCACCGAGGCCCGTGCCTACCGCGACCAGATGCGCTCGCTCTATGAGGTGGCCTATACCCTCTCGACCACGGTCGACTACCGCCAGGTGCTCGAAGCGACGCTGCGCGAGAGCCGCAAGCTCGTGCCCTTTACCACCGGGTTCGTCCTCCTCTCCTCCGGTCAGCCCGACGAACTCTACGTCGCTGCCAGCCAGTCGCTCGCCGAGGCCGACCAGGGCCGCCACATCACGGTGGGCAGCGGTCTCTTTGTTGCCCTGCGCAGCCCCGAGCCGCGCATCGTGCCCGAGATCGCCCGCGAGCCCGACCTGCAGAGCTTCGATACCCTGCGCGCCTGTCAGCGCGCCTGCCTCATTCCGCTGCGCGCCAACCTGCGCACCTACGGGCTCATGGTGGTCGCCAGCGATGCGCCCGGCGCCTTCTCCGGCGAACAGGTCGCCAATCTTACCGCGCTCGCCAACTACGCGATTATGGCGCTCCATAACGCCCAGCTGATCTTTGACCTCAAAGAGGAGCGCAATAAGCTGATCTCCAAAGAAGAGCAGGTGCGCCATCAACTCGCCCGCGACCTCCACGATGGGCCCGCCCAGGCCCTCGCCGCGATCACGATGAACGTGGAGTTCATCAAACGCCTGCTGGAGCGTGACCCGCAGCGCGTGGTCGAAGAGCTCGATAAGCTCAGCAGTCTGGCCAAACGCACCACCTACGAGGTGCGCACCATGCTCTTCGAACTGCGCCCACTCGTCCTCGAGACCCAGGGCCTGCGCGTCACCCTCAAACAGTACCTGGAGCGCTTCAAGTCCGGCAATGGCGGCACGGCGATTGTGCTCGAAGCCGACGGGATGGATGACGTGCGCCTGGATACGAAGACCGAAGGCACGCTCTTTAACATCATCCAGGAGGCGATCAACAACGCGCTCAAACACGCCCGGGCCGCCCATGTCTGGGTGCGCCTGCGCCGCGAGGGCAACCACCTGGTGACGGTGGTGCAGGACGACGGCGCAGGCTTCGATATGCAGAGCGTGCTGCGCTCCTACGAGAAACGTGGCTCCTTCGGCCTGCTGAACATCGATGAACGCGCCCGCCTGGTCGGTGGCAGCGCCGAGATCACATCGGCTCCGGACCAGGGTACCAGCGTCACCGTCATCGTGCCGATCGAGTCATGAACCCCTACCTGGCCCCGCAGCGCGTCCGCGCGGCCCTGCGTACCCTCGATCTGCGCCCGACCCGCGGTATGGGCCAGAATTTCCTGATCGACCCCGCTGCCCTCGCCACGATCGTCGAGGCCGCAACCTTGAGCCGCGACGACCTGGTGATCGAGGTCGGCCCCGGGCTCGGCGTGCTGACCTGGGAGCTCGTCCGCCGTGCCGGCTTGACCATCGCGGTCGAGCTCGACCGGCGCCTGGCCGCCCGCCTGCGCGACGAGTTCGCCGGCGCCCCGCTGCAGATCATCGAGGACGATGTGCTCCGGCTCCCACCTGGCGAGCTGCTCGCCGCCGCCGGGCGCCAGCCCCCCTACAAGCTCGTCGCCAACCTGCCCTATGCCATCACTGCACCGGTCTTGCGCCATTTCCTCGAGGCCGCCCTCCCCCCCGAGCTGAGCGTGCTCCTGGTGCAATGGGAGGTGGCCGTGCGTATCACCGCCGCCCCCGGTGACCTGAGCGTGCTCGCCCACGCGGTGCAACTCTACGCCGAGCCGGAGATCATCGCCCGCGTGCCCGCTGCCAGCTTCTACCCCGCACCCGCCGTCGACTCCGCCGTCCTGCGCCTGCACCGCCGCCCGCAGCTTGCCGTCGCGGTCGATGATGTGCCCGCGCTCTTCCGGGTGATCAAGGCTGGCTTCCTGCAGCCCCGCAAACAGCTCGGCAACGCCCTCCCCGGTGGCCTTGCCGCCCTTGGGGTCAGGATTACGCGTGAGCAGGCCCTTGCCGCCCTGCAGCGCGCCGGCATCGACCCGATGCGTCGCGCCGAGACCCTCACCCTGGCCGAGTGGGCCGCACTCTATCACGCGCTCGCCTCAGTCTGAACCGCGCGCCACCCTGTAGTCATGGTACAATGGAGTGTTAGCCTTACTTATGACTTCAGGAGAGCCAATACAATGAGTCAGTCGACCGAACGAAGCGACTTCGCGGTGCTCCACCGGCACCAGTATGCGAACCTGATCACCTTCCGCAAGAGCGGCGAGGCGATGAAGACCCCGGTCTGGTTCGCGCTGCGCAACGGCAAGGCCTATGTGATGACCACGATGAACTCGGGCAAGGTCAAGCGCATCCGCAACAACGGCCGGGTGTTGATCGGCCCCGCCGACCGCGGTGGCCGGCCCCTCGGTCCGACCGTCGATGCACGCGCCCGGCTGCTGCCGCCGGAGGAGGTCCAGGTGGCCAGGGAGGCCCTTGACGACAAGTATGGTCTGATGAAGGCGCTCTTCGATTTCGCTGCCAACGTCAGCGGCACCGAGCGGGCCTGGATCGAGATCGAGCCGCTCCACGAAGCCTGATTGGCGCGACAGTGCTGGCGGGTGCGGGTTGGCTGCTATTGCCCCCGCGCCCGCTGCGTGTTTGGGTACCGTGTGTTTCGCTTACCCGGCGCGCCGCACTCGCCCCAGTTGCTGGTCGAGAAAGTCGAGCACGCGCTCCCGGTTGGCCCACCTGCTGAACGGCGACAGCGACAGGAGCGATGGGTCATGCCCCGCATCAAAAAGCGTGAGCGTGACGTGCTCCGCGCCGATCACCGGGACGAGCGCCCCATAGAGCAACTCGCTCTGCTGGTAGGGCACAACGCAGTCCTCTCTGCCGTGCTGGATGAGGAAGGGTGGATCGTCAGCGCTGATGTAGGTGAGCGGATTGGCCAGGCGAGCCTGCTCCGGCACCAGTTCGGGCGGGCCGCCGAGCAGCCAGGCCACCGGAGAGCGGGTCCCCCCCTCGTCCACCCGCTCCCCGGCGGGACAGCCGGGCGGTGAGGGCTGCCCGGCCAGCGCCGCCAGGTCGCTGGGTGACGCCCAGGCCACCACTGCCTGGACCCGGCTCGAAATCGCGGGGTCGCCGAGGCGCGGATCGTCGAGGGCGGCCACGGTGCCGGCCGTCCCGAGCAGCGCAGCGAGATGCCCGCCCGCCGAGAACCCCCAGACTGCGAAACGCTCAGGATCAAGATCGTAGGCCACAGCGTTGGCCCGTAGCCAGCGTACCGCTGCCCTGAGATCCTGGATCTGCGCCGGAAAGGTCGCTTCGTCGGTCAAGCGGTAGCCCACACTCACCAGCGCATAGCCGCGGTCCAGCACTGCGAACGGTGCGGCAAGTGGCGGCAACGCACGCTCGCCCCAGCGCCACGCGCCGCCATGCACCCAGATCACCACCGGGTGTGGCCCCGTGCCCCGCGGCAGGTAGATGTCGAGCCGCTGTCGTGGTGACAGGCTGGCGTAGGCCAGGTCGGCAGCCGTGGGCCGGGGTGGCAGGATACGCCAGGCGGCAACGAAGGTCAGCAGGGCGGCCAGCCCGGCGAGCAGGAGTGCCAGGCAGGGCCAGCGCCGCGTATGGGAGCTGCGGGTGTGCCTCGTCATGGCTGCCGTACCGCGGCAAGCACGGCTCGAGCGGCGATCACGACCGTCTCATACCGATCCTGCTTGATGGCATCGCATTGGCTCAACTCCACACCTCCACACAGGGCGTTGTAGAGCTGTAGAGCGGTGGAGGTGTGGAGCTGTGACGATGAGCGGGACAATGCGGGGTTGCCAATGCCACCTGGTATCAGGGTGCTGGAGCAGGGGAGGGAACAAGGATGCACGAAGGCGGATACGGCGCCTTCGTGCATCCTGGCCAGGGCAAACCGGCTGCGAACAGGTGCACCCATCCGGCTACTCAGGCTGCGTCACCAGTTCACTGCCGGCAACCCAGCCCTCCTTGCCGTCGGGGGTGCGGATGCGCCACCAGGGATAGTTGTCCTTGTGGACCGGTCCCTCCAGGAGCGTCATCGAGCTGCCCGGGGGCAACCCGGCGAAGGCGTTGGTATCGAGCCCCGGGCCGTTGCGCAGGCGCAGGTTCTGGCCACCCGCCTTGCGCACATAGGCCGTGGCGCCCACCGCCAGCCCGCCGGCCGCCGCGGCGGGCGCAGCCTCCACCTTGGCGGCCACCGCGGCAGTGGCAGCGGCAGCGGTGGCTGCGGCCGCCTCCTGGTGCGCCTTGTTCACCTCAGCCTGCATCTTCGCCATCTCGGCCTGCATCTGGCGCATCTGCGCCTGGGCTGCGGCCAGCGCCCGCTCGGTGGCATCGCCGCTGGCAGCCTCCTTCTTCGCGGCATCGAGCTGCTTCTGCAGCTCGGCGATCTCCTTCCCCTTCTCCGCGAGCTGGTCGCTCATCTGGCGCATCGCCTGCGCCGTCTGCTCCTGCCTGGCCTTCTCCTCGGCCTCTTTCTTCTTGTTACCAAACACGGGTCTGCTCCCTTCTGTTGGTTTCAACCCTTACGCTTCGCCTGGTCCATAGAGCGCACATAGTATAGACTAGCCAGCTCGGCAGTCCGTCACGCGCCGCGTTGCCTGCTGCAGTTCCAGATGCGTCGCGCCCAATTTGCAGTCGCACGAGTGCAGTTCCAGACGACCTGTTCGGGCATCAGCGCGACCTCGACCGTGTCCAGCTGCGCCGCGCCCAATCTACCATCGCAAATCTGCAATCTGCAATCGCACTAGCGGCCCCGTGAGGCGAGAAAGTCGATCACGTCGATCTTGGTCACGATGCCGGCAACGCGGCCGTGATCGAGCACCACCGCAGCGCTGTTCCGTCCAAACAGCGAGGTCAGCTCCTCAAGTGGGGTATCGGGGGTTACCGTGGCCACCTCGTGGGTGTGAATACCCTGGATGCTATGCTCCATCGAACCGCCGTTCACCAGGTAGTCGAGCAGGTCACCCTCGCTGATGATCCCGTGGAGGCCGCCCGTCCGGTCAAGGACCGGCAACTGCGAGATGCCGTGGGTCTTCATCTGGCGGATGGCCGCGGCCACGCTGGTGTCCTCATCGGCAGCGATCAGCCCACCAGCGCGATCGGCCAGCAGATCGCCGACCGTGGCATCCTCGAGGAAGCCATTCTCGCGCATCCAGTTGTCATCAAAGATCTTGCTCAGGTAGCGGCTGCCACTGTCCGGCAGCAGCACCACCACCAGGTCCTCCTCGGTCAACTGCTCGGCTGCCGGCGAGCGGAGCCAGCGGAGTGCGCCGGCCACCGCCAGGCCACACGAGCCGCCGCAGAAGATGCCCTCCTCGCGCACCAGGCGCCGGGTCATCAGGAAGCTCTCACGGTCGCCCACCTGCACCACGTCGTCCACGACCGAGAAATCCATCGTGCTGGGCAGAAAATCCTCCCCGACCCCCTCAACCTTGTAGCCGTGGGCCGCGCCGAGTTGGCCGGTGCGGAAATACTCGGTGTACAGCGAACCGACCGGGTCGACCCCCACGACCTTGAGCGCGGGATTGCGCTCCTTCAGATAGCGGCCCGTGCCGCTGATCGTACCGCCGGTGCCCATACCGGCGACAAAAACGCTGAGCCTGCCCGCCGTCTGACGCCAGAGCTCGGGACCGGTGGAGCGGTAGTGGGCCTCGGGGTTGGCCGGGTTCCAGTACTGGCCGGCGAGGATCGCATTGGGCGTCTCCTCGGCAAGCCGCCGCGAGACCGAGTAGTAGGAGCGGGGATCATCGGGCTCGACGGCCGTGGGGGTGATCACAACCCGCGCGCCAAAGGCGCGCAGGGCGCGGATCTTCTCCTCACTCATCTTGTCGGGCATCACGAAGATACACTTGTAGCCCTTGATCGCCGCGGCGATCGCCAGGCCCATGCCAGTGTTGCCGCTGGTCGGCTCGACGATCGTGCCGCCCGGTTTGAGCAGGCCCCGGCGCTCGGCATCCTCAATCATCGCGATGCCGATCCGGTCCTTGACGCTCCCGCCAGGGTTGAGAAACTCGACCTTGACGGCCACCGTCGGCTTGATGCCGCGGGCCAGCCGGTTCAGACGCACCAGGGGCGTATTGCCGATCGTCGCGAGGATGTGGTCGTGGATCACGGGTGCGGTGGCCGTTGGGTCAGGGGCGGCAGTCGCTGTCACTGATCACTCCTTCGCACGCTCCCCAGTGAGCTGGATCGCGCTCCATTGCGTTCGTGCACGGCGAGACTCGTCCGCCAGGTTATGGTAGCACAGTCACCCCGCCGCGGCAAACCCGCAGGCCGTCCGCTTGCGTGACGTACACCTGCCAGGCTCACGTATCGTCGTCACCAGGCGGCCAGGGCATGACCAACGGACCCACGCACGCAAGTGTTTCCAGGTCGTCCGGGACGGGACGCCCTCGCTCCCAGGCTCTCAGGTGGAGGGTTTCTGGCGGATGGCGTCCTGATGGGCTGCTTGCCCTCACTCCCTCACCTCCCTCTCCCAGCCCGGGAGAGGAAGGTATGTTGTTGGCGTTGCGATGCGCC
>JACAEO010000011.1 GCA_013388805.1 Chloroflexota bacterium
ATCCGCCGCGGAAGGGCGTGAACGGGTAGACGGCGAGCAGGGTCATGCAACCTGCGGCATTGACGAACACGGTCTTGCCGCCGAGCAGGTCGTAGATCTCGCGCACCGCGCCGAGCCCGCCGCAGCCCGCGCAACCGACCGCGAGGTGAGGTATGAACAACTACCACTTTGGGCGCGGCTGGGCCAGGCTGGCTCCGTACCTGCTGTTGCTGCCCGGATTCCTCTTCTACCTGGTGATTATGCTGGGACCCGCCATTGCCACCGGCTTCTACTCGTTCACCGACGCGAGTGGCATCCAGGGCGCGAAGGTCAACTGGATCGTGCTGGAGAACTATCGCGAGTTCCTCTTTATGGGCCAGGCGTCGCGGGACAACTATGCCGCGCTCGTTCGGACGCTGATCTTCTGCTTTTTCGTAACGACGATCCAGTTTAGCCTTGGCCTGCTCCTCGCACTGCTTGTCAACCAGCGCCTGCGGGGCGTCAACATCTTCCGGACGATCTTCTTTATGCCGGTGATCCTCGGCGCGGTCATCCAGGGCCTGATCTGGTCGCTCTTCCTCTACCCGCTGGGCGGGCCGCTCGCGACCATCCTCGGCCTGTTCGGCATCCGTTCGGAGTTCCTGGGCGGTCAGCCCGCCGAGGCCATGGCATGGGTCATTTTCGTCCAGATCTGGGCGAACCTCGGCATCACGATGATGATCTTCATCGCCGGCTTGCAGACCATCCCTGGCGATCTCTATGAGAGCGCGCGGATCGATGGCGCCACGGGCTGGCAGGCCTTCAGGAACGTCACCTGGCCCCTGCTGACGCCGAGTGTCAACACCAACCTGCTGCTGAACATCATTGGCTCACTCCAGGCCTGGCAACTCTTTCTCGTCCTCATCGGCTACCGCAACGGCACCCAGGTGCTGGGCTACCTGATCTTTGCCCAGGGCTTCGGCCAGACCTCGGGCAGTGTGACCAGCGCGTTTCGTCAGGGCTATGCCGCCGCCGCCTCAATCGTGCTCTTCTTCCTGGTACTGGTGATCGGCCTGCCCGTGCAGTATTTCCTCCAGCAGCGAGAAAGGAGGATCCTGGGATGAGCACCCTCACGACGGGCGAGACTGCCAGCCCTCCCACGCGGCGCGCCGCGGCCCGGCGCATTGCCTGGGCGCGCATTGGCGCCTACGTCCTCCTCAGCCTCTTCGCCATCGTCTATGTCGGGCCGCTGATGATGCTGGTCATCACCTCGCTGAAGTCGATGCCGGAGTTCATGAAGAGCGCGACGGCGCTGCCAACCAGCCTGCGCTTCGAGAACTTCGTCGAGGCCTGGGAGAAGGCCAATTTCCTGCGCTACCTGACCAATACGCTGATCTATACCGTCTCGGCCACTGCGATCTATGTCGTCACCGCCGTCTTCGTCGCCTTCCCGATCTCGCGTGGCTATGTCCGAGGCGCCGGCTGGCTGCTCACGCTCTACATTATCGCGCTGTTCCTCCCGGTGGCGCTGATCCCCCAGTTTCAGCTGATGCTGAACCTGGGCCTCTACAACAATCCTGTCGGCTACGTGATGCTCTTCCTCGTCAACCCGATCGGCATCGTCATCCTGGTGAACTACATCAAGACCCTGCCGCTCGAACTGGACGAGGCCGCCGCTATGGACGGCTGCGGCTACCTTCGCTTCGTCACCTCGATCGTGTTCCCGCTGATCCAGCCTGCCATCGCCACCATCGCGGTGCTCCACGCAATTGGTATCTGGAACGAGCTGATCCTGCCCACTATCTACCTGACCAACAAGGACTATTACCCGATTACGCGCGGTATGATCGTCTTCCAGGGCGTCTATGGCAGCAATTGGCCCACCCTCGCCGCAGCCGTGCTGATCATGACCCTGCCGATGCTGGTGCTGTTCCTCGTGCTCCAACGCTATATCGTTTCCGGCCTCACGGCCGGCGCCGTGAAGGGCTAGCATCAGCGGTCGTTGTGCACCACGTGATCCATTCCGATGCATGGGCAGGCCGGGCCGGCGCCCGCCTGCCCCGGAGCATGTGAGATGAGTACCTTCGCACCCGGTGCTGCGACGGCGCCGGCTAGCCTCGCCGTGCCCGCCGTGAGCGGGGGCTTCGTCGACCTGGACGGTACGCGGTTCTACCGGATCGCCGGCGTGGACCGGCTGGAGCCGTTCCTGATCAGCCTGGTCAGTGCCGCCGATCACTGGTTCTTCATCGCCAGCAGCGGCGGGCTCACTGCCGGTCGCGTCAGTCCTGAGACGGCCCTCTTTCCTTACGAGACAGTTGACCGGCTCTACAACTGCCACCCCTATACCGGCCCGCTCACCATCCTCCATGTGACGCGCGCGGGCACGACCCACTGCTGGGAGCCGTTTGCCCCCCACTACGAGCAAGGCGACACGATTGAGCGCAACCTCTACAAAGACGCCCTCAGCACGACCCTCGTCTTTGAAGAACTGAACCACAGGCTCGGCCTGGCCTTCCGCGTGACCTGGCAGACCAGCCCGCGTTTCGGCTTCGTGCGCACGTGTCGCCTGGTTGAGCGTACCGGCGCGCCGGCTGCCGTGCAGGTGCTCGATGGTCTGCAGAACCTGCTGCCCTACGGTGCGACCACCGTGATCCAGAGCAACTACAGCAACCTGCTCGACGCCTATAAGCGCGCCGAGTATGACCCGAGCGGGCTTGCGATCTTCGCGCTCAGTTCGAAGCTTACCGACCTGGCTGAGGCGAGCGAGTCGTTGCGCGCCACGGTAGCCTGGCAGCACGGCCTGAACGGCGCCGTCACCCTGCTCTCATCAGCCCAGGTGGCCGCATTCCGCCGGGGCACACAGCCCCTCGCGGAGGATGACGTGCGCGGGCAGCGCGGGGCCTTCCTGCTGGTCACCACGCTCGAACTGGCCCCCGGGGCCACGCACGCCTGGCGCATCGTCGCCGATGTGGCCCAGGACGCCGCTGCCGTCGCCGATCTGGCCCGCGCCCTGCGTGACGACCCTGACAGCCTGGCCGCCGCACTGGTGGCCGATATTGCCCGTGGTCAGGCCGAACTGGCGGCGCTGGGGGCCGCCGCCGACGGGCTGCAGCAGAGCGCCGATACCATGGCTGGCGCCCACCACGCTGCCAACACGCTCTTCAACATCATGCGCGGCGGCGTCTTCGCCGACGGTTACCGCCTCGACAGCGCCGACCTGCGCGCATTCATCGCGGTGCGCAACCCGGCGTTACTGGCCGCGTACGCTTCCTTCTTCGCCGGGCTACCGGCGCACATCAGCGTGCGCGAGCTGCGCGCACGGGCCGCCGCCAGCGGTGTGGCGAACCTTGAGCGGCTCTGCACCGAGTACCTGCCGCTGACCTTCAGCCGCCGCCACGGCGATCCGAGCCGCCCCTGGAACCGCTTCAGCATCAACGTGCGTGGGGCGGATGGCCGCCGCCGTCTCGACTACCAGGGCAACTGGCGCGACCTCTTCCAGAACTGGGAGCCGCTGGCTTATGCCTTCCCCGCCTATCTTGAGGGGATGATCGCCATCTTCCTCAATGCCACCACCGCCGACGGTTACAACCCGTACCGGCTCTCCCGCGCTGGCGTGGAGTGGGAGGTGCCGGAGCCCGGGAATCCGTGGGCGAACATCGGCTACTGGAGCGACCACCAGATTATCTACCTGCTCAAACTCCTTGAGGCCATGGAGCGCTTCGAGCCGGGTCGCCTCGCCGCCCTGCTCAACCGCCGCTGCTTCAGCCATGTCGATGTGCCCTATCGGATCAAGCCCTACGCTGCGCTGCTCAGCGACCCCGCCGCTACGATCGTCTTCGACTGGGAGCACGAGCGCCGCATCGCCGCACGGGTCGCCGCCGGAGGCACCGATGGCAAGCTGCTCACCGGCCCTGACGGGCAGGTGCTTCACGTCAGCCTGGGCGAGAAGCTGCTGCTCCTGCTGCTGGCCAAGCTGGTGAACTTCGTGCCGGAGGGTGGTATCTGGATGAATACCCAGCGCCCGGAGTGGAATGACGCTAACAACGCCCTGGTCGGTAAGGGCCTCTCGGTGGTAACCCTGGCCTACCTCCGGCGCTATCTGGTCTTCTGCCGCGCGCTGCTGGCGAGCGGCCCCGCCGACCTGGTGGTCGGCAGCGAGCTGCGCGCTCTTTTCGACAGCGTCGTTGGCGCCCTGGAGGCGGCCCGCCCGACGCTGGCGGCCAGCTTCGATGACGCCAGCCGCCGCGCCCTGATGGATGCCCTCGGGGCCGCGGGCGAGCACTACCGCGAAACGCTCTACGCCACGGGTCTGTGCGGCGCATGGCGCCTGCTGCCACGCGCGACGGTGCTTGCCGCCCTTGACCTTGCCCTCGCCTTTGTGGAGCACAGCCTGCGGGCCAATCGGCGCGACGACGGACTCTACCACAGCTACAACCTCCTGCGCCTCGCCCCCGGCAGCGCGGCCATCGGTCGCCTCGCTGAGATGCTGGAGGGCCAGGTGGCGATCCTTTCCTCGGGCCTCCTGAGCGCCGAGGAGAGCCTGGCCCTGCTCGGTGCCTTGCGCACCAGTGCGCTCTACCGGCCCGATCAGCACAGCTACATGCTCTACCCGAACCGCGACCTGCCCGGCTTCCGCCAGAAGAATCGCCTGGCAGCGGAGCGCGTGCGCGGGCTGGCTCTCGTGGCCGCGCTCGAGGCCGCCGGCGATCGGCGGCTGCTCGTCCGCGATGCAGAGGGCGACTACCACTTCGGCGGCGATCTGCACAACCTGCGCGACGTGCGCGCCGTCCTCGCTGAACTGGGGCGTGAGCCCCGTTTCGCCGCGCTCGCCGAAGCTGCTGGCCCACAGATCGAAGCGCTCTTCGAGGAGGTTTTCCGGCACAGCGAGTTCACCGGCCGCTCGGGCAGCTTCTTCGCCTACGAGGGCCTGGGCAGCATCTACTGGCATATGGTGGCCAAGCTGCTGCTCGCTGTGCAGGAGGTCCACCACCAGGCGCTGGAGGGCGCTCGCGCGCCTGCGGTAGTGGACGGCCTGGCCGAGGCCTATCGCGCCATCCGGGCCGGCCTCGGCTTCCAGAAGACGCCCGCCGCCTATGGAGCCTTTCCCACTGATCCGTACTCGCATACTCCACTCGGGCGTGGCGCGCAACAGCCCGGTATGACCGGCCAGGTCAAAGAGGAAATTCTGACCCGTATGGGCGAACTGGGTATCACCATTCGCGATGGACAGCTCAGCTTCCGCCCGCGCCTGCTCGATCCCGGTGAGTGGAGCACCACAGCGAGCGACTTTCACTACTACGACGTGGCCGGGGTGCGGCGGTGCCTGGCGCTGCCGCCCAACGCGATCGCCTTCACATGCTGCCAGACGCCGGTGGTCTACGTACGCGCCACTGGGCCCGCGATCACGCTCCACTACGCAGATGGCACAACCCGGAGCAGTGTCGGCGACAGCCTTGACTACGCCACGAGCCAGCACCTCCTGGCGCGCGACGGCACGATCAGCGCGATCACCGTCGCGGTCGGGGACGCGAGCGTGAACGGCTTCCCAGGAGATACGAGTTCCGCGTTGGGGTAACCAGGCAAGCCCGGGAGCGCGGGCGTCCCGCCCTCGTCGCGTCTCCGCGGGCAAGATGCCCGCGCTCCCGGGAGAAATGTGAACACGTACCCTCCACTGACTGGCCCTGGTTGCAGTGGCGTGGTATCATAGCCCGCACTACTGGCCAGTGCGGCCAGGAGATAGGAGCCTTGTATGGGGTCTCAACGTATCTCGCGGCGTGTGCGGGCGGTGCCGCCCTCGGGCATTCGTCGTTTCTTCGACATCGCGGCTACGATGCCCGATGTGATCTCGCTTGGTGTCGGCGAGCCTGACTTCATGACGCCGGGCGATATTCGCGCGGCGGGCCAGCACTCGATCGATCAGACCACGGCCTACACCTCGAATTCGGGCCTGCTCGAACTGCGCGTGGCCCTCGCTGCGCATCTGAACCGGCTCTACGGCGCTGACTACAACCCCGAGAGCGAGGTGCTGATGACCGTCGGCGTCAGCGAGGCGCTGCTGGCCGCCACCCTCGCCACGCTTGACCCGGGCGACGAGGTGCTCATCCCGGAGCCATGCTTCGTGGCCTACCCGGCCTGCGTGATGTTCGCCGATGCGAAGCCGGTCTATGTACCCACCCGCGTCGAGGACGGCTTCCAGGTCAGCGGCGCTGCGCTGGAGGCGGCGATCACCCCACGAACCAGGGCGATCCTGATCGGGTACCCCAACAACCCGACCGGCGCCGTACTCTCCCGTGAGCGCATGCTCGAGGTGGCCGCGGTCGCGGCACGGCACGACCTGCTCGTCATCTCCGATGAGATCTACGACCGTCTGGTCTACGGCGTGAGCCACACCTGCGTTGCGGCACTGCCCGGCATGCACGAGCGGACCATCCTGCTCGGTGGCTTCTCCAAGGCCTATGCGATGACCGGCTGGCGCCTCGGCTGGCTCGCCGCTCCGCCAGAGATCACCGCCGCCGCGCGCAAGGTCCACCAGTACGCGATTATGTCCGCGCCGACGATGAGCCAGTACGCCGGGCTGGCCGCACTCCGCTTCGGTGAGGAGCATGTGCAGGCCATGCGCGCCGAGTACGACCGGCGTCGCCAGGTGATGGTGAATGGCTTCAATCGCCTCGGCCTGCCGACCTTCGAGCCCCAGGGCGCGTTCTATGCCTTTCCCTATATTGGTCACCTCGGGCTCAGCAGCGAGCTGTTCTGCGAGCGGCTGCTGACCGAGGCGCAGGTAGCCGTCGTCCCCGGCGACGCCTTTGGCCCCAGCGGGGCCGGGTATGTGCGCGCCTGCTATGCCACCGCCATGGACAGGATCGAGCAAGCGCTCGAACGGATCGAGCGCTTTGTGCGCCGCATTGCTTGAGCCGCGTTCGCGGCGAACACCTGCGGAACACACCGGTTTCACCACGTCGTGACGTTCAACCGCACCATCGTAGCCGTAGCACGTTGAAGGAGGAACCAGACGATGCCCGCAGAACTCACGCAGCAACCCGGCACGCTTGGCAGCGAGCACGAGCCCGTCGTCGTCAGCGGCGAGCTCCGCTGCGCGCTCACCGGCGTCGCAGTGCGCCCCGACGAGGCCTACTGGGCGCCGCCGCTGATCACCACTGGCCAACTGGTCGCCACGGTCTACAAGACGCTGACGACCGCCCCCGGTGCGCTGGGCCAGGTACTGTTCGGCGAGTTGCCCAATGTGCCCTACGCGCCCGCAGCCCGCGAGCAACTGGCAGCCCGTCGTAGCGCCGAGCAGCTCAAACTCCTCGCGCTGCTCGTGCTCGTCGCCGCGCTGCTGGTGCTGCCGGTGATCATGATCATGACCTGAGCCTGCCGCACAGCCCCTACCCGTGCCCCCGCAAGCCCTGGCGGGGGCGTTGCACTGTCTCTGCGGCCAACAGGCAGATCGTTGACAAACGGCCTGCGCTGGTCATTCGCGCAACTGGCATCAAAAAAGCTCACATATATGTGAGCTTCTTTGATACCATCTGGCGGACCCGACGGGATTCGAACCCGCGATCTCGGCCTTGACAGGGCCGCATGTTCACCGCTACACCACGGGTCCTGACGTGTGGTGACCCCAGCGGGATTCGAACCCGCGATCTCCACCTTGAGAGGGTGGCGTCCTAGGCCGCTAGACGATGGGGCCACGACCTCACAACAGTGGGGAGTATAGCACACCTGGCCGGAGAATGCAAACGTCCGCACCGGTTTGACACCCATCCCCGGCTCTGCTATAATCTTCCAGGTTAAGGGCGGTCAGGCCGCTCTGTTTTCATGTTGTCTGCAAACGCGTTTTGCCCGCAGCACCGGCGCACGTCAGGCGGCCCGCCGTCGACGGAGGAGCTGCTCGAAGGAGAAGAGACGTGTACGCGATTATTCGTGACCGCGGGATGCAGTACCGGGTCGAACCGGGTCAGGTGCTGATGCTGGACCTGATCGAAGCGGCCGAACCCGGCAGCCAGATCGAGATCGGCGAGGTGCTGCTCGTCGGCGACGGCGACGCGGTACAGGTCGGTTCGCCCATCCTGGATGGGGCGAAGGTGCGCGCTGAGGTGCTCGGCGAGGCCAAAGGCGACAAGATCGTCGTCTTCCGCTATCGCAACAAGAAACGCTACCGCCGCCGCACCGGCCACCGCCAGCGCTACACCCAGGTGAAGATCAGCGCGATCCTTATCTAGTTTTTTCGCAGCGTGGCTCCTGCCGCGCCCCGAGAGGAGCGAGAGCATGGCACATAAGAAAGGCGTCGGCAGCTCGCGCAATGGCCGCGACAGCAATCCGAAGATGCGCGGCGTGAAGGCCTATGGCGGCCAGCACGTGATCCCCGGCAATATCATCGTTCGCCAGTGTGGCACGAAGATCCGCCCCGGCAAGAATGTGGGCCTGGGCCGCGATTATACGATCTATGCGATGGTTGAGGGCACGGTCAAGTTCCAGCCCTACTCCCGCAGCCAGAAGATGGTCAGTGTGATCCCGCTGGCCCAGCCCGTCGAAAGCGCCGATTAGCACCATGGCTGAGGGGCGCCGCTCTGGCCGCCCGAATGAGGAGCACACAGGTGAAGCAGGGTATCCACCCCAAATATCATATGGACGGGATCGTCTGCACGACGTGCGGCACGAAGTGGGCGATCGGCTCGACCCGCAGTGGTCTCCGCGTCGAGATCTGCTCCAATTGCCACCCGTTCTACACCGGCGAGCAGCGCATCGTCGATACCGCCGGCCAGGTCGATCGTTTCATGAAGCGCCTGAGCAGCGCCCAGGCCCGCCAGGCAGATATGGAGAAGCGCCGCGAGGCGCGCAACCAGCCACCCCAGAAGCAGAGCCTGCTCAAGGAACTCTACGGGGACGAAGCCTGACCGGCGTCCCCTGCTGATCACTGCTCGTGGCACGATTGCGGTTCGCTGCGCTAGATGACGATCGCAGCCACGACCATCCCGGCGAGCAGCAGCCCGCCAATGATGGCGATCAGGATCAGATCGCGACGCACATAGGCGTAGTCCCGCGAGTAGTCCGGCGGCGCAACACTGCGCGCCGGGCTCGGACGGCGCTGTGGGCTGCGGACCGGCTGGCGGCGGCGCGAACTGCGTGAACTGGTGGACATCGAAAGCTCCTATGACGCTCGGGCCGCGAGCGGGCCATCCGGCATTCGTGCGCAGCGGATTATACCACGCCTGTGCGCCCCCGGCGCGTCCGGGGCTTGTGCAGCGTTCCTGGGGCAAGCCCCCCCTCTCAGGGGTAGGGTTTTTGGCGGATGGCGTCCTGATGCGCTGCTTGCCCTCACCCCCCTCCCCCCTGGTATCATGTGGGTGTTGGTGGTGAGGCCGATATCCCCCTGAGGGCGCGACCCTGATGGAGAGATTGGCCCCCGCCACCAATCGTCGGGTATCCTTGGTGAAACGCGTGATG
>JACAEO010000074.1 GCA_013388805.1 Chloroflexota bacterium
CCCCTACCCCCTCCCCTGGCAGGGGAGGGGGGGGAGGGGGGTGAGGGCAAGCAGCGCATCAGGACGCCATCCGCCAAAAACCCTACGCCTGAGAGGGTTGGGAGGGGGGGCGTGCCGCCCGCAGCGCCAGATGTGCAAGGTTTTGGGGGTAGCGCCCTACCCCGTACTCAGGAGTTACCGTGCCTGTGCTGACGGAGCTACCCGCGACGCATCTAGCGACGACCAGCCGGCTCGCTGACCGGCTCGCTGCGGGCTGGGCGCTGGTGGTTGCGCTGCTGCTTGTTGTGGTGTTCCGTGGCCACGGGTTCGACGACCCCTACATCACCTACCGCTACGCGGCCAACCTGGCCGCCGGGGAGGGCTTCGTCTACAACCCCGGCGAGCGGGTGCTGAGCACCACGGCGCCGCTCTACGGGCTGCTGCTGGCCCCGGCCGCCGCCGCCGGGCTCGATCTGCCGCTGGTCAGCAATGCGCTCGGCTGCCTGAGCCTGGGCGCGGGCGCCCTGGCCTTCTGGTGGCTTGGCCGCCTGGCGGCGCTGCCGATCGCCGGCGGCGTGGCCGCCCTGCTCTACCCGCTGAGTCCGCAGCTAGTCTTCACCCTCGGCGCCGAGACGAGCTTCTTCATCGCGCTGGCGCTCTGGGGCTTTGTGGCGATTGCGGCCCGGCGCCCCGTCTGGACGGGCCTGCTCATGGCTGGCGCCAGCCTGGCGCGGGCCGACGCGGCCCTGGCGGCCGCGGTGGGCGCGCTCGGGGTCGTGCTGGCTGGCGGCTGGCGCGCGATGCAACGCTATGCCGCCGTCTATCTGCTGACGATGACGCCATTCCTGGCTGTCGCCTGGGCCTATTTCGGCGCGCCGCTGCCGGCCACGCTCGGTGCCAAGCGCAGCCAGGCGCACATCCCCGGCAGCCGCAGCTACGCCAGCGGGCTCCTCGGACTGGTCACGGGCCTGGCCGGGCAGCCGCTGTTCTGGCCACTGTTCGGCCTTGCACCGCTCGGGCTAGTGGCCGGGCTGCGCCGGCGCGGGCCGCTGCTCCTGCCGCTGGCCTGGGGCCTGTTGCACGCCGCCGCCTACAGCCTGCTGGGCGTGACCGCCTACTTCTGGTACTATGGCCCCGCCGTGGTGGCCCTGGTGGCGGCGGCCGCCCTTGGCGCCGCCGTGCTAGCGGAGTGGTTGCGCGCCCTGGCCGGCGCGCGGCTGGGCACTGTGGCGCTGGCCGCGCTGGTCGGCGCGGTGCTGGTCGGCCAGGTGCTGGCCCTGGGCGCGATCGCCGCGCGGCCCGACGCGCGCCTCGCGCTCTACCGCGAGGCGGGACGCTGGCTGGCCACCAACACCGCGCCGGGAGCGCGGGTCGGGGCGCTGGAGGTGGGGGTGATCGGCTACTACAGCGGCCGGCCCATGGTCGACTTCGCCGGGCTGATCCAGCCCGAGCTCGCGCAGGTCTTCCGCGCTGGCGGCGACTACGGCGTGGCGGCGCGCCAGGCGATCGCGACCCTGCGGCCCGCCTACCTGGTGAGCCAGGAGGCCGCGCTGCCGCTGGTCACGGCCGAGCCGGCGCTGGCCGCCCGCTGCGCGCCGGTCGCCGCCTTCGCCGACGGGCGCTACCCGGCACCGCTGCGGATCTACCGCTGTACATGGCCATGAGTCGGGACCCTGGACATGGTGCAAACCCGCTTGCCAATCTGGCGTGCAGCTTCTCCAGTTCGACAGATCTGTCGTGTGGAAGTGTAGAGCTGTGGAGGTGTAGAGGTGTGGCGGTGTGGAGGTGTGGAAGTGTGGAGCTGTGGAGCTGTGGAGGTGTAGCGGTGTGGCGGTGTGGAGGTGTCGAGGTGAAGGCCGGATTGCGAGGCAGGTTGTCCAGCGTGACCGTTGCGCCACAGCTCGACACATCCACAGCTCGACACCGCCACACAGGGCTTTGTCGAGCTTGAGAGCTGTGGAGATGAGTGGGACCATGCGGGATTGCCAATGCCACCTGGTATTACACGGAGCGGTGCCTGGATGCACTGCCCGGTAGCTGGAGAACTGCGATGCATCGAGCTCATCTGCCCCTGCTGCTGGCGATCGTGATCCTGGCGAGCCTGGCTGGCGGCGCGGGCCGTGCCGGGGCGCAGCCGGCGGCCCAGCCAGGCGGGGCGATCTGTTTCCCCGACGTGCCCGGCATCGAGGACTGCATCGACCCGGCCTTTGCCGCCTACTGGCGCAGCAACGGCGGTCTGCCGGTGTTTGGCTATCCGATCGGCCCGGCCGAGCAAGCCACGCTGGCGGATGGCGCGACGATCACCGTGCAATGGTTGGAACGCAACCGCCTGGAGCGTCACGCCGCGAACCGGGCGCCCTACGACGTGCTGCTTGGTCGGCTGGGCGCCGAGCGGCTGGCCCAGCTTGGTCGTGACTGGAGTGCTGCGCCGCGCGAGGCGGGCCCGCAGCCCGGCTGCCTCTGGTTCCCCGAGACGGGGCGCAACGTCTGCGACCAGGCACCCGGCGAGGGCTTCAAGAGCTACTGGGAGCGCAACGGGCTGCGGATACGCGGCCTGAGCCCGTACCAGCAATCGCTGGCGCTCTTCGGGCTGCCACTGACCACCGCGAACCCCGAGCCCGGGCCGAACGGCGAACTGATCATCACCCAGTGGTTCGAGCGCGCCCGCTTCGAGTGGCACCCCGCCAACCCGCGGCCCTACCGGGTCTTGCTTGGCCTGCTGGGCAGCGAGGTGCGGGCGGGCACACCGGATCCAGGCGCGACGCCAGGGCCGCTGTTTGGCGTGGAGATCAGCCGGGGCGGCGTCGGCGCGGCTATCGGGGCGCTGCCTGGTCTTGGCGGCGGCATGGTGCGCTACAACATGATCGACTGGGCGCTGATCGAGCCGCGGCGCGGCGAGCGCAACTGGGCAGCGATCGGCGGCCTCGAGGCGGAGCTAGCGGCGATCAGCGGCAGCGGGGCGACGCCGCTGGTGATCGTCAGCGGGGCGCCAGCCTGGGCCCAGGCGGTGGCCGGCAAAGCCTGCGGCCCCATCCGCGCCGATGCGCTCAGCGCGTATGCCGACTTCGTTGGCGACATGGTGCGGCGTTACAGCGGGCCGCCCTACAACGTGCGCTACTGGGAGTTCGGCAACGAGCCCGACGCAGCCTTCCAGCTGGTCCCGGGCGACGCGCCCTTCGGCTGCTGGGGTGACGAGCGGGATCCACGCTACGGTGGCGCGGTCTACGCCGAGATGCTCAAGGCGGTCTACCCGGCGCTCAAGGCTGCCAACCCCGAGGCGCAACTGGTGACCGGCGGGCTCCTGCTCGACTGCGACCCGGGCGGGCCGCTGCCGTGCGCGGCAGGGCGCTTCATCGAAGGGGTGCTGGCCAATGGTGGCGGCGCGGCCTTCGACATCCTCGCCTACCACAGCTACACCTACTGGGGGCCGGTCAACGCCGACTGGGACCTGAACCACCCGAAGTGGCAACAGCGGGGTGGGGTGCTGCGCGGCAAGCTGGCCTACCTGCGCGAGACGATGCAGCGCTACGGGGTTGACAAGCCGGTGCTGATGAACGAGGGCGCGCTCCTCTGCTTCCGCAACGACCCGAGTTGTGCGCCGCAGGGCTTTGAGCAGGCCAAGGCCAACTACATCGCCCGGCTCTTCGCCCGCTCGTACGAGGCGGGCCTCTATGGCGCACTGTGGTACACGTTGAACGGCCCGGGCTGGCAGGATGGCGGCCTGCTGGATGGCGATCAGCAGCCGCGCCTGGCCTATGCCACACTGGCCTTCCTGCGCCGCACGCTCGGCGATGCCAGCTACGCCGGCGTCACGCGTGACGGCGCGCTCGAGGTCCACCGATTCCGCAAGGGCGGGCTCCAGTACGAGCTCGCCTGGACCAACGACGGCTCGACCCGCGAGGTGCCGTTACCGGCTGGTACCCGCCGCCGCTATACTGTACGCGGAGATCCCCTGCCCATCGGCGAGCGCCTCGAGGTCGGCTTCGAGCCGGTGATCGTTGAACTGCGCACACCGTAGCCGCTCTGGTGATGGCTGGCGCCGCAAGGCCTGGCGGTCAGCGAGCGCCGGGGGCCGCAGCGTACCGTGAGCCAACCATGCTTCATCATTCCCGGCCCGTGCTCCTGATCGCTGTCCTGCTGATCGGTCTGGCCTTCGTTGGAGCGGCAAGCGGCCCCAGCGCCGCCCAGAGTCCGGTGCGGCTGTACCTGCCGCTGATCCGCCAGACCGGCGTCGCGCCGCCCAATGTCTTCGGCATCGAAATGTCGCAACTCACCACCGAGCGCGGGCTGCGGCTGATGAGCGTGTCGGGCACCTCGTGGGTGCGCCGCGGCGCGCTGCACTGGAAGCTCGTCGAGCCGCAGGCGGGTGGCGGCTACCGCTGGGACGCGCCGGCGATCAAGGCCCTCGAACAAGACATGCTCACGGCGAGCGAGCTCGGCGTGAACCTCGTCGTTACCGTCTATGCCAGCCCGCGCTGGGCGACGGTGCCGTACCAGGCCGACTGTGCGCCGATCAACCCCCAGCACTACCAGGACTTTGCGCGCTTCCTAGCTGCAGCGGTGCAGCGCTACAGCGGGCCGCCCTACAACCTGCGCCACTGGGAGATCGGCAACGAGCCGGATGCGACGCTCTTCCCCGACGACTCGGTCTTTGGCTGCTGGGGGATCGAAGACGACCCCTACTACGGCGGGCGGGCCTATGGCGAGTTGCTCAAGGTCGTCTACCCGGCTATGAAGGCGGCGAACCCCAACGTCGTCGTGCTGAACGGCGGGCTGCTGCTCGACCGGCCCTACGATCCCGCCGACCCGAATAGCCTCGCGGGGCGCTTCTTCGAGGGCATGCTCGTAGCCGGCGCAGGCAACGCATTTGACGTGCTTTCGTTTCACACCTATACTTTCTGGCGCACGCCGGGCTGGCCGGCGCTGGGCGCGCCGGTCGACTGGCGGGTGAGCTACCTGAAGGAGTTGCTGGCGCGCTATGGCGTGGCGGAGAAGCCCCTGATCCGCACCGAGGGCGCGCTGCTCTGCGCCGGGGAGGTGACGCCGGAGTGTCGCTGGGCCCAGGCCGACTACCTCTCCCGGCTCTTCACGCGATCGCTGCGCGACGGGCTGGCCGCAAACATCTGGTATGTTTACGACAGTGACTCGTACCACAACACTGCGCTGATCGAGCCAGGCGACGTGCTGGTGCCGCGGCCGGGCTACTTCGCCTACCGGCACGCCAGCCGGACCCTCGCCGGGGCGCGCTACCTGGGGCAGCTGGCGGGTGTACCCGAGGACGTTGAGGGCTACGTGCTGCGCCGGGGTGACGAGCACATCGTGGTGATCTGGAGCGACCAGCCACGGCTGGTGGCGGTCCCGTTGCCGGCCAGCGGGCAGGTGAGTTGCACCAACCGCGACGGCGGGCCAGTGGCGTGCCCAGCCGACGAGCGGGCGGCGGTGGTGGACGTGCAGACGGGGGCGACGTATATCGTGGTCGCGCCATAGGGGGAGAGACATCCAGATAGAGCGGTTGTGATATAATCAACCGGATTTTGGCTAGAGTTGCTGCACTGCGGCATTGTGCCAGGTAGCCAGTAATCAGTCATCTAAACACTCATGAGTGCTGGTGCACCAGCTTCAGGTATGCCGTATCAAGGAGACGATTGGTGCAGCTCCTTAAGCAGTTCTCTGCGCTCCTCTTCGTTCGATGGTTGTTGCTCACGTGTAGCTTCCTGGTAGGTATTCTGGTTGCGCGCTTCCTCGGACCGGAAGGCAAAGGGGTGCTGACGGTCGTTGTTACTGCGGCAACCCTGCTCTCCATCGTCTGCAGCTTCGGCTTACCGACAGCGGCACTCTACCTGTACAAACAGGAACGTAATAGCATTGCTCAGTTGGTGGTTGCGGCACTAATGTTCTGGTTTGTGCTGGTAATACTGGCAACCCTGCTACTGCTGGCCTTCCGTGAGCCCCTCACCGTTCTTCTTCTTGGTGATTTACAAGAATTAGAGCTCAAACCAGTGTGGCTTGGGTTCATGATCCTGTTGATGCCGGGATTTCTCGTTTCTTCCCTACTAAGTGTCCTCCTCGTCATCGACGGCCACAATCGTACATACATTGTCTGGAATGTTCTTGGGCAGTTCATCGGTCTCTTCCTGGCAGTAGTGTTAATCGTTTGGATGCAGCTGGGTGTTGCCGGGGCGCTCCTTGCTAACGTAGTTGTGCAGTTTGTCGCTCTTGGGATGGCCGGCTTCTGGCTAATACGCCTGGCACGCCATGAAACGCTACATTTCTCCTGGATAACCCTAAGAGACATGCTGCGAATTGGCAGTCAACAGTATGCTGTTTCGCTTGTCGCCAATGTCTTGAAACGAGGTGAAACGTTCTTGCTGGCAATGCTGCTTAATCTCCAGGCAGTGGGGCTTTACGCTGTCGCTGTTGGCCTCTATGAACTGATTATTGATGTGCCACGTGCACTAGTGTGGCCAATAACTGGGAAGGCTGCGGGGCGTGAAGTGACAGACAAGGGGGGGTATATTCTCATTTCAATGCGACTTCAGGTCGTAGTGATCCTGGTCCTGGTTCTCGCTGTAGCTCTGTTGATACCACCGCTCATTCCCCTTGCTTATGGGGAGGCTTTTCGTGCCTCAGCTACGGTGTTTATGCTACTCTTGCCAGGTGTGCTTTTCCGCACGCTTCATCTTGGAGCATCGTCCTACTTTGCTGCCGTTGGTCGACCTGGAGTGCTGTTCCCGTGCCTGGTGGTGGCCACAGTCACGAACATTGGTCTCGACCTTGTGATGATCCCGCACCTAGGCGTCAATGGGGCTGCAGTGGCGACGGTCATCGCCGAAGCGGTGCTCGCTTTTACCAGTGTTAAGCTATTACTTCGAGCAATCGGGGGGCGTTGGGTCGAAAGCCTGATTGTGCAACGCTCGGACCTCACACTGGTTTGCCAAAACGTGATGATGCAGTTGCGCAGAGGCGGCAGAGGCTAACGATAACCACTGGAAACGTCGCTCGACATTATTTTAGGGATGTATGTGATGCGAAGACTGGAGCAAGAACTGAGACGCCAACTGAGTCCCTTAGGGCGCTACCAGCTAAGCAGGATACGTAAGGTTGCGCTTCAGGATCTTTCAACAATCACGCGCCAGATAACCGGGTTACTTCCGTTGCGAGTGGCCGCCAGCTTGAAGGAAGGGATCGCACGAACCGGTAACCTTGATTACCAGGCGACTCGTATCCTGATGGATGTTTCCACGCTGACGCAAGTCGAACGACTAAATGCCTGCCAAAAAGAGCCTGAGACCGTGACCTGGATCGAGACCCATATCCGTACAGGTGATGTCTTCTATGACGTCGGTGCGAATGTCGGAGCCTACTCCTTTGTTGCCGATGCAGTAACTGGTGGTCTAGCTCGAATTTTTGCCTTCGAGCCAGGATCTACAACCTATGCCGCACTTGCGCAGAATATATTCCTTAACGATTGCCATCAGAGAATTGTTCCTTTGCCTCTGGCACTCTCGGACTATACCGGATTGCGCATGTTTCATTATTCCAGCATCGTTCCTGGAGCGGCTTCCCATGTCATGCCAGATGTCAATATGCGCTTGACAAGCGAGACTCAGATGCGATCGCAATATGTACTGAGCTGTCGCATTGATGATCTGGTTAGTCAGTTCGGGATGCCTGTGCCAAATCTGATGAAGATCGATGTCGACGGATCTGAAATGGCTGTTATCCAGGGTGCAATACAGGTTTTTCGTGGATCAATCCTGCGTTCACTCCTCGTGGAAGTGGACGAGCAAGCGCCACAGACCCGTGAGCTCGTGCAGATGCTCGAGGGTTTTGGTTTCGATCTGGCTTCACGACACCATCATGTTGGTAGTAATTGTGTAGCAAACTATATATTCGTAAGGAGGAATACTTGATCGCCGAACCTTTCTCGTCTCGTGCGTTTACGATCGGAACGACGACCATCTCCGACGCGAGCGACTGCTATGTGATCGCCGAGATCGGCCATAACCACCAGGGCGACGTCGAGAAGTGCAAGGCCTTGTTTCGCGCCGCGCGCGACTGCGGTGCTGATGCGGTGAAACTGCAGAAGCGCGACAATCGCTCGCTCTATACCGCGGCGATGTTCAACAAGCCCTACGAGAACGAGAACAGTTTCGGCGCTACCTACGGCGAGCACCGCGAGTTCCTTGAGTTTGGCCGCGACGAGTACCTGGAGTTGCAGCGCTATGCCCGCGAGTTGGGGGTGAGCTTCTTCGCCACGGCCTTCGATATCCCCAGCGCCAATTTCCTCGCCGAACTCGAGATGCCATGCTATAAGATCGCCTCGGCAGACTTGAAGAACATCCCGCTGCTGCGGCACGTGGCCCGGATCGGCAAGCCGATGATCGTCAGCACCGGCGGTGCGCTGATGGAGGACATCCAGCGAGCCTACGATGCGATTATGCCAGTCAATTCGCACCTGGCCTTTCTTCACTGCACCGCCACCTACCCCACCCAGCCCGAGGAGATGAACCTGCGGGTGATTACGACGCTCCGTGAGCGTTTCCCCGAGACGGTGATCGGCCTCTCCGACCATTACAATGGCATCGCGATGTCGGTGGCGGCCTATGTGCTCGGTGCCCGTATCATTGAGAAGCATCTCACGCTCAACCATACCTGGAAGGGCACCGACCACGCCCTCTCGCTTGAGCCGATTGGCATGTCTAAGATGATCCGCGACCTGCGTCGCACTCGTGTGGCCCTCGGTGATGGCGTGAAGCGTATCCTGCCCGGCGAGTTGGCGCCCATGCAGAAGATGGGCAAGATGATCGTCGCCGCTCGCGACCTGCCCGCCGGCCATGTGCTCACCGTGCGGGACCTGGCCTTCAAGTCGCCCGCTGATGGCCTGCCGCCCTATGAGGTCGAGCGCCTGCTCGGTCGCGTCCTTGCGCGGCCGCTCGCTGCCGACGAGGCAGTGCGCTTTGAGTACCTCGACGAGGTGCGCGGGTGATCGACGCTGAGCTCGCCACCCTGATGCGCCGCGTGCGCCTGGTAGCCTTCGACTTCGACGGGGTCTTCACCGACAATACGGTGCTGGTGGCCGAGGATGGCACCGAGCATGTGCGCTGCTGGCGCGGCGATGGGATCGGCCTGCGCCTGCTCGAGGGCCTTGGCGTGGCGACCATTGTGATCTCTACCGAAGAGAATCCGGTGGTGGCGGTCCGCTGCCACAAGCTGAAGATCCGCTGCCTCCAGGGCGTGCACGATAAGCGCGCAGCCCTCGAGGGCGTGCTGGCCGCGGCCGGGCTCGACCTCGATGCCGCCGCCTTCCTTGGTAACGATGTGAATGACCGGGCCTGCCTCGAGGCTGTCGCCCTGCCGATGGTGGTGCGCGACGCCCACCCCGCCGTGATCCCGCTCGCCCGCCTGCGCACCAGCACGCCCGGCGGTTACGGGGCTGTGCGCGAGGTCTGCGACCTCTTCCTGGCGGCCCACCAGGAGCAGCACCTATGAGCGCCGACCCGCTTTTCAGTGTCGCCGGGCGCGTCGCCGTCGTCACCGGCGGCCTCGGACAACTCGGGCGCCAGTTCAGCGGTGCTCTGGCTGCGCGCGGTGCCCACGTCGCCATCCTCGACCAGCACCAGGACGAGGCCCTGGTCGCCGCGCGCTTCGGTGGATTGCCCGGGCGGGTGATCAGCCTGGAGGCCGACCTGACCCGCCGGCCGCAGATCGAGGCGGCCCTGGCCCGTGTTGAAGCCGAGCTGGGGACGCCCCACATCCTGATCAACAATGCCGCCCTCGACTCGCCGCCCGATGCCCCGGCGGCCGAGAATGGTCCTTTCGAGCGCTACCCCGAGGAGTCGTGGGACCGGGTGATGGAGGTGAACATCAAGGGCGTCTTTCTCAGCTGCCAGGTGATCGGTGGGCGCATGGCGGCGGCCGGGCGCGGCTCAGTGATCAACGTCAGCTCGATCTACGGGCTGGTCTCGCCCGACCAGCGCATCTATGCGTACCGCGCGGCGGCCGGCGCGCCCTTCTACAAGCCGGTGGCCTACTCGGCCTCCAAATCGGCGCTGCTGAACCTGACCCGCTACCTGGCGACCTACTGGGCACCGCGGGGGGTGCGTGTCAACACCGTTACCTTCGCCGGCGTCTTCAACCACCAGGACGAGCAGTTCCTCGCTGGCTATCTGCCCAGGGTGCCGCTTGGCAGGATGGCGCGTGAGGACGAGTATAATGGGGCGATCATCTTCCTGGCCTCCGACGCCTCGGCCTATATGACCGGGTCGAACCTGGTGATCGATGGCGGTTGGACAGCCTGGTAGGCAGTTCCTGCGAGAGGTATATGCTTCCTGAGCTGATACCGAACTGGATCGATGGCCGCGAGGTGCCGGCCCTCGATGGGGGGCGCTTCACCAAGCTGCGCCCCGCCGACGGGCGGCTCCTGTGCGAGGTGGCTCGCTCGCGGGCCGCCGATGTGGCGGCGGCCGTGGCCGCTGCTCGGGTGGCCCAGCCCGCCTGGGCCAGCATACCCCCCGTGCAGCGCGGCCTGCTGTTGCATCGCATGGTGGTGCGTATGGAGCAGCGCCGCGAGGAGATCGCCCAGATCGTCGCTGCTGAGACTGGGAAAGCTCCGAAGGAGGCCCTGGGCGAGGTGGGTGGCGCGATCCAGTGCGGGCTGTTCTATGCCAGCGAGGGCCAGCGGCTCTATGGCCGCACCACCACCAGCGGCATGCCGAACAAGTACGCCATGACCGTGCGTATGCCGATCGGGGTGGCCGGGTTGATCATCGCCGCCAATACGCCGATCGCCAATGTGGCCTGGAAGATCTTCCCGGCGCTGATTTGTGGCAACGCCGCTGTGCTCAAGAATGCCGAGGACACCCCCGGCACCGCCTGGATCGTGGGCCAGATCGCTCAGGAGTGTGGGCTGCCGGCGGGCGTGCTTAACATCATCCAGGGCTACGGCGAGGAGGCGGGCGCGCCGCTGGTGGCCCATCCCGACGTGGGGGTGATCAGCTTCACCGGCTCCACCGAAGTCGGGCGGATCATTCAGCGCGTGGCCGGTGAACGCTTCTGCCGGGTGAGCCTGGAGCTTGGCGGTAAGAACGCGCTGGTGGTGTGCGACGATGCCGACCTGGAGCACGCGGCGAAGTGGGTGCTGCTCTCGGCCTTCTCCAACGCCGGCCAACGCTGCGCCGCAGCGAGCCGGGTGATCGTCTTTGACGCGGTCTACGAGCCCTTCCGCGCGCTGCTGCTGGAGAAGATCGCCTGTCTGCGGGTCGGCCCGGGCGATGAGCACGACTTCGGCCCGGTGATCAACGCGAGCCAACTCCAGGCGATGCTCGCCGCGGTCGAGGCTGCCCGCGCCGAGGGCGCGACGGTGCTGGCCGGTGGACGGCGCCTCGACGACCCGGAGCACCGCGATGGCTTCTACATGGCGCCCACGCTGATCGAAGGGGTGGATCCCGACGCCGAGCTCTCGCGCTGCGAGCTGTTCGGGCCGATCACCACCCTCTATCGCGCGCCCGACTTTGCGGCAGCCCTTGCCCTGGCCAACCGCTCGCCCTATGGCCTCACTGCCGCGATCCACACCCGCAGCATCCATCGCGCGGTCCGCTTTTGTGAGCAGGTGCAGGCGGGTGTGGCTGTCGTCAATGCGGGAACCTACGGCAGCGAACCGCATATGCCCTTCGGCGGCGTGCGCCAGTCGGGCAACGGCACGCGCGAGCCCGGCACCGAGGCCCTCGACGTCTATAGCGAGCTTAAGGACGTCTATATCAACATTGACCCGGCCCAGCTATAGGGCCCTGGCCGGTGTGCTCAGGCCCGACCGAGTCTCGGCTATAATAGCCTGCGCCCACAGTCGGTTGCCTGGGGCGTGCCAGTTGATGAGAGTTGCGGTTGTGACTATGCCAGAAACGCCCAGCCTGGTCGGCCTGATCCCCGCCCGCGGCGGCTCGAAACGGGTGCCCGGCAAGAATATCCGGCCCCTGAGCGGTCACCCGCTGATTGCCTACACCATCGCCGCCGCCCGCGCCAGCGGGGTCTGTGGCGCCGTGATCGTCTCTACCGATGACGAGCACACCGCTGCCATCGCGCGCCACTACGGGGCCGAGGTGCCGTTCCTGCGTCCCGCCGCGTATGCCGGCGACCTCTCGCCCGATATCGAGTGGGTGCGCTACACCCTGGCCCGCCTGCGCGACGAGGGCCGTCCCTTCGACTGCTTCAGCATCCTGCGGCCCACCAGCCCCTTCCGCCAGCCCGCGACGATCCGCCGTTGCTGGGCGCAGTTTCTGGCCACGCCTGGTATCGACTCGATCCGCGCGGTGGAGAAGGTCCGCCAGCACCCCGGCAAAATGTGGGTCATCCACGGCGACCGCATGGCGCCCCTGCTATTGCATCCCCGTGGCACACCCTGGCACAGCCAGCAGTACCAGGCCTTACCTGAGGTCTATGTGCAGAATGCCAGCCTCGAGATCGCCTGGAGCCGGGTTGCCCTGGAGGGCGGCACGATCGCCGGGGAGACTCTTGCACCCTTTTTCACCGAGGACAGCGAAGGTGTCGATGTGAATGACTGGATCGACTGGCTGGTCGCTGAGGAGTTGCTGCGCCAGGGGCGGGCCAGGCTTCCTGACGTCGCCGCGCCGGCTTTTCCCGCTGGTAGCCTCTAACGGAGCTTTGCTGTGACCACACTCTGGTTCGTGCCTGCCGCCGAGTTGCAGCGCGTTCGTACCCTGTCCATATCTGCCGCCGAGCGGGCTGCGGTCTTCGCGACCGTCTGCCGGATCAATACGCTCTACATGATCATGCGCGCTGGCTCCGGGCATCTCGGCACGAGCTTCAGTTCGCTGGACATTCTGAGCTGGCTGTTTCTTGAGGAACTGGATCGGCCTGGCGAAAGCGAGCGCGGCGATGGTGATATCTTCTTCTCCTCCAAGGGCCACGACGCTCCGGGCAAGTACGCGGTGCTGCTGGCCCTCGGTCTGCTCGACTTCGCGCTAATCCACCAGTTGCGCCGCCTCGATGGTCTGCCTGGCCACCCCGACGTGGGCACGCCCCACATGCATACCAACACCGGCTCCCTGGGCATGGGCATCTCCAAGGCGCGCGGCATGGCCCTGGCGCGGCGGATGCTCGGCCAGCAGGGCCGGATCTTCGTCCTCACCGGCGACGGCGAGTTGCAGGAGGGCCAGTTCTGGGAGTCGCTCCAGCCCACCGCCAACCGCCGTCTCGGCGAGATCACCGTGATCATCGACCACAACAAGATCCAGTCTGATATCTGGGTCGAGCAGGTGAGTGACCTGGGCGACCTGGAGGCCAAGCTGCGGGCCTTCGGCTGGCATGTGGCTCGCTGTGATGGCCACGACTTCGCCGCGATCGGGCGCACCCTCGCCGAGTTACGGGCTGTGACTGACCGGCCCAGGATCGTGATCGCCGATACCGTCAAGGGTAAAGGTGTCTCGTTCATGGAGGGCACGGCGCTGCAGCCAGAAGACCGGCTCTACCGCTTCCACAGCGGTGCGCCCAGCCCCGAACTCTACACCCGCGCCGCGGAGGAGCTCATCGGGCACGCCAATACGTTGCTAACCGCCGCCGGGGCGCCGTCCCTGCGCCTGGAGCCAGTGCCCTGCCCGCCGCGGCCCGCCGCCGACGGTGCGCAACGACTGATCCCCGCCTACGCCCAGGCCCTGGTGGAGCAGGCCGCGCGTAACCCGCGCATCGTCGCCCTCGACGCCGACCTGGCCCTCGACACCGGGCTGCTGCCCTTCGAGGAGCGCTTCCGTGAGCGTTTCATCGAATGCGGCATCGCCGAGCAGGACATGGTCTCGCAGGCCGGTGCGATGGCCCTGCGCGGGCTGCTGCCGATCTGCCACTCCTTCGCCTGCTTCATGCCGCCGCGGGCCAACGAGCAGATCTATAACAACGCCACCGAGTTGACGAAGGTGGTCTATGTCGGCTCCCTGGCCGGCCTGCTGCCCGGTGGCCCGGGCCACTCGCACCAGAGCGTGCGTGACATCGCCATCCTCGCCGCGAATCCTGGCATGGCGCTGATCGAGCCATCCTGTGAACAGGAAGTAGGCATGGCGCTAGACTATTTGCTGAATCGGCACCAGGGCAGCGGCTACCTGCGTCTGGTCTCGATTCCCTGCGCCGTGCCCTACCAGTTGCCGCCGGGCTATACGCTCGAGCCGGGTCGCGGCGTGGCGCTGACCGAGGGGCGCGATGCCGTGCTGTTTGCCTACGGGCCAGTGCTCCTGCCCGAGGCAGTGCGGGCCGCCGGGCTGCTCGCCGAGCGCGGCATCGGCCTCAAAGTCGTCAACCTGCCCTGGCTCAACATGGTTGACGCGGCCTGGCTGCGTGAGACGGTGGCCGGTTGCCGCTACGTCTTCACCCTCGACAACCACTACATCACAGGTGGACAGGGCGAGTTGGTGCTGGCCGAACTGGCCCGCCTGGGGCTCCCCGGCCTGCGAACTGCCCGCTCGTTCGGTGTAACGGAGATCCCGCGCTGCGGCCAGAACGACGAAGTGCTGCGGGCCCACGGCCTCGATGCCGCGAGCCTGGTTGAGGCCATCGCGGCGACGGTGCGCCCCGCGGAGGTGCGTTTGTGAGCCGCTTTAACGAGGGGTGGAGGTAGCTATCGTGAACATGCCATCGTGGCTCCGTGCACAGCTGGGCAGGGCCAGGCGCACCACGCAGTACACACTTGCCTCACGTCTCCCGAGCCCCGATTGGAAGGCGATTATCTCGTCCGACAGCGCCGCATGGGCTGATGCCGGGGCGAATGCTGCCAGTGGCCCACGGGTGCTGATAGCCACTGGTGTTGGTGGGCAGCCGAACATCAATCCGCTGGCGAGCGCCCTTGCCGTCGCGCTGACACTCCGGGGCGCGAATGTGCAACTGTTGCTCTGCGATGAGTTCCTGCCGGCTTGTGAAAAAGCTCTAATTTATGAAGTTGCTCCCAAGGCGATGGCACACCGCGGGCCACATGCCCTCTGTGGGCACTGCTTTGCCATTGGTCGCGCAGCATACGAGCCGCTCGGGCTGCCAGTCCATCACTATAGTGTGCTTGTGACGCGTGAGGAGCGCGCAGTGGCGTCCCGTATTGCTACCGAAGCGCCGTTCGCGACGATTCCAGCCTTCATATTTGAGGGGATTGCCGTCGGTGAACATGCCCATGCCGGGGCACTGCGCTATTTCGCCCGCGGCGATCTGGCTGATGAGCCTCAAGCGGAATCTGTCCTGCGTCGCTATCTGGAGGCAGCCTTGCTCACCTTGTTCGCTACCCGGCGTCTTATCAGCCAGCAGCGCATCGAGGTGGCCTGCTTTCACCACGGTATCTATGTGCCACAGGGTATCATCGGCGAGGTGTGCCGTTCGGAAGGTGTGCGCGTGGTCAACTGGAACGTTGCCTACCGCACCCGCTGCTTCATCTTTAGTCATGGTGACACGTACCATCACACGATGATGGACGAGCCGCTGGATGTATGGGAGCAGATTCCCTGGACGCCGGCGATCGAAGCCGAGACGCTGGAGTATCTGAAGAGCCGCTGGCAGGGCACCCGTGACTGGATCTACTTTCACGAGGAGCCAAAGGAGGATCTTGCACAGATCACGCGCGAAGTGGGGGTCGATTTCACTGCTCGACCAACGATCGGCTTATTGACAAACGTTATGTGGGACGCCCAGTTGCATTATCCGGCCAATGCCTTTCCTAATATGCTCGACTGGATCTTGCGAACAATCACCTATTTCGCGCGGCGGCCTGAATTACAGTTGCTTATTCGCATTCATCCCGCTGAATTGCGGGGCTTCGTGCCTTCACGGCAGCTGATTTTCGACGAGATTCGGCATGCTTTCCCGACCCTCCCACCAAATGTCTACATCATTCCCCCGGAAAGTTCGATCAGCACCTATGCTGCGATGCTGCAGTGCGACAGCGTGATCATTTACGGCACGAAGACCGGTGTGGAACTGTCGAGCCTCGGTATACCTATCATCGTCGCCGGTGAGGCCTGGATCCGGGGCAAGGGGCTGACGATCGACGCGCACAGCGCCGAGGAGTACTTCACCATTCTCGACCGTCTGCCCCTCGGTCGGCGCCTCGACGAGCCAACCATCCAGCGGGCGCGTAAGTATGCGTATCATTTCTTCTTCCGCCGCATGATCCCGATAGGCTTTATTGCCCCGACCACCGCGCGAACGTGGCGCAATGCCTTTGGCTGGTGGCCCTATGACGTCCAGATCGAGCGTATCGATGAGCTCGCGCCTGGTCGTGACCGTGGCCTTGACGTGATCTGCGACGGCATCCTGACCGGCGCCCCGTTCATTTATCCCGCTGAAGCCAGCAGTTCCGCTACCCAACCAGCGGCTGCGGCGGCTCAGGCATGAAGCTGTCCCCGCACCAGGAGCCACGCGATGGCCAATGAGCATCCCCGGTTTCAACGTTACATGACGGAACATATGACACAGTTGCGCGCTCCCGGTGAGTGGCGTGGACGTGTCAAGGACCGCCTCCGTCATCGCTATGCCCGGCATCTACCTGTGGATCTCAATGCTCCTATCCTGGAGATTGGCCCGGGGTTCGGCGAGTTCATGGAGTTACTGGCTGTCGATCTTGGGTACCGGAATGTGCATGGCATCGATCTTTCACCCGAAGTGGCCGAGTACTGCAATCGGCTTCTGCCCGGGAGTGTGACTGTTGTAGAGGATACGGCTACGTATCTGCAGGCCCATCGCGGCCAGTTCAGCACTGTGGCCATGTTCCACGTGATCGAGCATGTCTCGAAGCCGCAGATCATTCCGCTGCTCAGCGCTATACGCGCTTCCCTTTTACCCGGTGGTGTCCTGTTGTTGGAAACGCCGAACATGGCCAACCCCTTTCTCGGGCTTACCTTCCGGTATGCGGACTTTACCCACGAAGTCGGGTATACTGAGACCAGCATTCACTACGTGCTGCAGACGGCCGGCTTCCGGCAGATTAGCATTTTCGAGGCCACCTTGCCCGCTAACCACTGGGCGCGGCTGGTGCAACGGGTTGGCCAGCAGGCGGTGAAGGGACTTATTCAGCTGATCTACGCCATCTACGGCTACCGCACATCCCGCCTCTACCGCGTTGTGTCGCCGGAGCTCTGCGTCGCGGCACGCTAGGCAGGGGCGCTTATGAGTGCAACGCCACAATCGCCGCCGCTGAACCGGGAGACGCCATCCCCTCCGCCCCAGACGAGCCAGACAGTACGTCTGGTACTGGGTACCTTATTGACTGGGGCGCTCGCAGTCCTCACTTACGCCGTAACTCCGACCCTCATCGGTCTCGCTGCTATGCAGCGAGGCGCTGCTGCGCTTACGGTCGCGGAGCGTGTCGAGGTCGATCCGGAAACCCTCAGCGGGCCGATCGGCGATTTGCGTGACGCCGCCGCATTGCTCCCCACCGACCCATTGCCGCTCCGCTACCTGGCGCGGGCTTACCAGCAGAGTGGGCGTCAGGATGAAGCCATCGCCACCCTTGAGCGGGCTGCCTCCCTCGCACCAAATAGTCTGCTCGTCCGTAAAGAGTTGATGCTGGCCTACCAGGCTGCCGGTCGCCTGGAGCAGGCTGCACAACTTGAGGCGCAGATCGGCTATACCCCTGAGCGTATGATCGCGATTGGCGACAGCTACCGCCGTAATGGCGATCACGTTGAAGCGCTGCGCTGGTACGATATTGCACGTGCCAGAGATCCTTCGCTGGGATCACAACTCGCGTTTCGCCAGCTGTTGTCGGCGGCCTCAACAGGTGATCCGCGTGCACAGACCTTCCTTCGTGAAGTACAGGCCGTGCTTCCAGACCTGGTGCTTCCTCACGTGGGCACTGCTGGAGTTGTGGTTCCTGGTGCGTTGCTCCGCTGGGTTGAGGTCTATCCGCAACTGGGCATCACCTACGGCACACCGTTGAACCATACTCACGGCGGCACCGATGGCGTGTTGTGGGGAAATGGCCACGCCACACTGTTGATCGCGGTGGATCAGCCTGGTGACTACGTTGTACGCGTCACGACCCATAATGGTAATCCGCCACCGGTCGAACTGGCGCTTGGTGTTAACGGGCGTCCACTTCAACAGGTAGCACTCACCGCCGGTGACGATACGTGGTCTGTGCTGGAGTATCCGATCACCCTGAAGACCCCGCTAGCCAGTCTTGATGTCTGGTTTCTTAACGATGGGATGGTCCAGGGAATTGATCGGAATGCCGTGATTAGCCAGATCGATATTCAGTTTTTGAGCGTCATACCGTAACTGAAGCCCACGACGGTGGGTGCTGCAGGGCTACAATGCTGCGAGCCAGGATGACAAGCAACCCTCTTAGCAAGCGCGAGCGCCG
This sequence comes from Chloroflexota bacterium, assembly GCA_013388805.1. Taxonomy (GTDB): domain Bacteria; phylum Chloroflexota; class Chloroflexia; order Chloroflexales; family Chloroflexaceae; genus JACAEO01. The sequence continues at coordinate 18,323 of JACAEO010000074.1, forward strand.
CTTCGTGCATGTCTTCGTATTGACCCTGGCAATCTGCTTCTCCCCGTTGAAGGCCATGGCATTTGTGGCACCGTTTGTGTTTATCGCCGGACTGATCTTCTACGCTCGGATCAGCCTGATCAATCACCTCCTCAAGTATGCCATGGCCCTGCTAAGTTTCGTCGGAATAAGCGTGATCTACTTTCTGCTAATGCCCGAGGTCGATTTATTTAATGCGCTACTGTTCCTGGTGACAGCCGGATCGTTCCTGGTATTACTGTATGACCTGCGGAGTATTGCGACGGTAGCGCTGCTGCGGCGAATCTCTATTGTAGCGCTGATCTTTGTGCTGATTGAGTCGCTACTCGGGATTGGGCAGGGAATGATCGGCTTTCTGCGCAACGGTAGGTTCGATATCGGCAGCGGTGATATCGTGCGCGGGACGATTGATCCGCTTGCTACCGCTCCACCTGCTGCCAGCAACGTGATGTTCGCTATTCTATTGTCCACATTGCTGATCCTGCTCTTTGGCACTTCTCCCGCCCGACTATCACCGGTTCGGCTTGCAGTGCTCGGCATCGGCCTGGTGGCCTGGGTGCTAGCCTCAGTGATGCATACGCTCTTCTTCTTCAGCATTGCCACGGTGGTTAGCCTGATTCTGATGGTGCGCCTCGTGTGGACGGTCCGTTGGGCGCGCTGGCGATCGTCGGGCTTTCTGGCCCTGGCCGGGATTCTAATCTGTGGCGGGCTGTTTGCCTTCGCGCTGCTGCCGAATAATTTGCAACTGACCCCGTATTTGCTCCGGCTAACGTTCGAGTTTGGAACAGATTCTCCCTCGGAAAAGACCCGCGCAACCTACAATACCCTCTTCTTATTGCCACAAGAGGCGCCGCTCCAGCCGCTCATTGGTCTCGGACCAGGTCAGTACTCTAGCCGCGCCAGTCTTATCCGCAGCGGCCAGTACCTTTCGGGTGGACGCTTGCCGCTCCCGAACCACGTTCACCCGCTGGCCGAGCGCTACATCCTGAGCGAGTGGTACTCATTCTTAATCAATAGACCAAATGGTGGTTCGACGTTTTTTCCGTTCTATAGCTGGCTCTCGACCTATGGCGAGTTTGGCTGGATGGGTGTGGCTGGTGTAGTCACACTGATCCTGCTGGCGCTGCGCACCTTCCGCCGGGCGCGTTCGGTCGAGTTCCCGCGCCTGCATCTGGCGATGACCATCCTGCTGCTGTACGTCGCTCTACTCGGAGTCCAGGACAACTACTGGGAGATTGCCCAGGCGATCTTCCCCGCCTTTCTGATCCTGCGAGTTGGCTACAGCTACCTGGGTCGCTGCCGCCGCGGCGCAGAGTACCTGGTGCCCGAAGCTACGACCGGACGAACGACCTTCAATCAGGCTGGCCTCGTCCACATGGTGAAGTCATGATCATTGGTGTCGACCTCTATCCACAGCTGATCTTTACCACCGGCGTGCGCGTGGTCATCGATAATCTATTGACAAATCTCAAGACAAACCACCCCGAGCACACGTTTGTAGAACTGCGCCCGACGTATCGTCCATTGCCCACTGAACGTTTTGGTAAGCTCGCCAAGCTGTTCAATCACCTCCAGCGTGTCTACTGGACGCAGGTAGACTTGCCGCTGCTGGCGTTGCAGCATCGATGTGACTTACTCTTCTGCACCTGTCACTTCAATCCGTATCATCAGGTGGTGCCCACGGTAACGCTATTCTATGATATGGCTGTCTTCCGTGAGTCGGAACAGTTTCCGCGCTGGTGGGTCGCACTTAACCGTATCTTTGCCCTGCAGCCGTCGCAGCAGAATATCCACCTGACAACGATATCGGAGATAAGCCGCCGCGACATTATGCATGTGCTCGGACGCCCAGCCACGGACGTCACCGCGATTCACCTGGGTGTGAGCCTGCTCCCCGCGGTCGAACTCGATGACGCTGCAGTCTTGCGCGGCTACGGTGTGTTCGAGGGTGATGAGTATATTATGCACCTGGGACTGGCTGCACCCCATAAGAACCTTCCCAACCTTGTGCGGGGCTTTGCCCGGCTGCGACAGTTGCTCCCCGAGCGTCGCTTGAAGCTGCTGCTGGCTGGGCCGGCGAGCAACGCCCATGGTGGTGATGAACTCGATCTGGTTCGTGCCGTCGCCGCCGAGGCAGGAGTCGCCGACTGGCTCATCGTGACCGGTTATGTACCCCAGGAACACTGTGCCGTGCTCTATCGAAATGCTGCGGTCTATGCGTTTCCTTCACGTTTCGAGGGCTTCGGTCTACCCATGGTAGAAGCGATGACCCATGGTGTCCCGGTGGTCGCGTCGTGGCGCACCTCGCTCCCGGAGATCGGGGGCGATGCGGCTTTGTACTTCGACCCTGACGATCCCGATCAGATCGCCTATGCATTGCTCTTGCCCCTGACCCAGCCTGCGCTGCGTGCGGCAATGGTTCGTCGTGGACGTGAGCAGGCCGCTCATTTTACCTGGGAACGCGCTGCTGCCGAGTACATTGCTCTCTTTGAGCGCCTTGTTGGCGCCGGTGCGCAGCTAGCCGTCCCTGGTATCAATCGTGCTCCACTGGAATGACAAGCCTGAAGCAAGCGCTGAAATATACGTTTCTCCATCCCCGTGGCCTCGCCAACCGGGCGCTCTATGCCGCGCTCGTCCGTCTTGCTCCCGCTGCCCGGGGGGCGTTGCTCGACCTCGGTTGTGGACGTAAGCCGTATGCCGACCTCTTCGCGCCCTACGTCACACGCCATGTCGGACTGGATGTTCCCGTCTCGATCCACGGTCGCGCTGCCCTCGACCTGATCGGCTCGGCTCTGAGTCTGCCGCTTGAGGCTGATTCTTTCGATACAGTGCTGGCGACCGAGGTGATGGAACATGTGCCTGACCCCGGTCTGATGCTGGCGGAGATCTACCGAGTACTCGCCCCGGGGGGCGTGCTGATCTTGAGCGTGCCGCTGCACGAACCGCTCCACGAACTACCCTACGACTACTATCGATTCACCCCGGTAGCTCTGGAGTATCTGTTGAGAGGAAACGGTTTCACCGTGGAGCAGGTCGAGCGGCGTGGCGGCTCGATCGTTGTGGTCGCCTACCTGTTCTGTGCCTTTCTCTATCGAGTCTATGGAGCCACGGGTTACCCCAATGCGCTCAAAATGCGCCCCCTGGCAGGGCCGCTGTTGGTCACGGTGTGTTTGTTCATCCAGATGGTGGCTGCTCGCCTTGATCGGCTGGTGGAGGACGAGTTTGATACGCTGGGCTATGCCCTGGTGGCACGAAAAACCAGGTAAGCAGGACCCAGGAGCTCGCCTGCCACAGCGTACCTGCGAGTGCAAGCCAATGAGGGTCGATACCCCCACTGAAGTGGTCTGTGTAGGGCAAACACCACCGCCCTATCACGGTCAGGCGGTGATGATCAAGGCTCTCCTCGACGGCACGTACGGTACAATCCGGCTGCGTCACGTGCCGCTGGTGTTCTCGCGCGAGTTGCACGAGGTAGGTCGCCTACGGTTCGCGAAGTTGCTGCAACTGCCTTTCGTTGTCGTCCGCATCTGGTGGGCACGGCTCCGCTTCTGCGCTCGGGTGCTCTACTATCCGCCGGCCGGGCCCAATATGGTCCCTGTTCTGCGTGACATCGTGATCCTGCTCCTGACCCGTCCGTTCTTTCCTGTGACCGTCTTTCACTTTCATGCGGGCGGTCTGGGCGCGTTCATACAGCGCCTGCCCATTCCAATGCGCCTGCTGGCCCGCGCAGCCTACGGCCGGCCTGACCTGGTAATTCGCCTCTCGGCAGCAACCCCGAACGACGGTACGGCGCTTGGCGCGCGCGCTGAGGCGATCATTCCCTACGGGATCGCCGATCTCTATCCGGACGGGCCGCCGCCGCGTCTGCCACTTGTGAACCGTCCGGCGCGACTGCTCTTCGTCGGGGCACTGCGACCGACGAAGGGTGTGCTCATAGCGGTCGATGCTGTGCGTCGGCTGCTTGCGGCCGGGCACGATGTAACGCTCGATCTCGTGGGTGATCCGATCTCTGTTGCTTTTGCAGAGCAACTGCGCAGCGCAATCGAAGCCGCCGGACTTGGCGAGCGGGTCCGGCTTCGTGGTGTCCTCACCGGTGCTGCGAAGGACGCTGTGTACGCCGCCGCTGACATCTTCTGCTTTCCGACGTTCTATGAGGCCGAGGCCTTCAGTGTAGTGGTGATCGAGGCCATGCTTCACGCTTTGCCGGTTGTGGCAACACGCTGGCGTGGCTTGACCGATCTTGTTGCTGAGGGTGTTAGCGGACTGTTGGTGCCGCCTTGTGACCCGCAGGCGGTTGCCGACGCCGTCGCAGTGCTGCTGACCGATCCGGCGCAACTGCAACGAATGGGTGCTGCTGGCCGTGCACTATACCTGGAGCGCTACACCCTAGCCGCATATCGTGCGCGGCTCGAGGCTGCGCTGGTTGCGGCTCGTGGTGTCATATCGAGGGCGCCCCGGTGGCGATAGCCGACGTGCGGGTCGGCAGGGTCACCTTGCTGCCACTCGCGATCGCGGCAGGTTTCAGCCGCGTGAGCTTACGGCTGGAGGGTGGCGCACATGTGCCGGCTGAGGTGATCGCGGGCAGTGGCGACGCGCGGCGCGTGAGCCTGGCCCTGAGCAAGATCGAGTTCAGTGATGAGTGAGCCTGCACCCCCCCGTTTCCCGGTCGTCGATGTGCGCATCAGTGCGCTGACGTTCGAGCGGGCGCTGGCGCTGATCGACGGCTGGCTCGCCCGCCGCGAGCGCCACTACGTCAATGTCTGCACCACCCACACGGTGCTTGAGTGCCACGATGCACCCGAACTGGCCGCGATCGTCAACCAGGCGGGAATGGCCACCCCCGACGGCATGCCCCTGGTCTGGCTCGGGCGCCTGCGCGGCCATCCGGTCGAGCGGGTCTATGGCCCCGACCTGATGCTCGCCGTCTGTGAGCGTGGTCAGTCCCGCGGCTATCGCCACTTCTTCTACGGGGGCGCCGAGGGCGTGGCCGAAACGCTGGCCGCACGACTGCGGGCGCGCTTCCCCCAGATGCTGGTGGCCGGCGTTTACTCCCCGCCTTTCCGCCCACTCACCGCCGCGGAAGAACGGGACGTGGCCGCGCGCATCAACGCCAGCGGCGCCGATATCGTCTGGGTGGGCCTGGGGACGCCGAAGCAGGACTACTGGGTGGCCCGTTTCCGCCCCATGCTCAAGGCACCGGTGCTGATCGCCGTGGGCGCCGCCTTCGACTTTCATGCCGGGCGAGTGCGCCAGGCACCACGCTGGATGCAACGTGCTGGCCTGGAGTGGTTCTTCCGTCTCACGCAGGATCCGCGCCGGCTCTGGAAGCGCTACCTGCTGGGCAACCCGCGCTTCGTCTACCTGGTGGCGCGGCAACTGCTGAGTGGTACCCGTCGCCCGGCACGCTAGCGCCGCGAAAAACGATGAACAGTCGTATCTTCTGGCGCCCCGGCGGCGTTTGTTCCTGGTAGAGGGCGGCCGGAGCGCCGATTGCCGGAAGCTGGCTCTCGTGGTACACTTGCCCGGCCCTGTCATCGGGCTGTCATCTGATCCACGACGATGTGCGATCGGACCCCTGGCTCGTCGGTCGTCGTCAGAGCACAGCACAACAGGTGGCCTATGCTTGAACGTCTGCGGTACCGGGTGACCGGGAGCGTCCTCCTCTGGGATCTGCTGATCACGCTCGTCTGCCTCTACATTGCCTCACACATCCGCATTACCCTCGAGTTTGGCAATGAGTTGCCGCGCCAGGCCGTGCAGTTGCCCTGGCAGCTCTACCTGGCAGTGGCCCTGCTCTGGCTGCTGGTCTTCCTGCTGCTGACTCCGCAGCGCGCCCTCTTTACCCGGAGCCTGCTCGAGGCGATTGGTCGCCTGATCGCCGCGATCACCCTGGCTTCTGCCAGCTTTGCCGGCCTGCTCTACCTCTCACTGCGCGACGTCTCGCGGCTGCAGTTCCTGTACTTTGCTGGCCTCAACCTCGGCGCCCTGCTGATCTTCCATCTGTTGATGCGCGTCTATGCCAGTTCGCGCAATCGGCTCTACACCCGGCGCCGCGCCCTGGTGGTCGGCGACGCGAACACCGCTGAACGCCTCGCCGATGAGTTTGCGCATCGCCCCTGGACCGGTGTGACCCTGGTGGGCTATACCAGCGATGCTCGCGACGCGCCTGGCAGTGTCCAGCGCCTCGGCACGGTCGATGATACCCCATACCTGATTAGCGAACATCAGATTGACGAAGTGATCTTTGCCATGCCCAATCAGCAGCAGGAGCGTGTGGCCCGGCTCTCGCTCATGCTGCTCCAGCAGCCGGTGATGGTGCATATGGTGCCTGGCGTGCTTGACCTGACCTTCGCTCGCACCCCGGTAGAGACCGTTGGCGGTATTCCGCTGATCAGCCTGCGCGAGTCGGCGCTCACCGAGCCGCAGCGGGTCTTAAAGCGCGTGTTCGACATCGCCACCAGTATGTTACTGCTCGTTGCACTTTCACCGCTCATGCTGGTGATCGCGCTGCTGATCAAGCTCGAGTCGCCTGGTCCTGTCTTCTTCCTCCAGGAGCGGATCGGCGAGCAGGGCCGCCGCTTCAAGATGATCAAGTTCCGCAGTATGTACCAGGATGCCGAGCGGCGCTGGCACGAGGTCGCGACGCGTGATGAGCAGGGCAACCTCGTCCATAAAGTCGAGGATGACCCGCGGGTGACGCGCATTGGCCGCAAGCTGCGGCGCACCAGCCTCGACGAGCTGCCGCAGCTCTTGAACGTCCTGCGCGGCGAGATGAGCCTCGTTGGCCCGCGCCCCGAGATGCCCTATGTCGCCGCTGAGTACCAGCCCTGGCAGTGGCAACGCTTCCGGGTACCGCCCGGCATCACTGGCTGGTGGCAGGTGAATGGGCGCAGCGATAAGCCCATGCATCTGCATACGGAGGATGACCTCTATTACATCCAGAACTACTCGTTCTGGCTTGACCTGCGCATCCTCGTTAAGACCTTCGTCGTTGTCTGGCAGGGCCAGGGTGCATATTAGCCAATAGCGAACACAGATGCACCAGCAGCAGGAGAGCCGCTCTGGCTGGGGTTACGCGCAATCCGTCGCTGGCCGGGGACGATCCAGTGCCTGAGTCGTTGGCGCAAACGGCGCGAACGACTCTTGCTTTTGCCCGGCTTTCCCTGGGCAAGTGGCTGTTCGCACTGGCGCTTCTGCACGGCCTGGTCTACCTTCTGCTCGTCCCGCCCTGGCAGCACTACGATGAGCCGAACCACTTCGAGTACGCCGCCCAGATCGCCGCTGGTGAAGCTCAGGCGCCGGGCCCGGCCAGCGTGACGCTCAGCCGCGAGATCGCCGACTCGATGTACCGCCACGCGTTCTGGCCCCCGGGCGTGCGTCCCGATCTGCTCGCCCCCGGGCCAGTCCCTCTCGGTGCCAGCCAGCGCGTGCACCCGCCGCTCTACTACAGCCTGGTGGCTCTGCCCCTTGGCTGGGTACGCTATCTCGCCGTCGAAACGCAACTCTACACGGTGCGAGCGGTGAGCGTGTTGCTCTATGCGCTCACCGTGCTCGCCGCCTGGCGCATCGCGGTGACGGTCGCACCTGATGAGCCGACGCTCCAGCTCGCCTTTCCGCTCGCCGTGCTGCTGATGCCCACCTTCGCCGACCTGATGGCAGCGGTCAACAACGATGTGCTGCTGAACATGGCGGCAACAACGGCGCTGCTCGGCGCGGTGTTGCTCGTGCGCGATGGTCCGCGTCCCCTGGCCCTGGCGCTGGCCGGGCTCGGCTTGCTCGTCGCGGTGCTTACCAAGCGTACCGGGCTGACCCTGCTGCCGGTCGTCGGCCTGGCCCTCTTCTGGGCGCTGCGCCGGACACGCCTGAACCCCTGGCTCGTCGTGGGCGGCGCCCTGGCGTTGCTGATCCTGGGCGCCCTCGTCGCGCTGCGCCCGGTGACGGTCGATGGTCCGGGGGGTGCCCACACGGTGCTGGCAGCCCGTGGCTGGCTCACCGCTATCGATACAGCCTACCTGCGCCTGGACCTCGATAGCTGGGTCCGCTCGGTGAGCGATCCGGCGTTGATCGGGCGACGCTATGAGGCCCTGGTTGTCGTCGCCTTCACCAGTTTCTGGAACCGCTTCGGCTGGGGTGATGTCACGGCCGGCCAATGGTGGGACCGGGGTTTTGCTGTCCTGGCGCTAGCGGCCCTGCTGGGGCTGGCCCGTGGCCTGCTGGCCACGCGCGAGCAGTTGCAGCTCTGGCAGCGACGCACGATCTGGCTCTTTTTCATTGCGGTGATCCTCGGCTGGGTCGCCATCTTTGCTCGCCTCTACCCCCTGCCGCCACCCGAGGTCACGGTTTACGTCCCCCGTGGACGCTACATGTTCTGGGCGCTGGCGCCGACGCTCTGGCTGGTGCTCCTCGGGCTGCAACTGCTGCTCCCCCCACGCTGGCGCCCAGCGAGCCGCTGGGCGCTGGTCGCGCTCTTCGCCAGCTTCGATCTCGTCGCTCTCGCTGCGATCGCCGCTGCACGCTGAAGGGCCTTGCTGCCGCCATGCTCAGAGCGCGCAACCGGGCTTGCCTCCCAGGCCCCGCATACCCCACCCC
>JACAEO010000038.1 GCA_013388805.1 Chloroflexota bacterium
CGGCGCCGGCGGGGTGGGCGCTGAGGCTGTAGCGCCCCACCTGGCAGGCCACCGTCACCTCGCGCCCGTTGAGCGTGAGCCGGCGCGCCTCAGGCGCGGCGTCGGCCAGTTCGAGTAGCCGCCGCCCGGGCGCCTCGTCGTCCAGGTAGCCGCTGAAGAAAATGGCCGACCGCGCATCGCTGGACAGCCGTTCGGCGTACCAGACCGAGGGGCCGCCGGTGAGCATGCCCGATGAGGCGATGATCGCCCCGGGCGGGCCGGCCAGCACCCGCTCGCGCTGCTGCGGTGTCTCGACCGGCTGGACGGTGTTGCCGAAGAAGGGCTTGCCGCCATTGAGCAGGTGGCGGCGCAGGGCCGGCGTGAGCGCGTCGGGAAAGGCCGCATAGGCGCCGCAGACCGCGCGCACCAGCCCGTCGACGGCGATGGGAAAGCCGGGGATGTGCCCGTCGCGCTGGGCGGCGCGCAGGATGAGGATCACCTCCTGGGCCCGCCCAAGGGCGAAAGCGGGGATAAGACAGTGGCCGCCGCGGGCGATCACCTCGGCCACTGCCTCGGCCAGGCGGCGCTCCTCCTGGGCGCGGTTGGGGTGCAGCCGCGCGCCGTAGGTGCTCTCCAGCACCAGCAACTCGGGGTGGCGCGGGGCGGGGATGGCTGCGCCGAGGATGGTGCGCTGCGGCGTGGCGCTGACGTCGCCGGAGATCACCAGCCGCCCGTCGCCGGCCGCAAAGCCCAGGCTGACCGCCCCGACGATGTGCCCGGCGCGCTGGGCGTGGACGACGATGCCCGGCAGCTCGGACAGGCTCTGGGCGCCCGGCGCGAGCGGGCGCAGCCGGTGCAGCGTGGCGGCGACCAGTGCCTCGTCGTAGAGCGGCAGCTCCAGCTCCTCGGCAGCGCGACGGGCCATCACCCGCACCGCGTCGCTCAGCATCACCTCCATCAGGCGGATGGTCGCCGGTGTGGCGTAGATGGGCGTGGCCGGGTAGCGGGCGGCCACCAGCGGCAGCGCGCCAATGTGGTCGGCGTGGGCGTGGGTGATCAGGATGGCATCGAGGCTCACCCCGTCGAGTGCTGCCAGGTCGGGCAGCCGGTCGGCGCTGTCCATGCGCACACCGGCATCGACCAGCATGCGCCGCCCGCCCAGGGTCACCAGCTGACAGGTGGCGCCGACCCCGCCGGCGCCGCCGAGGAAGTGCAGTTCCATACCAGGCCTAGTACGATTGCAGATTGCAGATTTGCGATGGTAGATTGGGCGCGGCGCATCTGGACACGGTCGAGGTCGCGCTGATGCCCGAACAGGTCGCCTGGAACTGCACTAGCGAATCACCTCTATCCCGCCCATATAGGGGCGCAGCACCTCGGGCACCACGATGCTGCCGTCGGCCTGCTGGTAGTTTTCTATGATCGCGATGATCGTGCGCGGCAGCCCCAGGCCCGAGCCGTTGAGTGTGTGCAGAAACTCCGGCTTCGCGCCTGGCTCGGGGCGGTAGCGCAGGTTGGCGCGCCGCGCCTGGAAGGCCTCCACGTTCGAGCACGAGCTGACCTCGAGCCATTCGCCCACACCGGGCGCCCACACCTCGAGATCGTAGGTTTTGGCCGAGGCGAAGCCCAGGTCGCCGGTGCAGAGCAGCCGGGTGCGGAAGGGCAGCCCGAGCAGGCGGGCGCACTCCTCGGCGTCGCGGCGCAGCTTCTCGAGCGCGGTGTAGCTGTGCTCGGGCCGCTCGAACATATACATCTCGACCTTGTCGAACTGGTGGCCGCGCTTGATACCGCGCACATCGCGTCCGGCGCTCAGCTGCTCCTTGCGGAAGCAGGGCGTGTAGGCCACGTGGTAGATCGGCAGGCGTGCCGCCTCGAGGATCTCGTCGGCGTACAGGCTGGTCACCGGCACCTCGGCGGTCGGCACCAGCCAGAGCCCCGATTCCTCGTCGCGGTAGAGGTTGTCGCGAAACTTGGGCAACTGACCCGAGGCCCAGAGCGCCTGCTCCTTGACCACGAACGGTGTATAGACCTCCTCGTAGCCCTGCTGGAGATGCAGGTCGAGCAGCCACTGGATGGTGGCCCGCTGCAGCCGGGCGCCGAGGCCGCGCAGCACATAGAAGCGCGAGCCGGCCAGCCTGACCCCCTGCTCGAAGTTGATGATACCCAGCGCCTCGCCCAGTTCCCAGTGTGGCCGGGCGTCGAAAGGCAGCGGCCGCGCCTCGCCCTCCTGGTAGATCACCGGGTTGTCGCTATCGTCCGTGCCATCGGGCACGTCGGGGTGCGGCAGGTTGCGGAGCTCGAGCAGGGCGGCCCGCTGGCCCTCCTCCACCGCTGCCACCTGCCGGTCGAGGGCGCTGATGCGCTCGCCCACCACGCGCATCGCCGCGATCTTCGCCTCGCGCTCGGCGGCATCGCGTAGCTGGCTGATCTCCTTCGAGACGGCGTTGCGCTGCGCCTTGAGATCCTCGACCTCGCGCAGCAGGCTGCGCCGGCGCTCGTCGAAGGCCAGCACCTGGTCGACCAGTGCCGCGTCGATCGCGAAGCGGGCGAGTTGTTGTTTGACATAATCGGGTTGCTCGCGCAGCAGTTTGATATCGAGCATCGGTGTGACTCCAATCCCTCCGGTCGGTCCAGCTGGTTGATGGTCCGGATCAGATCAGGCTATAGTGCCAGCCTAGCGGTTGCCCGTCGCGGTAGGGCATGACGCCGTGGAACTGCCGCGGATCGTCGCCAAAGACCAGCGGCAGGAAGTAGCGGTCGCCGGGCCAGAGCGGCAGGTCCAGCGTCAGCACCCGTTCGATCGGCACCCACTCCAGGCTGCCCTCGGCGTTGCGCGCCGGCGGCGTGCCGCTGAAGCGCGGGATGAGAAAGATAAAGCCCAGCCAGTCCTCGCCGTGCTTGCCGAAGCCAGGCCAGCTCACCGTACCGCGCAGGATCAGCTCCTCGGCCTCGATGGCGGCCTCCTCGCGCAGCTCGCGGCGCATACCGCTCACCACATCTTCCTCAGGCTCGAGCTTGCCGCCCAGGCCATTATACTTGCCCAGGTGCAGATCAGCGGGCCGCGCATTGCGGTGGATCATCAACACCGAGCTGCGGTCGGGCGCGAGCACATAGCCAAGGGTCGCGATAATGGGCGTGTACGGCATCGTTCACCATGGTCCATAGAGCCCGCGCTCGCCGCGCTGGTGCTCGTCGAAACGGCGGAGGCTGCCCAGTTCGGTGTTGGCCGGCACCTCGTGCCGGCGGAAGAAGCGCGCGTCAGCGATCTCCAGGTCGTGGCGCGGCGGCAGCGCCTCGCCCAGCGGCGCGCAGAGAAAGACAGCGACGTAGTTAATCATACCTTCGCCGACGGCGCGGTAGAGGCCGAGCAGGTGGAGCACGCGCGTCGCGCAGCCACTCTCCTCGCGTGCCTCGCGCACGGCGGCCTCGGCCAGCGTCTCGCCGCGGTGGATGCCCCCGCCGGGCAGCGACCAGGGGCGCCGGCCACCCCGGTGGCGCACCAGCAGCAACTCATCGCCACGGACGACCAGGGCGCGCACGCCAACTTCGGTGGGCCGGGTGAGCCGGCGCAGGCCCGCGCGCGCGAGGACGATTGTATTGTAGGCGAGAGCGAGCCCACCCTCGCGCAGCCCGGCCTTCCAGGTTTCCATTATGGCAGCCAGCGGTACTCCAGCTGCGGCGTGGGCGGGTTGGTGAGCGCGCGTAGGCCGAGCGGGTCGGCCTGCTGCTGCGGGGCGGCCAGACGCGCCGCGAGCAGCGCGCGAAGCGAGCTGCTGCGGGTGTAGCGCACCACCAGGGCGCGCTCCAGGCCGGCCAGTTCTTTTGCCCCTGCCAGGGCCTCCTCCAGGTTGCCCAGTTCGTCCACCAGGCCCAGCGCCTGGGCCTGCGCACCGGTGTAGATACGCCCATCGGCGAGTTCGCGCACCCGCGCTTCCGGCAGGCCGCGGCCCTCGACAATCACCCGCACAAAGCCTGCATAGGCCTCATCGACCAGGGTCTGCAGCACGGCCTGCTCCTCGGCCGTCGGTGCGCGGGTTGGCGACGCGATATCCTTCAGCTCGCCGGACTTGAAGACGTAGGTGCGCAGCCCGAACCGTTCAAAGGTGTCGCCATAGTTGAGGAGCGAGAGGATCACCCCGAGGCTGCCGGTGAGCGTATCCGGGTTGGCATAGATGCGCTGGGCCGGCGTGCTGATGTAGTAGCCGCCACTGGCCGCCGTCGCGCCCATCGAGACCACCAGGGTCTTGCCGGCAGCGCGCAGGCGCTGCAGGGCGGCGTGCAGCTCGCTGCTGGCCACCACCCCGCCGCCGCCGCTATTCACCCGCAGCACCACTGCCCTGATCCGGCTATCCTGCTCGGCCTGACGGATCTGGCTGAGTAGCTGCTCGTGGGAGAGCTGGAGACTGAAGGCGTCAGCCGGCGCGCCGATGATCCCGCTCACCTCGATGATCGCGACCCGATCAACGCCGCTCCCCTCGACGATCTGCTCCTCCCAGCGGCCGGCGGGCAGCGGCCCGGCTGAGCTCGCGCTGCCCCCGGCCAGCAGCAGCAGCCCCAGGCCACCCAGGGGCAGGATCGCGCACGCCAGCACGATCCCGGTGATAATGGAAAGCGCGATCAGCCAGCCGCGCCCCCCAGACTTCTGCTCGTTCATGTTCTCTCCCTGGCCGCCGGTGGCCGGAGCACGCAGTTGGCAGCGGCTCAATCCACCCGGGCGGGCATACGATGCAGTGGCAGCACCCCTGCGGCGCGTTGTTCCGGGCTTGGCAGCGCCGACTCGGCCGGCTTGTCCGAGGCGGCGAGCAGCAGCGCGCCCCGCTGGGCCAGGATGCGGCAGAGCTCAAAGAGGTCGCTGCAGAGAGTCAGCCGCCCGTCGGCCATCCGCGCGAGGGTGGCGGTCAGTTCGGCGCGGCGAAAGGCCTTGAAGGGCGTCGGGTCGCCCTCGGCGACCCGTGCGCGCAATTCCGCGTGGAGCGCGGCGAGGGGCGGCGCAACCGCCGGTTCCACCACGGCGAGCAGCGCGGCAAAGCCGCCGATCACCCCGGCGTCGATCGCGTCGCGCAGCTCAGCAAGGCCAATCGCGCCAGTGGTGATCAACAGGGCGGTCGCCACCACGTAGTCCTGGTTATCAAGCGTGAAGTCGTGCCACTCACGCCGGCAGAGCTCGCCATAGACCCGGCGGAAGGTCGGCACGTCAAGGTTGCTGGCCAGGCCAGCGGCCACTGCCAGCGCGCCTTCGGCCCGGGCGTCGTCAATCGCGCCATCGGAGCGCCCACGGGGGCCGAGCAGCGTCTTGTCGATATCGATCAACAGGGCGGTACGGGCCCAGTCCACGCCACGCCAGTCGAGTTCGGCCGCCCAGCCGCGCAGCAGGTGCCAGCGGGTGGCATTGGCGGTATCGCCGTGCCAGGTGAGGCGCTCGGGGGCGACTGGCCGGTCCTCGCCGATGAAGCCGTAGCAGGATTGGGGACCGATCTGGCGCAGATGCTCGGCCAGCAAGCGATCATTGTCGGTATCGCCGATCACAGCCGTTGTGGTGAGCGGCGGCCCGCCACGGGCCGCCTGCGCCGCCTCGGCGAGGGCCAGCACCACCCGGGCGTAGGCGGCGTCGCGCTTGCGGGGCGGTGGCCCGGCGGGTAGCCCCAGGCGCGCGCGCAGGTCGGCCAGCCGGGGCAGGGCCGGGTCGCACGGCTCCAGGTCGCGGTAGATCACCGCGTCGCCGGTGAGATCATAGATGGTCGCGGTCACTGTCATGGTGGTCTCGCAGGCTTCCGCAGGCGGTCAGCCGTTCAACATGCCCTGGGCGTACATCAATTCGGCGTTGAGCACCGAGCCGCCGGCAGCGCCCCGGATCGTATTGTGGCTAAGGCAAACCAGCTTATAGTCAAGGATCGGGCATGGGCGGATGCGCCCGACCACGGTGCTCATACCACGCCCGGCGTCGCGGTCCCGGCGGGGCTGTGGGCGGTCCGGCTCATCACGCACGATGATCGGCTGGGGCGGGGCCGAGGGCAGATTGAGCTCCTGGGGCAGGGCGCGGAAAGTGCGCAGTGCCGCGACCAGTTCGTCCTGGGCGGGGCGGCGGGCGAAGGCCAGCGAGAGGCACTCCAGATGGCCCTCGAGGACGGGCACGCGGTTGCAGTGGGCCGAGAGCGCGAAGGGCGCCGGCTCGATCGCCTCGTCGCGCAGCGTGCCCAGCATCTTCTGCGGCTCGGTCTCGACCTTCGGCTCCTCGCCACCGATGAAGGGAATGATATTCTCCATCAGGTCATAGGAGGGCACCCCGGGGTAGCCGGCGCCCGAGAGCGCCTGCATGCTCACCAGCAGCAGCCGGGTAACGCCGAAGGCATCGTGGAGCGGGCGCAGCGTGATGGTCGGGCCGGTTGCCGTACAGTTCGAGTTGGCGACGATCGCGCCCGACCAGCCGCGGCGGCGCCGCTGCACCGCGATCAGCTCCAGGTGGTCGGGGTTGACCTCGGGGATCAGCAGTGGCACATCGGGGTCCATCCGCAGATCGGACGCATTGGTGCAGACGACATGGCCGGCGGCGGCGAGGCGCTCCTCGATCGGGCGTGCCGTCTTGCTGGGCAGCGCCGAGAAGACCAGCGGCGTGTCCAGCGGCGCATCTTCGGGCAGGATCTCCATCGCGCGCACCGCCGCCGGGATGGGCGTATCGAGCATCCAGCGCGTCACGTCAGCGTAGGGCCGGCCAGCGCTGCGCTCGCTGCCGATCAGCGCGGTCACCTCGAACCAGGGATGCCCGTCGAGGAGCTGGATAAAACGCTGCCCAACGGTCCCCGTGGCGCCGAGCACCGCGACCCGGATCTTCATAGCTGCTGTCTCCTTCCTGCTTACCCAACACCATGTATTATAGCCGCATCTGGTTGCGGCGTGCTGCCTGCGGCGACCAGCGCCCGGGGCAAGCCCGTTGCGTGAACAACCGATAACCAGAAATGGCAAAGATCGCGTAAAAAACCCTGGCAATGGTCAGACGTATCGTGTATAATCTCACAAAGCCTGCCCGTGTATTGCACGCAGCATGCCCGCAATATGGCCCCAGATCGCTTCTTCCACGCCAGAGGGGTCGTTTCACCGTTCAGGATAATTGTGCAGCCATGGTACAGGTAATTCCCCAAGTTTCGCCCGATCAACGATGATCAGCAGTGGAAGGAGGCAGGTCGATGCTAGACCCGATCGTTCAGCGATTAGTAGAACAGGCGATTGACACCCCTGTCAAGCTCCATCTGCTGCTGATGTTTCATGAGAACCCGCGAATGGAGGCGACGCCTGCCGCCATCGCTGACCGGGTCTGCCGCGACATCTGGAGCGTCGGCCAGGCGCTCCAGGAGCTGAGCGACGACGGGATTATGCTGCGCTCGGCCACCGCCAATGGCGAGCCCGTCTATCGCTACCGGCCCAAAGACGAACTGGTCGCGGCCGTCGAGCGCCTGGTGCGCGGCTACGACGACCCGCTGGAGCGTGACCAGCTCCAGCGCCTGATCCGCGATCTGGCTGACTACGCCGCCTACCGCCGCGCCAACGTCTGGGACGTCCACGTGGCCTGAGCCCGATCGTCCCTGCTCCCGGCCCCGCGCCAATGGCGGCGCGGGGCTTTTGCATGGCCAGAACTAACACGGCTCTAACGCAGCAACCTTGACAATGCTTTTGTCAACTCTGTACAATAGGTGCAGTTCGATGCTATAGATGCGGCTGGTGGCCGCACGCCACGCGCTGATGCGCGGCTCCAGGCCGCGCCTACGGACGACCATATGAAAGATTACTACCAGGTGCTCGGCGTGAGCCGCGGCGCGAGCGATCAGGAGATCAAGCAGGCCTACCGCAAGCTCGCCCGCAAGTATCACCCGGACATCAATCCCGGCGACAAGCAGGCCGAGGCCCGCTTCAAGGAGATCAACGAGGCCTACGAGGTCCTCTCCGATAAGGAGAAACGTGAGAAGTATGACCGCTTCGGCAGCGACTGGAAGCGCTATGAGCAGGCGGGGCCCGGCGTCGATTTCAGCGGCGCCGACTTCAGCGATATCTTCGAGACGCTCTTTGGCGCCGGGCGCGGCGGGCGGGGCGGTGGCTTCAACATCCGCATGGATGGCCAGGACATCGAACAGCCCGTCGAGATCACGCTTGAGGAGGCCTTCAGCGGCACCCAGCGCACGCTGCAGTTCGCCAATCCGAACGGTACGCCGCGTACGATCACGGTGAAGATCCCCGCCGGCATCGATAGCGGCAATCGCGTGCGCGTGCCCGGCGAGGGCGCCCCCGGGCTCAATGGCGGCAAACGCGGCGACCTCTACCTCGTGGTCGGCATCCAGCCCCACCCGCGCTTCGAGCGCAAGGGCGACGACCTCTTCGTCAAGGTCGAAGTGCCGTTCTTTACCCTGCTGCTCGGCGGCCAGGTGGCGGTGCCCACCCTCGCCGGCAAGACGATCACCCTGACCATCCCCGAGCAGACCCAGAACGGGCGCACCTTCCGCCTGAGCGGCCAGGGCATGCCGAAGCCCCATGCCCATCACCGGGGCGACCTGTATGTGACGGTGAACGCCGTGCTGCCGACCCGGCTCACGCCACGGGAGCGCGAACTGTACGAGGAGCTGCGGCGGATCAAGGAGGGCCAGCCGGCATGACCGAGAAGGAGCGCACCTACACCATCAAGCTGGCGGCGCAGCTCACCGGGATGCACGAGCAGAGCCTGCGGCTATACGAGCGCCGTGGCCTCGTCAGCCCTGCGCGGAGCAAGGGCAACATTCGCCGCTACAGCGACGCCGATGTGGAGCAGATCCGCTTCATCAAGCGCCTCGTCGACGACCTGGGGGTGAATCTGGCCGGGGTCGAGGTGATCCTGCAGATGCGCCGCCAGGTAATTGCCCTGCGCCAGGAGTTGGAGCGTCTGCGGGGCGAGCGGGTGACGGGGTGATGACCTGGTTGGCGAGTGTCCGGTGGCGCAGGGGCGACCTAACGTCGTCGCCCACGAGCATCCATATGATCGTGCTACCGGCCCGTCATGCTGAGCGAAGCGAAGCAGCTTCCGCTCACGCGGGGACCGGGCTTGCCTGGTCCTTGCCGGCATAGTATTCGCGGCAGTACTGCTCGAGGGTTTGCATCTGCTCCAGGCCGAGGATGCGGCTGGTCTCGCGCATATCGCAGCTCATCTCGTCGTAGCTGAACTCGAGCAACTCCATGAGCCCCGGCGCTGAGGGGTTAAACGGCTTGAGCAGGAAGCCGAGCGTATTCATGAGCCAGACCGGCAGGTAGAGCACGCGGATGGGGCGCCCCCACACCCGGGACCAGGTGGCGCACATCTCCTCGAAGGTCACGTGCTCGGGGCCGCCCAGTTCGAAGGTGCGGTTGATCGCCGCGGGGTTATCGATCGCGTTGACGAAGGCGCGGGCCACATCGACCATGGCCAGCATCTGGGTGCGCTTGTGGCCGGAACCCACCACGGGGAAGACGCCGAAGCGCTCGACGATCGGCTCGCCGCGCTGCACAATCTCGTAGAACAGGCCACAGGGGCGGAAGATGGTGTAGGGTACGCTGCTGCGCTGGATCGCCTCCTCGGCCATCAGCTTGGCCCAGACGAACTTGTAGCCGACGGGATTGCGCGGGAAGAGCGTGCTGGTGAAGATGAACTGGCGAACCGTGCCGGCCTCCTCGGCAGCGCGCAACAGGTTGAGCGGGCCCTGATACTCGGCCAGGCGCCGCGACTCATCGCGCCGGTCGGCGCCCGCGCTGGTGGCGCAGATCACGTGGGTGGCGCCGCGGCAGCCCACCGCCAGGCTGCCCGGGTCGCGGATGTCGCCGCCCACCAGTTCGGCGCCGAGCTGGCGCAGCGGCTCAGCCCTGGCCAGCGAGCCGGGGCGTACCAGCACCCGGACTGGCCGGCCTTGCTCACGCACCATGCGCACCAGGGTCTGCCCCAGGGTGCCCGTCCCGCCGACGATGAAGATCATGGCGACCTCCTCCGCGCTCCAGGTTCGCTTGTGCTCCGGACGGCGCCAGTATAGCACAGCTGCCGGATATTTCTTGTTTATATGTATGGACATATAGGCAAAGGGCTTGTATAATGGGCACACAGTTGTGTCGAAGCCCCTATGCCCCGCCCGCGTGGGGCGCCCATCTGGGAGGAGTGCGCCGATGCCCTACCGGATCACCCGCCACAGCGACGACTTGCTCTGGGTCGTCTTGGATGGCCACCTGGCCATGGATCAGGCGGAGGCGTACTTCTATGAGCTCTGGGCGCTGCTCGACACCTGTCCCAGCCCGACTGACTTGCTGGTGGACGGGCGGCGCATTGCCGGGGCAAGCCCCGCCGCCCGCCGCCGCACCGAGCAGGTGGTTCACCACCCGCGCCTCGGCCACCTGGCCTTCGTCGTGAGCGAGCACCACCTGCTGATCTTTGCGCCGCTGGTCAAGCTGGTCAGTGGTGTTGGCCTCTTCGGCAACGAGGTGGAGGCGCTGGACTACCTGCGCACCGCGCGGGGTATGCCGCCGGTGATCGACCTGGTGATGCCCAATCTGCCGCCTCCGCCCGTGGATACGCACGCTCCTCCGTCCCACACCGGCGAGGCACACGGCGCTGCGCAGCACAGTGCTCCGCCGCACCACAACGGTGAGCACCAGCGTCCGCCTGTCTACAGCATGCCGGCCGCGCGCCGCGCAATGGGCGCGCCGCCCAACCTCTTCAGCGGGCTGACCGATATGCTTGACGGCTGGACCAACAATCTGCGCAATCTCAGCCGGCAGATCGAGCGCGATTGAGCCCGGAAACGCGCCGTCATCGCCGCATCGCTTTTTCAAGAACCACATATGCGCCCGTTTGGCGCACGAATTGGAAGCCACACGCCTGCCGGTAGAAGCGCTGGGTCTTGCCCGACCAGGCCGGGGCTGAGACCAGCCAGCGGGCGGCCTCGTCGTAGCGCGCCTCAAGGTCGTGCCAGATGCGGGTGCCGATGCCGCGCTGCTGGTGGGCGGGGGCCACAAAGAGCAACCCGAGCACCGCGGTTGCGGCGGGGTAGTGCCAGATCACGGCGGCGCCGGCCAGGACGCCGGTGATGGCGACGCTGTAGCGTTCGGCATCGAGGCAGCCGGGCGGCCACTTGTGGAACAGGTCGTCGTTGTGGTAGCAGTCCAGCAGTTCCGGGCTCACACTGGCGTCGGCCGGCACGTCGGCGTCAAAGGCCTCGCGCATGAGCCGGGTGAGGTGCGGGATGTCGGCGGGATGCATCAGGCTCAATTGCAGCTGGTCGCCCCTCATAGGCTCGTCCTCCCTCGCCAGCGGCGTGCCGCGGGGCGCTCAGCCGCAGCATAGGGCACCACGGGGGCCGGCTGCGAGGTGGGTTGACCACGGGGCGTTGTGATTCGACCAGGGGCAGTCTGCACGCAGTGGTAGCGCGCGGCGCCGCGGGTCAAACCACACGCACGAACTTGCGGCGTCCCACCTGGACCACGGCGCCAGCCCCGGGGTGCAGCGCCAGGTCGTAGCGCTCGACGCGCGCGCCGTCGATCCGCACGCCGCCCCCATCGATCAGGCGGCGCGCCTCGCTCTTCGAGGCTGCAAGCCCGGCGGCGACCATCAGGTCGACGATAGCGGTCGGCACAGCCAGCTGGTGCTCGGGGATGTCCGCCGGTAGCTCCCGCTGCACGAACTGGCGCACGAAGGCTTCCTCGGCGGCCCGCGCCTCATCCGGGCTGTGGAACTGGGCCACCACCTCGCGGGCAATGCGTAGTTTCAGGTCGCGCGGGTTGACGCTGCCCTCTGCCAGCGCGCGGTGGATCTCGGCCAGTTCATCGAGGGGCACATCCGTGAAGACCTCGAAGTAGAGCGGGATCACTCCGTCGGTCATTGACATAACGCGACCGAACATCTCGCTGGGGGCGCTGCGGATATCAACCGTATTGAGGAAGGTCTTGCTCATCTTCCGGCCATCGGTGCCCGGGATGAGCGGTACCAGGAAGACCTGCTGCGGGGTCATGCCCAGCTGGGCCATCAACTCGCGGCCCGCCAGGATGTTGAACTTCTGGTCGGTGCCGCCGAACTCCACATCGGCCTTGATCGCCACCGAGTCGTAGCCCTGGAGCATGGGGTACATCAGCTCGAGGATGGTCAGACCGGCGCCGGACTCGTAGCGTTTGCGGAAGGTCTCGTGGGCGAGCATCTGGGCGAGGGTGAAGCGTCCGGCGAGATCGAGCGCCTGCTCCAGCCTGAAGGTGCCGAACCACTCGCTCTGCCAGCGCACCTCGGTCCGTTGCCGGTCGACCACGCGGAAGAACTGCTCCATAAAGATCTCGGCATTGGCGCGCACTTCCTCGGCCGACAGGCGCGTGCGGGTCTCATCGCGACCGGAGGGGTCGCCGATCTGGGCGGTCCAGTCGCCGACGATCAGCACGACCTGGTGGCCCAGTTCCTGGAACTGGCGCAGCTTGCGCAGCCCGACGGCGTGGCCGATGTGCATCTCGGGTCGGGTCGGGTCGAAGCCCTGTTTGAGGCGCAGCGGTTTACCCTCGGCGAGACGCTGGCGCAACTCTGCCTCGACAATCACCTCGGCCACCCCCCGGTGCAACAGTTCGTCAAAGTCCATGCTCGGGCTCCCATTCTGCGGCTACCACCCGATTGTGGCCGGCCCGGCTGGCAGCGGCGAGCCGCCGATCAGCCTGATCGATGCACTGCTCGGCGCCGGGTCCGCTGGCCGCAGCAACGCCGATGCTCACTGTGACCTGTAGCTGCGGGTGGATCGTGCTCCAGGCCAGTTGTTCGACGGCCTCGCGGATGCGTTCGGCGATCACCGTGGCGTCAGCGAGCGAGGTTTCGGGCAGCAACACGAGGAACTCAGCGCCGTCGTAGCGCGCCGCCACGTCACTGGGGCGACAGATGCCGCGCAGCGCACCGGCGACGCCCCGCAGCACCTCGTTGCCGACACTGAGCCCGAAGCGATCAGTGAGCTCCTTGAACTGGTCGACGCTCGCCATCAGGACGGCAAGCGTCCGCCCGCTGCGCGCGGCCTGCGCGCCTAGTTCGCTGAGCCGGCGATCTATCTGGCGGCGGTTGGCGAGCAGGGTAAGGCTATCTTCATTGGCCTCACGCTCCAGGTCGCGGGCGCGGGCCTGCAGCGCGCGGATAATCGTGTCGGGGGTGTCGGGCTGCTCAGCGAGCTCGCTGAACGCAGCCCGCGGCAGGTGGAGCAGCAACTGGTCGGTAAAGTCCACCAGGTTGTCGGTGGCGATCAGCGCGGCGACGGCGCCATTGGCGCGGGCTGCGGCGGTGGCCTGCTCATCGGCGACGATCGCGATCAGCGGCGTGGGCGCGGGCAACTGGCGCCAGAGGTGCCAGACCGCCGGGTCGGCGCCGTTGGCGATCATCAGCACCGGGTCAGGGGTGCGCGCGAGCTGGTCCTGGGCCTTGAGCACATCGGTAGCGATCAACGGGCGATAGCCCTGGAGGCGCAGGCTGGTGGCGATCGAGGCGCGCAAGCCTTCGTCGGGGTAGATCAGCAGCGCAGCAGGGCGGCGCTGCCCACGGCGTTCTTCAGCCGGCGGCTGGGTGCTCAGGCGCCGGTCGAAGACATAGCTGCTCCCGGCGATGCTCTTGGCGGCGCTCTTCACCTCGGCGGCCACCTTGCTGATCTCATCGACGCTGGTGAAGCGCTGGCCCTCGGAGCTGACCACCGACATCGAGAGGCTGAGCAGGCCAAACTGGCGGGGCACGCCGTGGCGGTCGACGCCGCGCAGGTAGCCGCGCTGCAGATCGGCCGGATCGTAAAGCTCGCGCACCCGCCCGTCGAAGGTGGCAATGATGCGTTGGGCGAGCTCCTCGGGATGGCCGCCATAGTGAATGATCGCAAAATCGTCGCCGCCGATATGGCCGAGAAAATCCTCGCGCGGCGCAACCTCGGCGAGCACGCCGGCCAGCATATGGATGGCCCGGTCGCCGCGGGCGAAGCCATAGGCGTCGTTAAAGGCCTTGAAGTTGTCGAGATCGACATAGATCAGCGCGAAGGGCGTGCCCTGGCTGATCTGCCGTTCCAGCTCGGCCTGCAGCAGCACATTGCCGGGCAGCCCGGTGAGCGGGTTGCGCACGGGCAGCTTGGCGGCGCGGCGCAGATGGCTGCGGATGCGCGCCAGCAGCACATCAATGTCGTAGGGTTTGACGATGTAGTCGTCGGCGCCGCTGTCGAAGCCCGTCACCACCTCGGACGATGCGCTGCGCGCGGTGAGGATGATCATCGGCAGGTGCGAGGTGCGCGTGTCATTGCGCAGCTGGCGGATGGCCTCAAAGCCATCCATCAGCGGCATCATCAGATCGACCAGCAACAGGTCGGGGGGGTGATCCTGGGCCATGCGCACCAGCTGATCGCCGTCGTGAGCGATCAGAACCTCATAGCCGGCCTCCTGGAGCGTCTCTCGTAGCAGGAGGCACATGGCCGGGTCATCGTCGGCCACCAGGATCCGCGCTTGCGCTGTCATCGGGCGCCCTGTCAGGGTAGGTACGAGTGTCGTTGTCGGCAGGGTTGCTTAGCGGACCGTATAGCGCCGGGCCAGCGACTACCCTACAGCATACCACATTGTGTCCAGATGCCGAAACAAACGGTTGTACGATTCGGATTTGCGGGCCGGCCAGCCGGCCGTGCTATAATCAAAAACGGTGCCAGCGAGGTTTGCGCGCGGTGAGAGGCAGAGAGGGTGGTGCCAGCGATGACCACATTCGAGGCGCTCGGGCTGAGCGAGCCGATCCTGGCTTCGCTGCGCGAGCTTGGCTACGACGAGCCGACGCCGATCCAGGCCCAGGCCATCCCGGCGCTGCTTGCCGGCCGCGATGTCCTCGCCCAGGCCCAGACGGGCACGGGCAAGACGGCGGCCTTCGCCCTGCCGATCATCGAGCGGCTGCAGCCCGCGCGCATCCCCCAGGCCCTGGTGCTGGCCCCGACCCGCGAACTGGCTATGCAGGTGGCCGAGGCGATGTTCCGCTACGGCAAGAGCCGCGAGGCCCACGTGCTGCCAGTCTATGGCGGGCAGCCGATCGAGCGCCAGCTGCGGGCGCTGGCCCGCGGCGTGCAGGTGGTGGTCGGTACCCCCGGGCGGATCATGGACCATATGCGCCGCGGCACGCTGGTCCTCGACGCGATCCGGACCGTCGTGCTCGATGAGGCCGATGAGATGCTGGACATGGGCTTCGCCGAGGATATCGAGTACATCCTCCAGCAAACGCCCGCCGAGCGGCAGACGGCCCTCTTCTCGGCGACCCTGCCCGAGGAGGTGCAGAGCCTGGCTCAGCGCTACACCCGCGACCCGCTGCGCATCAGGGTGGTGAGCGAGGAGTTGAGCGCCCCGCGGATCAAGCAGGTCTACTATGATGTGCCGCCGCGCGAAAAGCTCGATGCCCTCTGCCGGGTGCTCGACGTTGAGACGCCCGCCTCGGCGATGATCTTCTGCCGTACCCGCGCCGAGGCCGACCAGCTGGGCGAGAGCCTGCAGGGCCGTGGTTACCTGGCCGAGGTGCTCCACGGCGACTTGAGCCAGGCAGTGCGTGACCGGGTGATGAAGCGCTTTCGCGAGGGCCAGGTGGAGTTGCTGGTGGCTACCGACGTGGCCGCCCGTGGCCTCGATATCCCCGACGTGAGCCACGTGATCAACTATGACATCCCCGGTGACCCGGAGAGCTACGTGCATCGCATCGGGCGCACCGGGCGGGCAGGCCGCGCCGGTATGGCCATTTCGCTGATCATCCCCCGCGAGCGACGCCAGCTGCAGAACATCGAGCGCGCGACGCGGAGCCGCATCCAGCGCCTGAAGCTGCCCAGCCTGGCCGATGTGGCGGCGCGTCGGCGTGAGGCGTTCCGTGAGGCGCTGCGCGAGGTGCTTGAGGGCGATGGCCTTGACCCCTATGTGCTGATGGTCGAGGAGATGGCCGAAGAGCACGATGTGACCGAACTGGCCGCCGCGGCTTTCAAGCTGCTGCTCAATGAGGTCGAGCAGGAGGATACGCTGGCGAGCATCGAGGGCGACAGCGCTGGCGCCGAGACGGGCATGACCCGGCTTTTCCTCGATGTCGGCCGCTTCGACCGGGTGCGCCCCGCCGATATTGTCGGCGCGATCGCCAACGAGGTGGGCCTGCCCGGTCGCCAGATCGGCGCGATCGACATCTACGATCACTTCGCTTTCGTTGAGGTGCCCAGCGAACAGGCCGAGCGCGTGCTGCGCGGCCTCGCCGGGGTGAGCCTGCGCGGCCGTCCGGTGCGGGTCTCGCTGGCCAAGCCGAAAAGCTGAGGGGGATAGGCCGCGCAGGCGACCTTCGCATCCCATAGCCGAGGCGTTTACGCCG
This sequence comes from Chloroflexota bacterium, assembly GCA_013388805.1. Taxonomy (GTDB): domain Bacteria; phylum Chloroflexota; class Chloroflexia; order Chloroflexales; family Chloroflexaceae; genus JACAEO01. Next base: position 16,307 of record JACAEO010000038.1, read on the forward strand.
ACGGTACGGGCGTCTACCCACATGAATGCTTAAAAACCATAAGCCCTCGGCTATGCATGCGAAGGCCACCTGCGCGGCCTCGCGAGCCAGCGTTAGCCGGCTTCACAGGACGATGCGTCGCTTCGCTCAGTATCACCGGGCGGGTAGCATCCCAGAAGACGTCGTTGACCAACGCATAACACGTGCTCGAACCGTGAGCGAAAGGGGTGGTGATGGAGGGTGAGCAGCAGCCGGGGCATGAGATGCCGCCCCTCTACATTGTTTCCGGTGGCGCGGGGGGCGTCGGCGCCGAGGTGGCACGGCTGGTGCTGACCCAGTTTGAGGGCGTCGATGTGCCATTGATCGTGGTGCCCAATGTGCGCGACCCGGCGCAACTCAGCGAGGTGGTGGCCCAGGCTGAAGCTACGGGCGGCACCATCCTGCATACGCTCATGGAACCGGGCCTGCGGCGCGACCTGGTGCGCAAGGCCCGTGAGTGCCACGTCTACGAGATCGACCTGGTGGGGAGCGTGCTCTCGCGCCTGGCGACGGTGCTTGGCCGCGAGCCGGTGGGTAAGCCCGGGCTCTACCAGCAGCGGCGCTCGGCCTATTTCGAGCGGCTCGAGGCGATCGAGTTCACTATGCAGCACGACGATGGGGCGCGGATCAAAGATGTCAGCCACGCCGAGATCGTGCTGGTCGGCATCTCGCGGGTGGGCAAGTCGCCCCTGAGTATGTACCTGGCCGTGCTGGGCTGGAAGGTGGCCAATGTGCCGCTGGTAAAGGAGGTGCCCGTGCCCGAAGCCCTGCTCGCCATGGACCGGCGGCGGGTGATCGGGCTGATCGTTGAGGCCGAGCAGATCGCCGCGCGGCGGGGGGGGGGGCCGCGC
>JACAEO010000138.1 GCA_013388805.1 Chloroflexota bacterium
CCCCCCCCCCCCCCCCCCCCCCCCCCCCCCCCCCCCCCCCCCCCCCAAACACCAACAACATACCCCCCTCTGCCAGCCTGGGAGAGGGGGGGTGAGGTTCCGGCGCACCTGGCGACGTTGCAACAGCCCTGGGGGGTGAGCGGCGTGTACACGCCAGGCGCGCCAGGTGTGCTATAGTAAGCGGTGGGCCGGAAGCGGCCCGATTGGTTGCTCGTTGTTGCTCTGAGCCGAACGGCCTACGAGGAGGTAGTCATGTTCGTCGGCGAACGTATGTCGCGTCCGGTCATCACCGTTACTCCTGAGACGCCGGTCAATGATGCGCTGCACCTGATGCGTACCGAGCATATTCGGCGCGCCCCCGTGGTCTCGCACGCCAAGCTGGTCGGTATTGTCTCGATGAAGGATCTGCTCAACGCCTCACCCTCGCAGGCTACCACCCTGAGTGTCTGGGAACTGAACTACCTGCTCAGTAAGCTCACCGTTGAGTCGATTATGACCCGCGACGTCGCAGCGGTGACCGAGGATACGCCGATCGAAGAGGCGGCGCGCATAATGGCCGACCAGCGGGTGGGTGGCCTGCCGGTCGTCCGGGGTGGCGAGGTGGTCGGGATCATCACCGAGACCGACCTGTTCAAGATCTTTCTGGAGTTGATGGGCGCCCGCGACAGTGGGGTGCGCTGTGAGGTGCGCGTGCGCGACGAACCTGGTCAACTCGCCCAGCTGACCCAGGCGCTGGCTGCGGCTGGTGGCAATATCATCGCCCTCGGCACCTTCGCCGGTGAGAGCCCCGGCCATAGCACCGTGACCTTCAAGGTCGCCGGGCTGACCCCGGAGGAGGTGCGCGCCCGGATCACCCCGGTCGTGGAGCAGGTGGTGGATGTGCGGATGACCCATCCCTAGTGCGATTGCAGATTGCAGATTTTTGATTGTAGATTGGGCGCGGCGCAGCTGGACACGGTCGCGGTCGCGCTAATGCCCAACCAGGTCGCCTGGAACTGTACTAGCGTATTCGCAGCCTCAGCGCCGGTTGGCCGCGCGCCAGACCTTCTCGGCGCGCAGCGGGATGTCGATATGGCGCACGCCCAGATGGGCAAGTGCATCGATCACCGCGTTGGCCACCGCTGGCGTCGAGCCGATCGTCGCTGCCTCGCCGACACCCTTCACCCCCAGGGGGTTGAGTGGTGTCGGCGTTTCGGTCTGGCCCAGGGTGAATGGCGGGAAGAGCTCGGCCCGCGGCAGGGCGTAGTCCATCAACGAGCCGCTCAGCAGTTGCCCGTCCTTGTCGTAGACCACTTCCTCCAGCAGCGCCTGGGCGATACCCTGGGCCAGCCCGCCGTGGATCTGGCCGGTCACGATCAACGGGCTGATCCGCGGGCCGCAGTCGTCCACCGCGATGTAGTCTCGCAGTCGCACTATGCCGGTCTCAACCTCGACCTCAACCACGGCGACGTGCGCGCCGAAGGGGTAGATCAGCTCCGCGGGCCGGAAGTAGTCGGTGGCTTCCAGACCGTGCTCGATCGCGGCCGGCAGCTTGCGACTGTAGGCCCGCTGGGCGATCTGGGCCAGCGTCAGCCCCTCCCCGCTGGCGCCGCGTTCGCGGTAGCGCCCCGCGACCAGTTCGATATCGACGGGATCGGCTTCGAGCATGGTTGCGGCGATCTGGCAGGCCTTCGCGCGCACGCGCGCCGCCGCGCGCATCAGCGCCCCGCCACCCACGGCAAGTGAGCGCGACCCCATGGTGCCGATGCCCATCGGGGTAGTGGCCGTGTCGCCGTGCCGGACCACGATCTGGTCGAAGTCGGCGCCGATCTGGTCCGCGACGATCTGGGCGAAGGTTGTGGCCGTGCCCTGGCCGTGGGGTGAGATGCCGGTGGTCACGGTCACCGCGCCACTGGGCTCAACCTTCAGCTGGGCGCTCTCGTAGGGGCCGAAGCCGCACATCTCCACGTAGCAGGCGATGCCGATGCCCAGCAGCGTGTCGGCCGCCCCGCTGGCGGCGCTCCTGCGCCGGGCTTGCTCCTGGCGCAGCTCCGTGTAGCCCGCAAGCTCCAGCGCCTTGCTCAGCGCTCGCTCGTACTCGCCGCTATCGTAGGTCAGGCCGGTGGGCGTCTTGTAGGGGAAGGCGTCGGGCGGGATGAAGTTGCGCCGGCGCACCTCAGCCGGGTCGAGCCCCAATTCGGTGGCCACCAGGTCCATCAGGCGCTCGATGTAGTAGGCTGCTTCGGGGCGGCCGGCGCCGCGGTAGGCCGCCACCGGAGTGGTATTGGTGTAGACGCTGGTGGCCTCCAGCTCGACATTCGGGATCCGGTAGACACCAACCGCCATGGCCGTCGTCAGATCGGGTAGGCCCGGGGCGAGCGGGTAGGCGCCGAGATCGGCGACGATGCGCAGCTGCAGCGCGCTGACCGTGCCATCGGCCATCACGGCGGCTGCCAGGTCGCAGACCTGGGCGCGCCCGTGGGTGGTGGCCAGCACGTGCTCCAGCCGATCCTCGACCCAGCGCACCGGGGCGTTGTAGCGCAGCGCCAGGGCGGCGCAGAGCGCCTCCTCGGGGTAGCTGCCGATCTTCACCCCGAAGCCGCCGCCGACATCGGGGGCGATCACGCGCAGCTGGCTCTCCGCGAGGCGGATCACCTGCGCCACCTCGCCGCGCACCTGGTGCGGCGTCTGGGTGCTGGTGTAGAGGGTCAGCCCGCCCGTCGCCGGGTCGGGCGTGGCCACCACCGCGCGGCCCTCCATCGGGAAGCCGAAGAGCCGCTGGTTGACCATGCGCTGCCGGACGATGGTGTGGGCATTGGCGAAGGCAGCCGTCATGTCGCCCCGCTGGCGCCGGCGGCGATGGTCGATGTTGTCCGCCATGCCCGCGAAGATCACCGGTGCGCCGGGCGCGATCGCCTGCAGCGGGTCGCTCACCGCGGGCAGGGGCAGGTAGTCGACCTCGACGGTCTGGGCCGCATCGATGGCGGCCGTTTCGCTGCTGGCCAGCACCGCGGCCACCGCCTCGCCGACGTGGCGAACCCGTTCGACCGCCAGGACGTGACGAACCCGGCCGCTGTAGTTGCCGCCCTCGCCGCCGCCCTCGCCTGCGTTGGCCAGCGGTAGCGGCTCGCAGAGCGCGAGCATGTCCCGCCCGCTGAGCACGGCAACCACACCGGGCATCGCCCGGGCGGCGCTGGCATCGATTGCCTGGATCGTGGCATGGGCGTGGGGGCTGCGCACGATTGCCAGGTGGAGCATCCCAGGCAGCTTGAGGTCGGCCACGTAGAGCCCCGCACCGCGGATCAGTCGCGGATCCTCCTTGCGCCGCACCTCGGCGCCCATCAGGGCTGCGTAGCGCATCGCGATATGGCCCCCTTTCGTGGTCCTGCTGCCGAACGCCCGCCTGCATGCGGGCCGGAGGCCCGCGCACCCGGCTTTACCAGCAGGACCCTTTCGTCGTGGCGTACCGGGTTGCTGGCGGTTATCGTACCCCGAAGGCGGCGATTGAGCAACTTGTTCGCTCGCCGGGCGGATACGCAGGTGGTACCGGCTGCGGTACAATACGGTGGTTATACGACGATCACTGACGCTGGAAAGACCAATGACCTACCAGGCAGACCTGCTCGCAAAGATCAGCGCGCGCTCCGCCGCCGTCGGCGTGATCGGCATGGGCTATGTTGGCCTGCCGCTGGCTGTGCGCGCCGCAGCTCAGGGCTTCCCGGTGCTGGGTTTCGACGTGAGCGCGGAACGAGTCGATCAGCTCAACGCTGGCCAGAGCTACATCGGTGATGTGCCCAGTGCGGCCCTCGCCGACATGCGCGACAGTGGGCGCTTCGTGGCGACCACCGATAGTGCCCCCATGGCCGGCTGCGACCTGCTGATCATCTGTGTGCCGACCCCGCTCAACCTGACCCGCGACCCCGATCTGAGCTACGTCGAGGCCGCCGCCGCCACGATCGCCCGGCATCTGCGCCCCGGCCAGCTCATCATCCTCGAAAGCACCACCTACCCCGGCACCACCCGTGAGGTCGTGCAGCCCCTGCTCGACGCGCGCGGGCTCCAGGTTGGCGCCGACTACTTCCTCGCCTTCTCGCCCGAACGCATCGACCCTGGACAGACCAGCAGCAAGGGCTACAGCGTGGAGAATACGCCCAAGGTGGTGGGCGGCGTCAGTGCCGCCTGCACCGATCTGGCCGGCGCCTTCTACCGCCAGATCACCACCACGGTTGTGCCAGTCTCCTCCCCCGATGTCGCCGAGCTGACCAAGCTGTTCGAGAACATCTTCCGCGCCGTGAACATCGCCCTGGTCAACGAACTGGCCCTGCTCTGCGACCGCATGGGCCTCGACGTCTGGGAAGTGGTCGAGGCGGCGGCCACCAAGCCCTATGGCTTTATGAAGTTTACCCCGGGGCCCGGGCTGGGCGGCCACTGTATTCCGATCGACCCGTTTTACCTCACCTGGAAGGCTCGCGCCTTCGACCTGAGCACACGGTTCATTGAACTGGCCGGTGAGATCAACACCCAGATGCCGCGCCACGTCCGTGAGCTGGTTGTCCGCGCGCTGAATCGCCAGCGTAAGTCGCTCAATGGTTCACTCGTGCTGCTGCTCGGCGTGGCCTACAAGCCCGATGTGGACGACTACCGCGAGTCGCCGGCGCTGAAGGTGATGGACCTGCTCATGGCCGGGGGGGCCACGGTGCTTCCCTGCGATCCCTACGTGCGCCACTTCGAAACCCACGATGGGCGGCGCTACGAGACGACCCCGCTCAGCGAGGAGTTGCTGCGCCGCTGTGACTGCGCGGTGATCATCACGAACCACAGCGCGTTCCCTTACGAGCGGATCGTCGAACTGGCACCCGGCGTGGTCGATACGCGCAATGCAACCGGTGGCTTGCGCCCCGAGCTGCGTGCCCGGGTGGAGTTGTTGTAGCGCTCAGCGTGGATCGCGCAATGCCACGCGATCGAGCAAAAGGAACGACCGTGACGAGTAATCCTGCATGGCCCGATCGGCGGGCCTTCTGGGCCGGACGCCGCGTTGTTGTAACCGGCGGCGCGGGCTTCCTCGGCAGTTTCGTGGTCGATCGGCTCCGTGACCTGGGGCCCGCCGAGCTGGTGGTGCCCCGTTCCAGCATCTACGATCTGCGCGAGCGCGATGCCATCCGCCAGTTGCTGGCCGACGCCCGGCCCGATCTCGTCCTGCACCTCGCAGCCCGTGTCGGCGGGATCGGGGCCAACCGTGAGCACCCGGCGGACTTCTTCTACGACAATCTGATGATGGGCGTCCAGCTGCTGCACGAGAGCTGGCAGGCCGGCGTTGAGAAGTTCGTCGCCCTGGGCACCGTCTGTGCCTACCCCAAGTATACGCCGGTGCCCTTCAAGGAGGACGACCTCTGGAACGGCTACCCGGAGGAGACGAACGCTCCCTACGGCATGGCCAAGAAGATGATGCTGGTGCAGAGCCAGGGCTACCGCGAGCAGTATGGCTTCAACTCGATCTTTCTGCTGCCGGTGAACCTCTACGGCCCCCGCGACAACTTCGACCTCTACAGCTCCCACGTCATCCCGGCGCTCATCCGCAAGTGTGTCGAGGCGCGTGACAGTGGCGCCGCCGAGATCGTGGCCTGGGGCGATGGGTCGCCGACGCGCGAGTTCCTCTATGTGGAGGACGCCGCCGACGGCATTCTGCTGGCGACCGAGCGCTACAACAGTAGCGATCCGGTCAACCTCGGCAGCGCCCACGAGATCAGCATTCGCGCGTTGACCGAGTTGATCGCCCGGCTCACCGGCTTCAACGGGCGGATCGTCTGGGATACCAGTAAGCCCAACGGCCAGCCGCGGCGCAAGCTCGATACCTCGCGCGCTCAGGAGCGCTTCGGCTTCGTCTCCCACACCTCATTCGAGGCGGGGTTGCGCGCGACGATCGCCTGGTACGAGCAGCAGCGCGTTGTGCCCGGCCCACGGGCGAAGGAGTGACCAATGACCTATCTGGCTCGTGATCGTGACGATGCGCCACACGCCCTGATCACCGGCGGCGCTGGCTACATCGGGTCGCTGCTCACCGGCGTCCTGCTCTATGCAGGCTGGCGGGTCACGGTGGCCGACGATCTGCTCTTCGGCGGCCAGTCGTTGCTCGGCTACTGGCATCACCCCCGCTTTCACTTTGCCAAGATCGACGTCTGCGATCCGGCGCAGCTCCAGGCCGAGGCGGGCGGTTTGCGCGTCGGCGCCCTGCCCACCCGCCCCGTGGATGCGGTGGTGCACCTCGCCGCGATCGTTGGCTTCCCCGCCTGCCAGATGGTCGGGCCGCAGGTGGCCTGGCGCTACAACTTCGAGGGCACGCGCCGGGTGTATGCCGCGGCCGAGGCCGCAGGCGTGCCCCGCCTGCTTTTTGCCTCGACCTACAGCAACTATGGCCTCTCGCCCGATGGCGTGCCCGTCACCGAGGACTCGCCGCTCAACCCGCAGTCGCTCTATGCCGAGACCAAGATCGCCTCGGAGCAGTTCCTGCTCAACGAGACCGCCGGCGGCCAGACGGCGCCGATCGTCTACCGTTTCGCCACGCTCTTCGGCGTCTCGCCGCGCATGCGCTTCGACCTGATCGTCAACCAGTTCGTGCTCGAAGCGCTCACCCGGCGCCGGCTGGTGATCTACCAGCGCGGCTATGCCCGCTCGTTTGTCCATGTGCGCGATGTGGCCGACGCGGTCCTGCTCGCGCTGCAGGCCCCGCTCGACGAGGCGGGGCGTCAGGTCTTCAATGTTGGCTCCGATGAGGGCAACTATACCAAGGACGAGATCGTTGCCCTGGTCCAGCGCTACGTCGAGGGCACGCAGATCGAGTACAAGGATCTGACCTTCGGCGGCGATATGCGAGACATTCGTGTCTCGTTCGCCAGGATCCGCCGGGTCCTTGGCTTCCAGCCGCGCCTGAGTGTTGAGGACGGCATCCGCGAGGTGCGCGACGTGCTCGTCAGCGGCGTGATCAAAGACGCTCTCGATAGCCAGTATCGCAATGCCCAGTTCATCGTCCAGTGACGAGGAGCGATTATGCGGTTCCTGCGTTTTGCACTCTTGCTGATCGTGCTCGCTCTGCTGGCAGCCTGCACCTCGCTCGGAGGCCTCACCTCGTCGGGCGGTGACGGCCCACCTGCCAATGCCATCCGCATCTCGATCGCCTACAGCCCTGAGAAAGAGAAGTGGCTGAACGAGCAGATCCCGCGCTTCAACCAGCAGCGGGTCGAGGTGGAGGGTCGCCCGGTCTTCGTCGAGGGGGTCAACAAATCGTCCGGTGCGGCCCGCACCGAGATCAAGAACGGCACGCTCAACGTCACGGTCTGGAGCCCATCGGCATCGACCTGGCTCGAGGTGCTCAAGCAGGAGAGCGGCAACCAGAACATCGCCATCTCGAACAAACCGCTGGTGCTCACCCCGGTGGTGATCGGCATGTGGCGGCCGATGGCCGAAGCGATGGGCTGGCCGGCCAAACCCATCGGCTGGGCGGACATGCTTGCGCTGATTCAGGACCCGGAGGGCTGGGGCAGGTTTGGCCACCCCGAGTGGGGCCGCTTCTCATGGGGCCACACCGACCCGGAGATCAGCACCACGGCCCTGAGCACGCTGATCGCCGAGTTCTACGCCGCCACCGGCAAGCAGCGCGGGCTCACCGTCGCCGATGTACAGCGCAGCGAGTCGCAGCAGTTCATCCGCGACCTCGGCCAGGGCATCAAGCACTATGGCTACAATACGCTGATCTTCTCCTCGAACATGAAGAAATTCGGGATGTCATACATCTCGGCCTTCCCGATGGAGGAGATCACGCTGATCGACTTCAACAAGTTCGATCCGCCGGCCACGCCGCTGGTTGCGATCTATCCGCGTGAGGGCACCTTCTGGCACGACAATCCGTTTATCGTGCTCAGCAGCGCCAGCCCGGAGGAGCGCCAGGCCGCTGGCGCCTTCTATGACTTTTTGCTCACCCCCGAGGCGCAGCGTTCGGCGATGAGCTTCGGCTTCCGCCCCGCCAATGTCGATGTGCCGCTCGCCGACCCGATCAGCCCGGCCTTCGGTGTCGATCCCCAGGGTGTGCAGACCATCCTCGAAGTGCCCGGCGCTGAGGTCATCGTCGCTGCCAAGAACTCCTGGGCGCTGAACCGCAAACGGGCCGATATCATGCTCGTCGTCGATACCTCGGGCTCTATGGAGGGCGAGAAGATCGAACTGGTCAGGGCGGGCCTCGAGACGTTCCTGATGCGCATTCTGGCCGAGGATCGCGTCGGCCTGATCAGCTTTGATTCCAGCGCCCGCGTCGTGACGCCCCTCAACCCGTTGAGCGAGAACCGGATCGGGCTCCAGCGCGCGATTGGCGACTTGCGCGCCCAGGGCAAGACGGCGGTCTTCGATGCGCTCGAACTGGCCCGCCAGGAGCTCGAGGCGCTGCCGCCGTCCGAAGATGATCGTATCCGGGCGATCGTGCTGCTCTCCGACGGCGCCGATAACGCCAGTTCTGCCACGATCGATCAGCTCCGCCAGCGCTTTGACGAGACCGGGATCAGCATCTTCCCGGTGGCCTATGGCGCCGACGCCGACCTTAGCATCCTCGAGGCGATCGCCGAGTTCTCCCGGACGATTGTCGTGCAGGGCGACACCGGCAACATCGCGCAGATCTTCGAGAACCTGAGCCGCTATTTCTAGATGACACAATTTTTACATCGTTGCAATATACAAACCTTGACATGAGCAGTCGCGGCTCGGTACCATCCAGGAAGATCGAGGCCTGAGGGTCCGGGGCGTTGGCCCGGGCACGTGCTTCTTCCATTCCGGGTACAGACGAGCCGTCTATGCATTCCGGTTGTTCGCTCCCAGACGAGAAGTTTGCCCGGTTCAGGCTTCTAGCGTCGCGCCTGGTCAGGTTCCTGCTGCTGGGGCTTGCTGCCCTCGCGCGGACGGGTGCGCGGCACATCCGCGGCGTACGCGAACGCGCGGTTGCGGCTGCTGCGCAGGCCGAGCGCTGCGCAGAGCTGTTGCGGCAGTCCCAGGCCGACCTGGCGGCGGCCCTGCACGAGCGTGACCAGTTCCACGAGCAGTTGCGCCGCCAGGGCCTCGCGCTCGAGGCGGCCCGCGCCGCCGCCGAGGCGGCCTATCATGCCAAGGCCAGCTTCATGGCCACCATGAGCCACGAGTTGCGGACGCCGCTCAATATCATCATCGGCTTCAGCACGGCGATGGTCGAGCACCCCGAGATCTACGAGGGCGTACCGCTGCCGCCAGCGTTTGTCGCCGATCTGCGTGAGATCCGGCGTAGCGGCGAGCACCTGCTCGGTCTGATCAACGACATCCTCGACCTGGCCCGGGTCGAGGCCGGGCGCATCGAGTTGAACCGGGACGCGCTGTCGCTCGCCCCGTTGCTCGACGAGATGCTGCGCACTGCCAGGGGGCTGCTCAAGGATCGTCCGATCCGGGTGCGTGGCGAGTATCATGGCACCCTCCCGCCCGTCCTCGCCGATGAGACACGGGTACGCCAGGTGCTGCTGAACCTCGTCTCCAACGCCTGCAAGTTTACCAGCGTTGGCGAGGTGATCCTTGGCGCGCATGCCGATGGTCCGGAGTTGACGATCTGGGTGCGTGATACGGGCATCGGCATCGCTGCTGCCGATCAGGCGCGCATCTTCAATCACTTCGAGCAGGTTGAGGACTCCCAGCTGCGCCCGTACCCGAGTACCGGCCTGGGGCTGGCCATCTCGCGCTGGCTGATCGAACTCCATGGCGGGCGGATCTGGCTGGAAAGTGAGCTCGGCAAGGGGAGTACGTTCTACTTCACCCTGCCATGCACGCAGGTAGCTGACGGACAGGAGATGCTGCAAGCTCGCGCCGTCGGTGCCTAGAGCCAATACCTTGCACCTACGGCGCTGCGCGCGGCGCGGCCCCCCTCCCCTGCCAGGGGAGGGGGCCAGAATCTGGCGTTGCGGTGCGC
>JACAEO010000075.1 GCA_013388805.1 Chloroflexota bacterium
CGCACCGCAACGCCAACAACACACCCCCCTCTCTCAGCCTGGGAGAGGGACGACCAGCGCCGTGGGCTGGGGCGTCTCGATGCGGCAGCGGCTACGTTGGCCCGGATGTTCTCCTGGGAGCGAGGGCATCGTGCCCTCGTCCACTGATGCGGGCGAGACGCCTGCGCTCCCAGGTGTGCGGGCTTACCCCAACGCTGAACACCGACCACCGACCTCACACGACCTCGGGCTGCGGGTGTGGCCGGCGCAGCACACGGATGAGCAGGCTGAGCAGAGCCAGCATGCCGACGATGCTGTACTCGAGCATGGGGATGCGCATCGTATCGGGCAGGCGCCGCAGTTGCTGGCGGCGACCGTACCAGGCCAGGGCCGCAGCCGTGTAGGCGGAGCCGAGGCTCAGCTTCGCGGCCCGCGAGAGGCCGAGGCCGTGCATCTGGTTCAGCACGAACATGCCCAGGAAGCCGAACGCGAACATCCCCTCCAGGCCGCTGCGCTTCTGCAGGGTGGTGATCACTGCGTGCGGCATCGCCAGCATCTCGAGCGCCAGCGTCCAGCGCGGGTCACGATGGGCCCTGGTGAAGAGCAACGATGACTGGACGAAGAGCAGCAGCATGTGGTACACCCCGCCCAGGTGTGAGGGCAGCGGCTCGAGCGGATGGTACCAGAAGGTGTAAACGGTGGCCCAGCTGAAGATGTAGCCGTGGTAGCGCCGGATGAAGCGCGGCAACTCCGGCGGGAGCTTGAGCTGGCGCAGGCCCAGGATCAGGCCGCGCCGCGGCGCCTCCATGGCCAGGATCAGCATCAGCATGAAGGATGCCGAGCCGAGCGAGGTGCCCTCGGGCACATCGATCGCCAGCCCGTCGTAGGAGTGGCGGGTCTGCAGGGCGTGCAGGGCCACGCCCGCCGCATTGACCGCCAGCGCGATCCAGTTGATCGTGCGCATCCCGTCGGCATAGCCCAGGCGGGCGCGCTGCGCGGCGTAGACACAGCCCCAGATGCCGAACTGGTGTAGCAGATAGCCGGTCCAGGCGCTCAGGCGCGCGGCGGGGTGAGTCTGGGCCGCGATCCAGCGGTAGTCGCCGGGCTTACCACTGTACGGCGCGTACGCGCTCGCGTGGCGGCCAACCACGGCGACGGCGGCGACGACGGCGCCGCCGGCGGCGGCAGCGGGGACGAGCAGCGTCTGGGCATCGGGTGGGGCGGGCTCCTGGTCGTGCCGCTCGATCCAGGTGACGTAGCGGTCGAGCACCAGGCCAGCCAGGGCGGCGCCAGCGGCGGCCAGCGCCCCGGCGCCGATCGCCTGGGCAACCTTGCCCCGCGGGACAGCCAGGGCGGCGCAGGCGGCCCCCGCCGCACCGACGACGGCCAGCCCGGCGGAGGGCTGGCGGCCACGGATGACATCGAGCCAGTAGACGGCCGCCATCGGGTTGAACAGGGCGGCTCCGGCGAGCGCGTAGCTGCGTTTGGCGTCCATAGCTGTATTTGCCGCCCCGTTCAGCCGGTTTGCGGCACCTCCGTTACTTCCAGCCGCCAACGACATCAAAGATCGCGCGGTCGTGCATCGGATTGGGCACACTGGTCTCGGGCTGGTTGAGCAGATACTCGGCCATCTCGTTAAAGGGCTTGACGCAGATCTCCTTGCCCTCACCCTCCATCTCGAAGAGCGTCTTGCCTGCCAGGCGCGAACGGCGGATCAGGTCGTGGTAGGGGACGCGCCCGATAATGCGGGTGCCCACCGTCTCGACAAACTGCTCGAGCAACTCGGTACCGCCGAACTCCGGGTCGACGCGGTTGGCGATCAGGCCGGCCATCTGCACCTTGTGGCGCTGGCTCTTCTGGGCGATCGCCAGGCACAGACGGTTGGCCGCGAAGATACTGTCGAAATCGTTGCAGGCGATGATCAGCCCGTAGTCGGCGTAGTTGAGCGGGGCCGAGAACCCGCCGCAGACCACGTCGCCGAGCACGTCGAAGAGGATCACATCGTACTTGTGGTAGAGGCCGAACTCCTTGAGCAGCTTGACCGTCTCGCCGACGACGTAGCCGCCGCAGCCCGAACCGGCCGGCGGGCCGCCCGACTCCAGCGTATCCACGCCGGCGAAGCCGGTGCGGATCACGTCCTCGCGGGCCACGTCCTCCACGTGGAAGTCAACTTCCTCGAGCACGTCGATGACCGTCGGCTGGAGCAGCCCGGTGAGCGGGAAGGTGCTGTCGTGCTTCGGATCACAGCCGATCTGCAGAACCCTGGCGCCCTTGAGGGCCATCGCAGCGGAGAGGTTGGCGCTGGTGGTGGACTTGCCGATGCCGCCTTTGCCGTAGACCGCGAGGATCAGTGACATCTGTTGCTCCCTCGTCTCTGCTTTGCACTACGCTTTCTGCGCCGTTTCGGGTGCCAACGGACGCCCGAACTCCTGCTCATACACGTCGCCAACGTATGCCAGTGCGCGGTAGACATACCCGGGGACGATGCGCCGCTCCAGGCGCGCGTGCTGGTCACGCACATAGACCAGGTTGCGCATCAGCTTCATCTCGATCACGCCGCGGGCGAACTCCAGGCCTCTGGTGCCCTTCGTCCGCTGCATCCAGGCCACGAACTTGCGTACCGGCGCCGGTGGCCGCGGGCGCGGACGGCGCAGCATGCGCACATAGGCGCGCATACCGACGCGCCGGTTGCCGCCCTCGCTGCGCTGGCCGAGCTCCAGGTGCGGGCGGATCAGGTTAAAGAGCTCCTCGCCGCGCTCGGTGCGGATCAGCATCCACTGCCAGCGCTGCTCCGGCGGCAGCGGCGCGCCCATGTAGCCGATGGTCAGGTCCGACAGGCCGTTCTGGTAGTCGAAGCAACTCAGGCAGGCGGCCGGGAAGACCCCGCGCTCGCCGCCGAGCTTAGCCACGTCGAGGTCGATGAAATTAACCTTCTCGACGTGCCCGTCCTCGTGGCGCAGGTGGATGCGGAAGTCCTGCATAAACTCGTGGTGAACAACCGTCTCAGGCGACCGTGAGGCCACCTGCAGGAAGCGCATGAGATCGGGGTAGGAGGTATTATCGGTGCAGGGAATGCCGATCACATAGAGCCGTTCGAGGCCGAGCTCTTGCTCAAGGGCGCGCAGGGCGTGCACCTGGCAGCCGGTGCCGATGAAGGCAATACGGCGCAGACCGGCGGCGCGCACCTCGTCGAGCACCTCGAGGCTGGGCGAGAGGCAGGGCTTATTGCCGGCCGAGGCGATCACCTCGGCGGGTGTGCGGGCCAGGAAGGGCAGCGGCGCCCAGCGTGTGCCGGGGACCGCCCGGGTCGTGATCACGCCCTCCACCAGACCCTGTTCGAGCAACAGCGCGCCCAGGCTGGTAACGATGCCGCTCCACTGAGCGGCAGGGTTGAGCGGGCGCAGCCGTGCGATGTGGATGGCGCGGTGGATGCCGAAGAGCAACTCGTCGCCGTCCTGGCGGTTGCGGCCGTGGAGGCGTCGCTCAATCGCCTCGTGCTGGTTGTTGACGAAGACGCAGGAGCGAGCCATCGCCGGGCGCAACTCACCGCCACAGACGCCGCAATCGGAGCAGAGCTTCGGACGCCCCTTGAAGCGCTCGGCCTGACTGAGGAGCGTGATCTCGTGCAGCGGGCGGGCGGTTGTGGTGCTCATAGGGCTCTCTCAGGTTCCTCTCTAGCGCCGCAGGTACGCGTCCTCACGCCCCGATCGCCTCTTTGGCCGCCAGCAACACCTCGGCGGTAATCTCGGCATAGCCCCGCTCGCGGGCGTACTTCTCGACATTGGTGCGCACGCGGCCGCGGACGAAGAAGGGCACCTTCTTCAGCATCGCCTCGGCATCGTGGCGCCAGACCGGGGCAAGCACCGTGGGAGCGGCGACGGTCGTCGGTGTTGCCATCTCGGCGACCGCCAGCGCGGGGCCGGCGAGGGTCGCCTGCGGGTGTGGTTCCGCGCCATTGGGCGGCGCAGCGGCCACCGGCTGCTCCACGGGCTCGTCCGGATGCTCCAGCCCGGCATCGCCGAAGAGATCGATCAGGTGCTTCTCCATACCGAGCGTACAGGTGGTATAGACCTCGTCGGCGATCACATCGGCGCCGTCGAAGCCCAGGAAGGGGCGGTAGGCGAGCAGGTGGTTCTCGATATGGGTCGGCGGCGCGATCACCATACAGTTCAGGTCATAGCGCCGGGCGCTATGGCGCTCCATCTGGGTGCCGCAGACGAGCTCGGGGCGCAGTTCGGCCATGCGGGCCGCCACCGTCTGGAACTCGTCGGTGGCGAGAAACTGCTCATCGCTGACGTAGCCCTCGAGTTGCTCGCGCACCCAGTCGGCCTCCTTGAGCAGGTAGGTACCGGCGCCAGCGATGGGCATGCCGAGCTCATCGGCGAGGAACTTGACCACGCCGACCGTATGGGTCGCATCGCCGAAGACGAAGGCGCTCTTGCCCGCAAAGCTCTCCATATCGGCGGTGCGCGCGAACCAGGGCACATTGGAAGGCGCCGACATGCCATCGAGCGAGAAGGCGGTGAGCGGCGGGAGGGTCACCGCGGGGGCGCCGAGCCGGGCGGCGACGGTATTGAGGCCGGCCACGAGCGCATCGAGCCAGCGCAGCGTCGGCTGGACGCCGATCGGCGCCTCGCGCAGCGCCGTGGTGCCGAACTGGGCCTCCAGATACTCGGCGGCGCGCCCGCCGAGCTCGCGGTAGGGCGCGATCGTCAGCCAGGCGGCCGGCAGGCGCCGCAGGTCATCGACCGAGGCGCCCCAGGGCGCCACCACGTTCACCGCGACGCCGAGCACCTGGAGCATGCGCCGCAGCGCGATCAGGTCGTGGCGAGCGTGGAAGCCGAGCGACGAGGGGCCGAGGATGTTGACGCTGGGCTGCGTGGTGAGCGGCTGCGCGCTGGCATACTTCTTCACCAGCTCGGTAAAGAGCCCATCGGCGGCGCTCGTCTCGGCCATGCGGTAGGGGTTCGCGTCGTAGACCAGCACATCGCAGGCCACGCCCGAGGACCTGGCCGCGATCTCCAGGTTCTCCTGGAGCAGGATTGTTGAGCAGGAGGCAACCACCACAATCAGCTCGGGATGGCGGCTGGCCTCAACCTGACGCAGCGTCTCGGGGAGGCGAATGGTGCCGCGCGCGAGGTCGGTGCCGCTCACCACGCTGGTCGTCATAGCGGGGAAGGCGGGGGTACGCTCCAGCATGGTAAAGATCGTGGTCACATAATCATCGCCCTGGGGAGCGTGGAACACGGCGTGCACCCCGCGCATGGAGTTCATGATCCGGCCGACGCCGTGGTGGGCGGTGCCCTCATACATCCAGTAGGCAAGTCGCATCACAGACTCCGTGACTACTGCCGTTGCAGCGGGATCACCTCGCGCGGGGCGCTGGGCATCACCCCGGCGGTCCAGACCGGATCGAGGCCGAGCGGGTCGAGCTGGGCGTGGCGGCGCAGGGCGCGGGTAAAGAGGCCGACAAGCGTATTGACGCCAGCCCAGCCGTGGATGGGCGAGAAGATGAACTCGGTGCCCCACTTGGCGACCACGCCGCGGCCGATCAGCGGGTTGGCGGTGATAATGTTGGAGATCACCAGGTCGGCCTGTTCGTCGGCGATCGAGCGCAGCTGGCGCTCGAAGTTGGCCTGTTCCACCAGGCGCACCCCCTCGAGGGCCTTGAGCTCGCGGCTATGGAAGCGGCGGTTGATGTAGGGCGTGGAGCACTCCAGCACCTCGGCGCCGGCGGCGCGCAGGAAGCGGGCCAGCGGCAGCTCGAGCAGCGTATCGGCGGCGAAGAAGACCTTCTTGCCGCGCAGCAGCTCGGTATGGGCGCTGATCCGTTCCCAGGCCGCGGCCTCGCGCTCGGACAGATCGACCGTGAGGCCAAACTCGGCGGCGAGATCCTCCCAGAAGGCGCGGCAGCCGTCGGGGCCGAACGGGAACAACGAAGAGAGCACACGGCACTCGCGCTCATTGACCAGCTGGTTGGCGACCTTGGGCAGGAAGGGCTGGAGCGGGGCGATCACCGTGCCGGGGCCGATCGGCGGCAATTCGTGGAAGTGATTGGCGGGCAGGAAGCCGGCCACCGGAATGCCCAGGCGCGCGGCCTCAAGCGCAAAATCATCGGCGATGGCATCGTTGACCGAGCCGAGGAAGACCACCCGCCGGTCGTCGGGCGGCGCCACCGGGCAGAAGGGCAGCAAGGCCTGCAGCACCGAGTCCTCGCTCTGGGCGAAGGTGTAGTCGAGCCCGGAGGCGGGCACGAACAGCACCGGCACCTCGGGCGTGCTCACCGAGTGGGCCAGCCCCTCGAACTCGACCTTCATCACCTCGGGCGTGCAGGAGGAGAGCAGGAAGATCACCGAGGGCCTGTGCTCGCGCTTGATCTCGTCGATCTGATCGGCGATCTGCGGCTGGGAGGAGCTCAGGTCGCCCTCCTCCAGCAACGAGACCGCAAAGCGCGGGCGGGCGAAGATCATCACCCCGAGCGTATTCTGGAGCAGGTGGGCGCAGGTGTGGGTGCCGAGGATGAGGAAGAAGCTGTCCTTGATCTTCTGGTAGAGCCAGCCGACACTGACCAGCCCGCAGAACGAATGGTAGAGGCCGTCTTCGCGCGTGAACGATGCCTTCGGGGGCATGGCAATCTCCCTCGGGGAAGGCGCGCGTATGCACTGCTGACTACGCGTTTCCCGCATTATAACACTTACGAAAGCCAGTGTTATATAAACAATTTTTGTGCATAAGCTGTGCGTGGCTCAGCCTGCCCAGTCGTGGGGCACGAGAAAGCGCGCCATCTCGGCCTCGGGGCTGCCGGGCTCGGGCGTGTACTGAAACTCCCAGCGAGCCAGGGGCGGCAGCGACATCAGGATGGCCTCGCTATTGCCGTCGGTCTGCAGGCCAAAGCGCGTGCCCCGGTCGTAGACCAGGTTGAACTCCACGTAGCGGCCGCGCCGGTAGAGCTGCCACTGGCGCTCACGCTCGCCGTAGGCGGTGGCGAAGCGGCGGCGCACCAGCGGCAGGTAGGCGGCGCGGATGGTGGCGGCGCCCTCGCGCACAAAGGCCAGGACGCGCTCGAAGTCATCGCTACTGGCCGGGCTCAGCTGGTCGAAGAAGATCCCGCCGATCCCGCGCATCTCCTTGCGGTGGGGCAGGTAGAAGTAGTGATCGCACCAGGCCTTGACCGTCGGGTAGTCGACCACCGCGTGGCGCTCGACGTAGTCCTTGAGCGTGCTGTGGAAGTGGCGCGCGTCCTCGGCAAAGCCATAGTTGGGGGTCAGATCCATACCGCCGCCGAACCAGCGCGTTTCGCCGGCCTCGAAGTAGCGCAGATTGGCGTGAAAGGCCGGCACGTAGGGATTGCGCGGGTGCAGCACCATCGACACGCCGGTGGCGAAGTAGGCCTGGCCGCGGGTGGCGGGCTGCTCCTGGTAGATACTCGGCGGCACCTCGGCGCCGTTAACGGCCGAGACGTTGACCCCGGCGCGCTCGAAGACCGCGCCCTCGGTGAGCACACGGGCCGAGCCGCCGCCGCCGCCGGGGCGCTCCCAGCTCGCGGCGCCGAACCTCCCGGGGGCCAGGCCGGCATGGAGCGCTCCCTCGCGCTCAACCGCCTCGAAGCCGGCGATCAGCTCGGCCTGGGCCTCACGCATCACCTCGTGGACCAGCTCGCGGGTATCGGTCAGCGTCATCGGAAGTCCTTTCTTTGGATTGCCTTACCCCAGGCCCTCGCGCGCCTCGGCATAGCTCCGGTAGACCGCCTGCGGCATGTCGATCCCCTCCAGCCGGGCGCCGAGCAGGCGGCGGAAGAAGGCATTGGTCGAGTAGCGGGTCGATGAGAGGAAGTAGCGCTCGGTATTGCGCCGGACCATGGCGTAGAAGGCCTCGGCGGCATTGGGATTGAGGTTGAAGTTGTCGTAGTTGACGATCACATTCACCGGGCGCCCGATGCTCTGGAAGTAGCCGTCGAGGTAGGCCGACAGCTCGGCCACGTCGTCCTCGGTGGCCAGGTTGAGCCCCTCGAAGTTGGCATAGCAGATGTTCGCCGCGGGGTCGTAGTGGACACGCTCCTCCAGGCGCAGCACCGCCTGCCGGGCCAGGCCCATGGCGCGCTCGGCGAAGATGCGCTGGTCCATCTCGCGCAGCTGCGGGCTGATCTGCGGGCGAAACGCCATCAGGGCGAGCAGGTCGCGCTCCAGGTCGAGCCCGGGGGCGATCTCGATCAGCTCGAGGCCTGCGGGGGTGAGGCGGAAGAGACCACGCTCGGTGATGTAGTGCACCTGCTGGCCACGCTGGGCGGCAAAGCGCCCACTAAAGGTGACTTGCTCCACCTGGCGCACGAACTTGTGCAGCACGCCCTCCTGCTGGATGCGCAGCCGGCCGTTCTCGACACTGATGATCGCGTCGCTGGTGAGGGTGCCGAGGAAGAACAGGTTGCGTGCGTTCTGGCTGATGTTGATGAAGCCGCCCGCGCCGGCAAGCTTTGGGCCGAAGCGACTGACATTGACGTTGCCCTCGGCATCGACCTGGGCCATGCCCAGGAAGGCCTGGTCGAGCCCACCGCCGTCGTAGAAGTCGAACTGGTTCGGCTGGTCGATGATCGCCTGGGCGTTGGCCACCGCGCCGAAACTCAGCCCCCCGGCGGGAATGCCGCCCACCCCGCCGGGCTCCACGGTGAGCGTGATCAGGTCGAGGATGCCCTCTTCATTGGCCACCGCGGCCACCCCCTCGGGCATGCCGATGCCCAGGTTGACCACGGCGTTGATCGTGAGAAACTGAGCCGCGCGCCGGGCGATCACCTTGCGGGTGGTCAGCGGCAGTGGCGCGATGTGGCCGCGCGGCGCGCGCACCTCGCCGGTGTAGGCCGGGTTGTAGGGCTCGGCAAAGGTCTGCAGATGCAGTTCGGGTGGCGCCACGACCACACAATCGACCAGGATCCCGGGCACCTTGACGTCCTTGGGGCTGCGCAGATGCTCGGTGGTCATGCGCTCGACCTGGGCGATGACGATGCCGCCGGAGTTCTTGACGGCCTGGGCAATCGCCAGGCTCTCCAGGGTCAGCGCTTCGCGTTCCATGGTGAGGTTGCCCTCTTCGTCGGCGGTGGTGCCACGGATGAAGCCGACGTTGATCGGGAACGCGGGGTAGAACAGGTACTCCTGGCCGGCCAACTCCACGACCTGCACCACGTCCTCGGTGCTGATCGCGTTCAGGCGCCCCCCCTCAAGCCGCGGGTCAACGAAGGTGTGCAGGCCCACGTGGCTGATCACGCCCGGCTTATGGCCGGCGATGGCGCGGAACAGGTGCGAGATCACGCCCTGGGGCAGGCAGTAGGCGCGGATCCGCCCCTCGAGGGCCATGCGGCCCAGCGCCGGGGCCAGGCCCCAGTGCCCGCCGATCGCCCGCGCCACCAGGCCGTCGTGGGCCAGGTGGTTCAGGCCGCGCTGCCGGCCATCGCCCTGACCGGCGGCGAAGACCAGGCTCAGGTTGCGCGGCGCGCCCGTCTCCAGGAAGCGGCGCTCCAGCGCGACGGCGAGCGCCTCGGGGAAGCCGGTGCCCACAAAGCCGCTGGTGGCAAGCGTATAACCGTCCATTACCACCCGCACCGCCTCCTCGGCGCTGATGACCTTATTGCGTTTCATCGTCGTTCGCACCCGCACCCGTGATCATGCGGCCAGGGCAGCCCGCAGCGCCTCCAGGGTCTGGTCGAGCTCGCCGGGGCCGTGGACGGCGCTGACGAAGCCGGCCTCAAACTGCGAGGGGGCAAGGTAGACCCCGCGCTCGCACATGGCCCAGAAGCAGCGGGCGTAGCGCTGCGGATCGACCAGCCGTTTCGCCTCGGCCCAGCTGGTTACCCGCGCGCCCGGCTCCTTCAGGAAGTAGAAGCCGAACATGGTGCCCACCTGGCCCACCTGCAGCGGCACGCCGGCCTCCTCGCCGAGGGCGCGGATGCCCGCGGCAAGCTCGGCGGCGCTGGCGGCGGCCTGGTCGAAGGGCGTAACACCGTCCACCGGGCTGAAGGCAGTGTTGAGGGTGGCCAGTCCGGCGGCCATGGCCAGCGGGTTGCCCGAGAGCGTGCCGGCCTGGTACATCGGGCCAGCCGGGGCGACCAGTTGCATGATCGGCTGCTTGCCGGCATAGGCGCCCACCGGCAGCCCGCCGCCAATCACCTTGCCCAGGCAGGTCAGGTCCGGGTCGAGCCCCCAGAGGCCCTGGGCGCCGCCGGGCGCGACGCGGAAGCCGGTCATCACCTCGTCGAGGACGAGCAGTGCGCCATACGCGCGGGTGACCGTGCGCAGCCCCTCCAGGAAGCCGGGCTCGGGCAGGACGAAGCCCATGTTGGCGGCGATCGGCTCGACGATCACCGCGGCGATCTGCTCACCGTGGCTGGCAAAGAGCTGGCGCACCGCCGCGAGGTCGTTGTACTCGGCGGTGAGCGTATCGGCGGCGGTGCTGGCGGTCACCCCGGGGCTGTCGGGCAGGCCCAGGGTGGCCACGCCGGAGCCGGCCTGCACCAGGAGCATGTCGGCGTGGCCGTGGTAGCAGCCGGTGAACTTGACGATCTTGTCGCGACCGGTGAAGGCGCGGGCCAGCCGCAGCGCGCTCATCGTCGCTTCGGTGCCAGAGTTGACGAAGCGCACCTGCTCCAGCCCGGGCATCAAGGCCAGCACGCGGCGGGCCAGCGCCGACTCCAGGGTCGTGGGCGCGCCAAAGCTCGAACCGCGCGCAACCTGGGTCTGCACGGCTTCGACCACCGCCGGGTGGGCATGGCCGAGCAGCAGCGGTCCCCAGGAGAGCACATAGTCGATGTAGCGATGACCATCGGCGTCCCAGATGTAGGGACCCTGGCCCCGTTCGATGAACAGCGGCGTGCCGCCGACACCGCGGAACGCGCGTACTGGCGAATTGACCCCGCCGGGGATGAGCCGGGTCGCCTCGGCGTAGAGTTCCTGCGAGCGGGCATAACGATCGCTCATGGCTCACTCCATGGTGGATCTGGCGGTTCATCCGGCAACGTTCGTGTTGCCCTGAGCCCGTCGGCGACGCTCAGGGTGACATGGAACGTGCCGGAAGCACCACTCAGGCCTGGTTCAGGATCGGGCGTTCTCGCCTGGCAGGTGCTCCACACCTCCACACCTCCACACAGCCGGTCTGGAGCGCTGGCGAACTGAAGGCTGGATTGTCACGTGAGATAGAAGCATGCCTTACGCTCCATGCTGATACCCCTGCACGAATGCTACCAGGCGGCGCACATGGTCCTCGGGGGTCTCGGTGAGGATGCCGTGGCCGAGGTTGAAGATATGCCCGGGGCGGCCCGCCGCCTGCTCAAGGATGGCGCGGGCACGGCGCTCGATCTCCGGCCAGGGGGCGTGGAGCACCAGCGGGTCGAGGTTGCCCTGCACCGCCACCGCGTGGCCAAGCTGGGCCCAGCCGTCGTCGAGGCGGATGCGCCAGTCGAGGCCGAGCACATCGGCGCCGGTTTCGCGCAGCAGGGGCAACATGCCGTTCAGATCGGTACCAAAATAGACCACGGGAGGCGCCGGCTGCGCCGCGGTGGGCGCGAAGGCGGCCCGGAAGTCACTGATCACGCGCTGGAGATACGGCAGCACATACTCGCGGAAATCGTCGGGGGCGAGCGCGCCGACCCAGGAGTCGAAGATCTGCACCACGTCGGCGCCGGCCTGCACCTGGGCCACCAGGTAGGCGGTCACCAGTTCGCTGAGCTTCGCCATCAGCGCGTGCCAGCTCGCGGGGTCGCTGTACATCAGCGTCTTGGTACGCCGGTACTCGCGGCTGCCGCCGCCCTCGATCGCATAGCTGGCCAGGGTAAACGGCGCACCGCTGAAGCCGTAGAGCGCCGTACCGGGGGGGAGCGCCGGGCGGACCAGGCGCAGCGCCGCCAGGGTGTAGCCCGAGGCGGCTTCGGCATCATAGGGGCGCAAGGCCTCGATGTCGGCCCGGCTGCGGATCGGGTTGTGGATGACCGGGCCCTCGCCCTTCTCGAAGGTGAGCTGAATGCCGATGCCTTCCAGTGGGGGCAGAATATCGGCAAAGATGATCGCCGCATCCATGCCGAAGGCCTCAATCGGCTGCAGCGTCACCTCGGCGGCCACCTCGGGCTGCTTGACCATCTGCAGAAAGCCGTGGCGTTCACGCACCGCCCGGTAGACCGACATGTAGCGGCCGGCCTGGCGCATCAGCCAGATCGGCGTGCGGTCGGTAGGCTGGCGCCGGCAGGCGGCCAGGATTCGGTTCGTCATAGCGCATCCTCGCAAGCTATCCTCGGCACGCTCAGGCCCGGAGCCACTTCGCCGCGTCCTTCGCCCAGTAGGTGATGATCATGTCGGCGCCGGCACGGGCGATCGCGGTGAGGCTCTCGAGCGCCACCCGGCGCTCGTCGATCCAGCCCTTCTCGGCGGCGGCCTTGACCATACTGTACTCGCCGCTGACCTGATAGGCGGCCAGGGGCAGGGGGAACTGCTCGCGCACCTGGCTGATGATGTCGAGGTAGGCCAGCGCGGGCTTGACCATGAGCATATCGGCGCCCTCGTCGACGTCCAGCGCCACTTCGCGCAGCGCCTCACGGCGGTTGGCGGGGTCCATCTGGTAGCCACTGCGGTCGCCGAAGCCGGGCGGGCTCTCGGCCGCATCGCGGAAGGGGCCGTAGAAGCTCGAGGCGAACTTGGCGGCATAGCTCATGATCGCCGTCTGGTGCAGCCCGGCAAGGTCGAGCGCGGTGCGAATGCGCGCCACCATGCCGTCGATCATGCCCGAGGGGGCAATGATATCGGCGCCAGCCTGGGCATGGACCACGGAGGCATTGCCCAGCACCTCAAGGGTCGGGTCGTTGAGCAGGTAGCCCTCGGCCAGGTGCTCATCGTAGTGCTGGCTTCCAGGCATGTTGATGATGCCGCAGTGGCCGTGGTCGGTGTACTCGCAGCAGCACATATCGGAGATGATCACCAGTTCCGGAACGGCGCGCTTGATCGCGTAGGCGGCCTGGGGGACAATGCCCTCGGGGTCGAAGTTCTCGCTGCCTATGCTGTCCTTGTACGCCGGGATGCCGAAGAGCAGCACCGCGGGAATGCCAAGCTCAGCCAGCGCTTCAGCCTCGCGCACCGCCATGTCCACCGAGAGCTGAGCGTGGCCGGGCATCGAGCTGATCGGTCGCTGAAGCCCTCGGCCGTGGCGGATGAAGAGCGGGGCGATCAACTGGTCAACGCGCGGCGCGGTCTCGCGCACCATGCGCCGCAGGGCGGCGGTACGGCGCAGGCGGCGCGGGCGAATGGTCGGGTATCCGGACATAGGCGATCCTCCATCTCTCACGTGCCACTGGCGCCCGCCGTGACATGGGCGACCAGGGCCTCGACCAGACCCTCCTCGGTGTACGCACGCGCGACGACGGCGGGCTCCAGGCCAAGCTCGCGGCAGACGTCGGCCGTCGCGGGGCCAATACAGGCAATAAGGCAGCGCCGGGCCGCCGCCAGGCCCTCGGCGCCGACCTGCAGCGCCAGGTAGCGCGTGGTGGAGCCACTGGTGAAGAGGAGCACATCGAGCGCGCCGGCGCGCAGCTGGGCGGCCAGTTCGTCACCGCCGGGCGCGGGCACGGTGCGGTAGGCCACCACCCGATCGACCAGCGCGCCGGCGGCGCGCAGGCGCTGCTCCAGCGCCGGGCGGGCAATATCGGCGTTGGGCAGCAGCACGCGCCGCCCGGCGGGATCGCCCAGTGCGGCGACCAGTTCTTCACCGAGGAAGCGCTCGGGCACCGCGGCGGCTTCGGCGCCGAGCAACTCGCGGCAGGCAGCGGCGGTGGCCGGCCCCACCGCGCCGATCTTCAGCGAGACGCGGTGGGCCAGCAGCGGGGCCCGCTCGCCCAGGGCGCGCGCCACCACCTCAACGGCTGTTACACTGGTGAGCAGCAGCCACTCGTAGACGCCGGCCTCCAGGCGGGCCATGGCCTCGGCCAGCGGCGCGGGATCCTCCGGCGGCAGATAGGCGATCGTCGGGTGTAGCAGCGGCTCGGCGCCCAGCGCCTGCAGCCGCGCCACCAGCGCATCGGCCCGCCCGGCCGCCCGGGTGACCAGCACGCGCAGACCGGCCAGGGGCCGCGCAGCAAGATTGGAGCCTTCAACGTTCGACATTGCCCGTCACCCCGTCACCCTGCCCGTCAATGCGCTCAGGATCTCCGCGGCGCCCTGGGCGAGCAATTCCTCGGCAAGGGCCAGACCGAGCAGCTCGGCGTCCTCGCTCGGGCCGGCCTGCTCGCCGCGGATCACGGTCGCACCATCGAGGGCGCCCACCAGGCCCCGCAGGCGGAGCACGGCGCCGGCGGCCTCGGGCGTCGCATAGGCGGCGATCGGCACCTGGCAGCCACCCTCCAGCCGGCGCAGGAAGGCCCGCTCGGCCAGCGCCGCAGCTCGTGACGGCCCATCGTCGAGCGGGGCGAGCAGGGCCAGGGTCCGCGCGTCAGCGGCGCGACACTCGATGGCGAGCGTGCCCTGCGCCACGGCGGGCAGCATGGTCTCAGCGGGGATGGGGCTGGCGCGGAAGCTGGCACCATCGCTGTTCAGACGGCCATCGGGGCCGAGCAGCCCGAGGCGCGTCACCCCGGCGCTGGCAAGGATGAGCGCGTCGTACTGGCCCGCGGCCAGCTTGCGCAGCCGGGTATCAACATTGCCGCGCACATCGCGCAACGCCAGATCGGGGCGCAGCGCGCGGAGCTGGCAGGCCCGCCGCAGTGAACTGGTGCCGACCACGGCGGCATGAGGCAGCGTCGCCAGCGTAGCGTCGCTGGCGCTCTCGCGCACCACCAGCACGTCCCGCGGGTCAACCCTTGCGGGGAAGGCCGCGAGGATCAGGCCATCGGGCACGATCGAGGGCAGGTCCTTGCAGCTGTGGACACAGAAGTCGACCTCATGGGCGAGCAGGGCCTGCTCCAACTCCTTGACGAAGAGGCCCTTATCGCCAACGGCGGAGAGCGCCACATCGAGCACCCGGTCACCCTGCGTACTGATCACCCGCAGCTCCAGCTCGAGACCGGGGTGGAGAACGCGCAGCGCGTCCGCGATCATGGTGGACTGGGCCAGGGCAAGCCGTGAGCCCCGCGTCCCGAGGATGAGCCTGGTCATAGCAATGGCAGTCTTTCCAGGTCGCGCGGGCGTCTACGCGTCCGCGGAGGCCGACGACTCCAGGTTGAACAGATCGCGCACCATCGCGGCATAGCGCAGCCCATCGCCCTCGGCGGCGGCATCGCGCAGGCGGCGCGTCGGGGTATGAAGCAGCTTGTTGACGATACTCCGGGTCAGCCCTTCGATCACCGTGCGCTGCTCGGGCGAGAGATCGGCGAGCCGGCGCAGCGCCCGCTCCAGTTCGGCGTTGCGCAGCGCCTCGGCGTGCTCGCGCAGCATGGTCAGCGCCGGCACCGCCTCCTGGGTGCGGATCCAGGCCTGAAAGGCCGTGACCTCCTCGATGGTGATCAGCTCAGCCTGCTTCACCGCCTGCGCGCGCTGGCCCAGGGTGGCCCGCACCACGTCCTGCAGGTCATCGACGGTGTAGACATAGGCCCCCGGAACGCTGGCGACCTCGTGGTGAATATCGCGCGGCACGGCCAGGTCGATCAGCAGCATCTCAGGCGCCGTGCCGTTCCGCAGGTGGGACTGCGCCTTGGCGGTCAGGGCGTCGCAGACGTGTTCGCGGTAGATGATCGGCACCGGGGCAGCGGTCGAGCTGATCACGATATCGGCGCAGGCCAGGGTTGCCGGCAACTCCTCGAGGCCGTAGGCCGTGGCGCCATAGCGCTCGGCGAGCTCGCGGGCGCGGGCAGTGGTCCGGTTGACGATCATCAGGCGGTCGGCGCCGTTGGCCAGCAAATTCTGAGCGGCCAGCTCGCTCACCTCGCCACCGCCCACCAGCAGCACCGAGCGACCCTTCAACTCGCCCAGGCGCTGGCGGGCCAGCTCCACCCCGGCCTGCGAGATACTGGCCGCGCCGAGGCCGAGCGGTGTCTCCGTGCGCACCCGCTTGCCCGCCGTCAGGGCATGGCGGAACAGCCGGTGCAGCACCGGGCCGGCGCTGCCGGCGACCTGGGCCTGCTCGTAGGAGGTGCGCACCTGGCCCTGGATCTGGGCCTCACCGAGGACCAGCGAGCGCAACCCCGCGGCGGTGGTGCAGATGTGATGGGCGACGGACTCGCCGCTGTAGAAATACAACGTATGGGCGAACTCGCGCTCTTCGAGGCCATGGAACTCGGCCAGGAAGCGTACGAGGCTCTGGGCCGTACTCGCCGCGTGGCTGACGCCATAGATCTCCACGCGGTTGCAGGTTGAGAGAATAGCCGCCTCGGCCAGCAGTGGCGGTCCGTCACCGGTCCGACCCGTAAGCCGGGTCAGGGCTGCAGTGATGTCGGTGGTCGTAAAGGCCAGCCGCTCGCGGATCTCCACCGGTGCGGTGGTATGATCGAGGCCGGCGAGAATGAGCTTCATGCTCGACCCCCAGCAATCCTCAGCATGTGTGCTGAAACCCTCGTAAAGCTATGCGCTCGTGAACCGTTTCACATCCGCAACAGGCCGCAACAGGCCGGGGGCGCACCAGCGCTGGTGCGCCCCACCGCGGGCGCAGCTACGCGTCAGCCATTGCGAGTGCCGAGGCAGGCGCTGGCTCGTGGCCCGCCGCGAAGCCCGGTGCATCGACCCGGGCGAGAATGCCGACACAGACCAGCAGGCCGATCGCCGACAGCATAAAGACGCTAGCGTAGGCGATGTTGGGCGTCTGGGTGAGCCAGAGGACCAGGTCGCGCATGATCCCACCGAGGGCGATGCCCACGCCGCGGAAGACCAGCTGGGCCACCGTCCAGAGGCCCAGGTAGGCGCCGGCGTGGCGGTCGGTGGTCATGGCCATCAGCAGGCCGATGGCGCCGACGGTGTAGACACCAAAGCCGACACCGAAGAGGAAGATGGCCGGAATGAGCAGGGCCTGGAGTTTGAAGAAACCGACGAGACCGATCAGGGCCATGGGCAGCGCGCTCAGCAGCAGGCCGAGGCGCACGGTGGGTGTCTGCTGGTGAGGGGCGCGCCTGCGGGTGATCACGGTGGTGGCGATCATACTGATCAAGACACCGAGACCCCAGAAGGCGTTGAAGCGGGTGGTAGCGCCCACGTCGAGGCCGAAGACATCGCCGCCAAACGGCTCGAGGATGGCGTCCTGGGCAAAGGCGCTGATCGAGCCGAGCGCCAGGAGCATGAAGAAGGCCCGCGGGCGCGGATCGGCCCAGATCATACGCAGCAGGGCCAGGAACGAGAGTGGCGGCTCAGCGCGCGGATCGGCGGGCGTAGCGCTGACACGGGGATCCTCGCCGGCGACCGAGAAGAGCCAGAAGGGGATGGCCAGCCCCACGCCGACCAGCACGGTGCGGAAGAAGGCCTCCGGGCTATAGTGCTTCATCAGGGCGGCGTAGATCCCCGGCACGATCACCGAGGCGACGAGTAGCATGATCTGCGCGATGCTGAGTGCCTGGCCGCGCTTGCTCGGCGGCGTGCGGTCGCGGATGAGCGCCATAAACGGGCTGCCGGAGAGCAGCGTGCCAATGCCGAAGACCAGAAAGGCCAGAGTAGCGATGAGCCAGCCGAGCAGCGAGGCGCCATCCGCGGCGATGCTGATCGTGGCCAGCGGTGTCAGCAGCAGACCGACGACCATCAGCGCGCGTCCGCCCCAGATGTAGGGCAGGCGATGCCGCCCGAAGAGCGGGTGGCTATCCGAGCGGTTGCCGGCCCAGATGCTCAGCGGGGCCAGCAGATAGCGCAGGGCCGACAGCAACGCCACCGGAGTGGCCAGCACCCCGAGATCGCTGATCAACACCCGGTTCCAGACCGCCGAGGTGAGCAGGTCGGCGAACGACGAGCCTACGTGGAACGATCCGATCTTGAAGGTGCGCGGCAGATTGAGCTTCTCGGGCGCTTCGGTCGCTTTGCGTGATTCGGTCGCATCGGTCGTAGCATGCATTGGTTCACCCCTGGTGTGTCAGGCGACGGGCCGGCCTCGAAGGTGGCCGCCCACCCCCGCGCGGGTGTCCATCAGGCATCGCCCGCGACAGCGATCAACTGGCTCATCGACAGCTCCTGCTCACCGCGGAAGGCCGCCGTATCGATGCGCCGCAGGAGCACGAGGGTAACACAGAGCATCAGGCCCTCGAGCAGAAAGACCACCGCATAGCCGCCCATCGGGCTGGCGAGGACCGTACTGACCACATCGCGGACCACGCCGGCCGTAAAGTTGCCCAGGCCCCGGGCAGCGGCATCGGCCACCCCCCAGGCCCCGATGAACAGACCCGCGTTCTCCGGCGTGGTCATATCGAGCATCAGCGCCAGATTCGTGGTGGTCGCAATACCGGTGCCGAAACCCAGCACGGCGATGCCGGGCACGAAGAGCGGCTGCATGTGCAGCAGGCCGCTCAGGGTGATCGCGAAGAAGCCCAGCGCAGCCAGGCTGGCCCCCAGCGCCGCACCGGCTTTCTTGCTGAGAAAGCGGCTCAGCACGAAGCCCTGGAGCAGCAGCGCCAGCAAGGTGGCGCCGCCCCAGACCGCGGTGAGCTGGGTTGTTTCGCGCACACTCATGCCGAAGGCCTGGGCACCGAAGGGCTCGAGCAGCACGTCCTGGCCAAGAATGGCGGCGAGCAGCAGCGTGAGGTAGACAAAGAAGGCCCGCGCGTGGGGATTGCCGGTGACAGCCCGGATCGCGGCACGGGTGCCATGCCGCTCACCGGCCCGCGCGACCTGGCCGCGCGGCTCCAGGCCGATCAGGCCCAGGAACCCCAGGGTGAGGGCGACGCCGCCGCACGCGAAGAAGACGCGCACCAGCAATTCGGGCGAGTAGTGCTCGAGCGCGCGGCCGGTGATGATCGCGGTGGCGATCACCGCGCTGATCATCATGAACCACATCACCGCGATCGTTCGCGGGCGCTGCCCCTCGCTGGACAGGTCACTGGCCAGCGAGAGGTAGGAGACGACCGAGAGGTTGTAGCCCAGGCCCCAGATCACGAAGGCGACGAGCGCGAAGGCCAGGCCGGGCCAGAAATTGGCGTCCATCGCCAGGGCGGCGAGCGGGGTCAGCACCGCCCCGCCCACACAGAGCAGCAGCCCCAGCGCGATGTAGGGGCTGCGCCGGTAGCCCGCGATCGGGTGGGCATCGGAGAACTGGCCGATCACCACCTGCATGGGCGAGAGCAGGTGTGGCAGCACGATCAGCCCGGCCACCAGACTGGCCAGAATGCCGAGCTCGTGGATCATGATCCGGTTCAGGATGCCGGTGATTGGTACCAGGCTTACCGCCACAGCCATATGGATCAGGCCCAGCCGGAAGTTCTTCAGCAGCGACATCGCCACCCTCCTAGTCGGCCGCCACGCCCTCGAGGCGCCCGGCGAGGCGCGCGCCAAGCTGGTCGGCCAGGCTCACCGCGTTGCGCCAGCACTTCGGCACGCCCACGCCGCCGCGGTAGCTGCCCAGGAAATGCAGGCCCGGCCGCTCCCGCTCCAGCCGCTCCAGTTCAGCGATGCGCGCATCGTGGCCGAAGGTGTACTGGGCGATCGCCCGCTCCCAGCGGGTCGCGTGGGTCAACTCCGGCGCGCCGCTGATCTGCAGCACCGCCGCGTTCTCAGCGATCGCCGTGGCGATCAGGTCCTCGTCGCACTGCAGCGCCAGCGCGGGGTTGAGCGCGCCGCCGAGCAGCGTCGTGGTGAGCACCCGGCCAGCCGGGGCGCGCCCGGCAAAGAGCGAGGAGGACCAGAGGATGCCCAGGAAGCGCCGCCGCTCCCCAGAGGGCGCCAGCACCCCGAAGCCGTCCAGCGGGTGGCCGACCTGCTCGCGGCGGTAGCCGAGCTGCACCACCGAGACCGGGGCATAGGGGATGCCCCGCAGGGCTGCGGCGGCCCCCGCATCCAGTTCGTCCACCAGGCTGGCAGCAGCATAGGCCGGCAGGGCCAGAATGACCGCCCGCGCCTCGATCGGCTCGGGCATCCGCTCGCGCTCCACCGTCAACTGCCAGTGGGCGCCGGCGGGACGCAGGCTGGTGGCCCGCGCACCACACCAGACGCGCCGGGGTCCGAGGGCAGCGGCGATGGCCCGCGGCCACTCGGCGATGCCACTGGGGAAGTTGAAGGTGACGCTGCGCATCTTCGGGCCCTTTGGCGTCCCCGGCGCGGGCTTCTCGCGCCCGCTCAGCATGCCCTTGATGACGCTCCCGGCCCGCTGCTCGGCCTCCCAGATGCTGGGAAAGGCTGCTTTGACCGAGATCTGGCTGGGGTCGCCGGCATAGACCCCGGCAACGAAGGGGTCGAGCAGGCGGGCCGTCGGCTCGGGGCCGAGGCGCCGCGCGAAGAAACTCGCGACGCTCTCATCGCTGGCGGTCGTGCGCGGCACGAAGGGCTCGCGCAGCACCCGCAGTTTGGCGGCGCCGGAGAGCAATGGCGTACGCAGCAGGCCCACCGGCGAACTGGGGATCTCCTCAGGCTTGCCATTGAGCAGCACGTAGCGGCGCTTGCCGCGCCGGTCGGCGGCGATCAGGCGCGCATGCAGCCCCAGGTCGGCAAAGTCGGCCCAGAGGCGCGGATCTTTCGTCGCCGCAGTATTGGGCCCCCAGTCGAGCACGTAGCCCTCGGGGGTCACACTGCTGCGCATCGCGCCGCCAACTTCAGGCGCCGCCTCGACAACGAGCACCTCCAGCCCCCGCTTGAACAGGGTGTAGGCCGCGCTCATCCCGCTGATGCCCCCGCCGACGATGACGACATCGTACGTCTCCATGGCCTTTCCTCCCCAGCGGCCCTAGATCGTCTTTGAGAAGAGCGGCCGGTCCGCCGTGTGTTTGAGATACGCGTCCAGTTCCATGCACAGGTTGCGTAGGAAGTAGCGCCCCAGATCGGTGACCACGATCCGCTCGCCCGCCACCTCGACCAGCCCCTCGTCGGCGTGGGCGATGACCCGTTCGATCGACTCGACCATCGCCTCATCGCCGGCGTCGAGCGCCGTGCTGAGCGGCAGCTCGAGGTTGCACATCAGGTGGGTGATCGCAGCACGCCGGCGGCGGTCGTCCTCGCTCAGCCGGTGGCCGCGCACGATCGGCAACTGCCCGGCGGCAAGCGCCTGCTCGTAGCGCCCGAGATGGGCCTCGGTCTGCACGAAGCAGCCGCCCAGGTCGCCGATGGCGCTCATACCGAGGCCGAGGAGCTGAGGGGCAGGCCGGGTGGTGTAGCCCATGAAGTTCCGGTGCAGCCGCTTCTCGCGAGCGGCCACCGAGAGCTCGTCATCGGCCAGGGCGAAATGGTCCATGCCGATCCAGTCGTAGCCGGCCGCGGTGAAGCGCTGCACGGCCTGCTGGAAGAGCGCAAACTTCGTGTAGGGCGTGGGCAGCCCGCTGGCATCAACCCGCTTCTGATTGGGTCGGGCCTGGGGCAGGTGGGCATAGCTGAAGCAGGCCAGGCGGTCGGGCCGCAGGGCGATCGCCGCGTCCAGCGTGTGGCCAAAACGCTCCTCAGTCTGGTAGGGCAGACCATAGACCAGGTCGAGGTTGACGCTGCTGAAGCCCTCGGCGCGGCAGGCGGCAAAGAGCGCCGCGGTCTGCTCGAAGGGCTGGATGCGCCCGATGGCGGCCTGCACCTGCGGGTTGATATCCTGCACGCCCAGGCTGACGCGGTTGAAGCCCAGCGTGCGGTAGAAGGCCGCCTGCTCGGCGCTGCCGATACGCGGGTCCATCTCCAGCGCGATCTCGCCCTCACGGTCGATGGCGAAGGCGGCATCGAGCAGCCCCATCAGCCGGCGGGCCTGGGCTTCGTTGAGAAAGTTGGGCGTGCCGCCGCCCCAGTGGAGTTGCACCACCCGTCGGCGCTCGCCGAGCAGCGGCGCCACGATGCTCAGTTCACGCTCCACCCGGTCCAGGTAGGTATCGACCACATGGTCGTGCTTCGTCGCGGTGGCATTGCAGCCACAGTAGGCGCAGCGCTCGGCGCAGAACGGCAGATGCACATAGACCGAGAGCGGATCCGCGGGCCGGGCGGCGACGGCCGCCAGCGCCTCGCGGTAGGCGCGCTCGTCGAAGCTGGTGCTCCACACCGGTACCGTCGGATAGCTGGTGTAACGGGGGCCGGGCCGATTGTAGTAGTCGATCTGCTCCCTTGTGACGCGCACGGGCTCCATAGACTGATCTCCTCACAGCAGCAGCGCGCTCGCCCCCGGATCACCGGCTCGCGCCGCGCCAACTCCCGGCCCTGCCCCTGGCGACACGCTTATGTCGCCCCACCAACCACGATGCCCTCCAGGCGATCCTCCAGGTCCTCGTAGATCGAGCGCAGGCGGTCGAGGGTCGCCTCGTCGGCGTCCCAGAAGCCGCGACCATTGGCCTCAAGCAGCCGGCGCACCATCCCTGCTGCGGCGTGGGGGTTGAGCCGCGCGAGCCGCTCGCGCATCTCGTCGTCGAGGGCGTAGGTCTCGGCCACACCCTGGTAGACCCAGCCCTCCACCGTGCCGGTGGTGGCGCTCCAGCCGTAGGTATTGTTCAGCCGGGTCTCGATCTCGCGCGCGCCCTCGTAGCCATGGGCCAGCATAGCCTCGTACCACTTCGGGTTGAGCAGCTTGGCCCGCGTCTCGAGGCGCACCATCTGGCTCAGCGAGCTCACCCGGTCGCCGGCGGTCGTCACCGCGTCGGAGACGAGCACCGCGGGGCGCTTGCCGCTCAGCCGCTCGATGCTCTTGGTCACCCCGCCGAGGCTCTCGTAGTAGGTGTCGATATCGGAGATACCCACCTCGAAGCTGTCGATATTCTGGAAGGTGAGCTTGACGCCGGCCAGCGCCTGTTCGAGCAACTGGCGCGAGTCCTTCCACTCGCCGCCCTTGCCGAGCGTGAAGCCCTTCCGGCTGAGGAAGGCATCGCTGATCTGGCTATCGTCCTCCCACGAGCCGCTCTCAACCACGTGGTTGACGTGGCTGCCATAGCTGCCGGGCGCATTGGCGAAGACGCGGGTGGCGGCCTCTTCGAGCGGCACACCGAGGGCCGCAGCCTGGGCCAGCGCATTGCGCCGCACGAAGTTGGCCTCCAGCGGCTCGTCGGCCAGCGCGGCGAGGCGGGCCGCCTTGTCGATCAGCCGCATCTGGCCGCCCAGCAAGTCGCGGAAGATACCGCTGACCGTCACCACCACGTCGATGCGCGGGCGCCCCAACGCGGCCAGGGGGATGAGCGCCACATCGGAGACGTTGCCGAGCTCGTCGGGCACCGGGCGCACGCCCAGCAGCGCCAGCACCTGGGCCACGCCCTCACAGTCGCTCTTGAGATTGTCGCTGCCCCAGAGCACCACCGCGACGCTTTCGGGCAGCGCGCCGCTGTCGGCCAGCGTGCGGGCGAGCAGTTCGTCGGCGAGGCGGGTGGCCCGCTCCACCGCGACCGCCGAGGGCGCGCGGGCCGGGTCGAGGCTGTAGACATTGCGCCCGGTGGGCACAACCGAGGGGTCACGCACGATATCGTTGCTGGGCGAGGGCCGCACAAAGCCGCCGGCCAGACCGTGGAGCAGGCCGGCCAGCTCCTGCTCGGTGGTGAGGCGGGCCAGCAGGTCGCCGAGGAAGCGGGCCAGCGGCGCCAGGTCGTGGCTCGTATAACCTGGCAGTTCCAGCTGCGCCCCGCTGACAACGTGGCGGATGGCCGTCTTGCAGGCCGCCTCGATCGCACGCCACTGCTCCTGGGCCTGCAGGTCGCCGCTCACACGCTCGCGGAGGGCGGCGTAGTCGAGGCCGCGGCTGCGCGCCACCAGTTCGGGCAGCGTCGTCTCCGCGCCGTGGAAGCTGAAACGCTGGAAGGTCGCGGTCAGCGCCAGCAGGTCGACCAGTTCCTCAGTGCCGGGCGCCTGGCCGAAGACGTGCAGGCCGGCGGGGATCATGCGTTGCTCCACCTGGAGCAACTCGTGGCTGAGCCGGGCCAGGTAGCGCTCATCGTCCGCGCCGGCGCGTGCCGGCGTGCCCGGCTGCTCGGGCGCCGGTTCGGCGCCGAGGCCCAGCTTCTCGGCCAGTTCGCGGATCGTCGTGAGCATGCCCGGGTCCGGGCGCTGGCGATAGGCGTCGATCGCGTCTTTGAGCTGGCGCAGGCCCTTATAGAGCCCGGCCTGCTGCAGCGGGGGCACCAGGTAGCTGACCAGGGTCGCGCCGCTGCGGCGCTTGGCGATGGCGGCCTCGCTGGGGTTATTGACGCTGTAGAGGTAGAAGTTGGGCAGGTCACCGATCAGCCGGGTGGGCCAGCAATCGGCGCTGAGGCCAGTCTGCTTGCCGGGCATAAACTCGAGTGCGCCGTGGGTGCCGACGTGGACGACCGCGGTGGCGCGGAACTCGTGGCGCAGCCAGGTATAGAAGCCGGCGAACGCGTGGTTGGGCGCGGCATCGCGGGCCATGAGCATACGCATCGGGTCACGCTCATAGCCAAAGGGCGGCTGCACGCCGACGAAGACATTGCCGAAGCGGCGGCCGAGGATACGCAGGCGCTTGCCGTCGCTGAGCAGCTCGCCGGGGGCGCGGCCCCAGTGGGGCTCGATCTCGCTGTAGGCCGGAAAGAGCCGCCGGTAGTCATCAACCGCGAGGTAGCCGGCCACCGCCGCATCGGTGCCGTGGAGCAGCGGCGAGGCGGCGGGGTCGCCGCGGCCCTCGATCACCATCTGGCGCAACTCCTCGGCGTCGGCGGGCAGATCGAGCGTATAGCCCTCGGCCTTGAGCGCGGCCATGATCGCATAGACGCTGCGAAAGACATCGAGATAGGCGGCGGTGCCGACGTTGCCCAGGTTGGGCGGGAAGCTGAAGAGCACCAGCGCGACGCGCTTCTCGCTGTTGGGCGTATGGCGCAGGGCCACGCGGCGGGCGATCCGGTCGGCGATCAGCTCCACCTCGGCGCTGGCCGGCACGAACGAATCGGCGCTGGCGGTGGGGCCGCCAAAGACGAGCGGCTCGGCCGCGCCCTCCAACTCGGGCACCGCGACACTGAGGGCCGACTGCACCGGGGCCAGCCCACCCCAGTCGGCGCGCCAATCCTCGACCCGCTGAAAGGCCAGCGGCACCGGGGCGACGTAGCCCACATCGAGGCGCTCGAGCGCAGCGCGCGCATCGGCAGGGCGGCTCTCGGCCGGCCCGCCGACCAGCGCGAAGCCCGAGGCATTGACCAGCATATCCACCGTCGCATGGGGCGCCGGGTGGGCGGCCGCCGGCCGGCGCCAGCTGCGGGTGGCCTCGGGCGTGGCGCTGAAGAAGGCCTCGATCGCCGGGCGCATATCGAGGCCGGAGGCGTAGGCCATGCGTGCCTCGATACCGCGCGCCTCCAGGGCGCGCACCAGCGCGTCGAGGTGGGCAGTATTGCCGCTCAGGGCGACGGTGCGCAGCGCGAGGATGCCAACCGCGCCCTGCCATGGCGCAGCCTGGCGGCCCCGCGGCCCCCGGGCGCGACCGGCGCGCCACTGCTCGTAGGCGGCCAGCGTCTCGAAGGGGTGCGGCGCATCGGGGTGGATCAGTGCCTGCTCGGGGTAGCTGACCGGATCGAGCACCGGCAGCTTGCCCTTATGGCCGGGGACATAAGCCTCGATCAGCAGGCAGAGCAAGCGGTAGAGATTCTCGGGCGAGGCGTTGGTCCAGTACTGGTGGGCGACGATATAGGTGTAGAGGTCGCGCGCCTTACCGGGGATGAGCTTAAGCACCTTACTGAGATTGCGCAGCACGGCGAGCTGGCGGCGCGCCTCGCCGGCGCCGCCCTGGGGGCGCAGCTTCTTGATCCACTGGCGCAGCGGGCCGCTGGCCTCGTCACGTTCGCGGGCGGCCAGCACAAACTTACCGATCCGGGTCTGGCGGATGAGCGCCGGGTTGGAGGTGATGATCAACACCGGGCAACTGGCGGCGCTCAGCAACCGCTCCAGCGGGCGCACGTACTCCTCACCGAAGAGCCGCGCCCCGAAGACGAACGCCGCCCCGTGCAGATCGCGTTCCAGGCGCCGCCAGCCTGCCTCATCGCGCAGCGAGGCGGCATCGTAGCAGGCAGGCGTTAGCGTCAGGCCGTGCTCAGCCTTGAGCCGGGCCGCGGCCTCGCGCAGCGCGCCGGCGTGGTTGCCATCGATGGTGAGAAAGACGATGCGCATCGGTATCCCCTAGTCGGCAGCGGCGACCCGCGTGACCCGATCCGGCCCGGGATAGTTCGGGAAGCCCTCGAGGCCACGCCACTTCGTCGCCTCGGTGGTCGGCACTGGCGGCAAGCGGTACGCTGCCAGCAGGCGCAGGGCCACCCCGGCGCGCAGGCGAGCGGCCTGGGCCTGATTGATCGCCCCACCGGCGGCGGCCAGCGCATTGGCCCGCGAGTCATACTCGGCCGCCTTATCGAGCTGGTGGAAGAAGAGCGGGTCATTGACCGGCAGCGTCTCCGGGTAGACCTGGGTCGCGATGCGATTGCACAGCCGGATCACATCCTGGTCGTACTGGCGCCAGTTGAGGCCGAGCGCCTGGTAGAACTCGGCGCGGCGGCAGTCATTCAGGTACATGGTGGCATAGACCGCGAGCAGGAAGAAGCGGATCCAGCGTCGGTTGGCCGGCTCATTGAGCAGCTCGGGCTGGCTGCGCATCAGCATCGAGAAGAACTCGCCGTGGCGGTACTCATCGTTGCACCACTGCTCGAACCACTTGAAGATCGGGTGGATGGTATGCTCGGGATGCCTGGCCAGATGCCGGTAGATCTGGATATAGCGCGAGTATCCGATCTTCTCAGAGAGATAGACGGTATAGAAGATAAACTTGGGCTTGAAGTAGGTATACTTCTTGCGCTTCTGGAGCACGCTCAGATCGAGGGCCACATTCAGGTCGGCCATCGTCTTATTGAGGAAGCCGGCGTGGCGCCCCTCGTCGCGGCTCATGCACCGGAAGATCGCGCGCATGGTCGGATCCTTGAGGTGCTTGACCATCTCGGCATAGAGGATGCAGCCGGAGAACTCGGCGGTGCAGGAGCGCTCGAGGAACTCGATGAACAGCTGGCGCACCGGCATATCATCGAAATTGGCCAGAAACTCCTCATTGCGCTTAAAATGGCCCTTGTTGTAGTCGTGTTCGAACTCCTCGCGGATCCACTCGAACTCGTCACGCAGGCCATTCTTATCGATATCGAGGGCATCAATGGCTTTAAAGTCGGTGGTGTAGAAGCGGGGGGTGAGCATAGCTTCCTGCAGGGCGTGCCTGGTCGTGACACTCAGATCGGGCATCTGCTCCATAGCTCCTCCTTACGCATGGTCCAGCAGCGACCATGCCAGTTTGACCGTTGCTCCACACCTCCACAGCTCCACACAGCCCGTCTGTATTGCTGGAGCGCTGTGGAGCTAAAGGCTAGATTGTCACGTGCGTTTGAGCCATGTCTCAGGGGTGCTCCACCAGCTCGTTGACCTCGATCAGGCTGCTCTGCTTGATCAAGTTGCGGCGCAGCCAGCTCGCCTTGTAGAGCTTGACCGGGCTGGTATAGGTGATCTCACCGTGGGTCTGGCCCTGGACATTCGGCATCGCGACGATCTCGAGCGTATCCCCCGGCTGGATCTCCATCCCCGGCGGCAGATCGACGTGGAGATGGAAGTGCTCGTGCTCACTCTGCAGATGCACGGTGCCCTCGCCCTCGGTCAGCGTCTCGCGGGAATACCAGCGCCAGAGCAGGTAGCCGGTTCCGACAGCCAGCGCGAGACCAAGCAGCCTCCGCATACGGCCCCCTTTCTTCGTGACGTGTAGTACAGAATAGGAACTACGTCTCCCCCGGTTGGAACGTGCCGGGCAACACAGGCGAGGCGCGACAGGGCGCGTCCTCAGCTAGTGACGCGTCGCCTGGACCAGTGTGACATGGTAAAAACCGCTGCTGATGCGCTGCGAGCGGCGGATCGTCATCGCGCAATCGTGCAGGGTGGCGCGCACCAGGGGTTCGGGGATCATCTGGATGTCGGTGCGGCGCTGGCTATGGGGAAAGTATGCGCCGATACGGTGCATCGCTGAGAGCAGCGGGCTGGAGGGCGCATAGGTAAAGAGCAGGGTCGCGCTGCTGAGCGTGGCGAGGTGGTGCAGCATACGTTCGAACGGGCCGGGCGGGTAGTGGATCAGCACATCAAAGCAGCTGACCAGGTCGTAGCGGCCCTGTAGATCCTCGAGGTCGGAGACCACGCCCTGGATGCGCTCGGCGAGCCCGGCGTTGCTGGCGGCGGTCCGGGTCGCAGCGACCATCTGCGGGGCGATATCAACCGCGGTCACCTGCATCCCGCGCCCGGCCAGGGCCAGGCTGAAGAGCCCGGTGCCGCAGCCTGCATCGAGCGCGGCGCCGTCGCGGCCCACGCCATCAGCGTCGAGCCAGCGCTCAGCCAGCGCGAGCATGGCGCTGTGGCCATCGCGGATCGAGCGGCGGATCGGTGAGAGTCGCGCCTCACCATAGATTGCCGACCAGCGCTCGAAGCCAATCCCGTCGAAGTACTGGCGCAGCCGCGCCTTGTGCTGAGTCGTGTCCACGTGCTGCCCCGGATCGACCCCGCGGGGTACGTAGTGCGAACTACATACTACCATCATGCATCGGGATTATAGCATAAAAGTCAACAGCATGGCACTATATACAAAAGGTGGACAAAAGGTTGAAGGGGCGACCTGGCGCATTCTGATGCGCAGAAATTCCTGGCGTATTGACGCCATCCTGTGCACATTGTTGTGGATAGCGCACGTCACGTTGCTGTTGAGTACATAATCATGGAACATCAACCGTTCTGCTGGTTATATGGTTTAGATCAGGGGGGTCTTAGTCACCATACGTTGCACATACGCGCTTCGCCCCCACCCCAACCCTCCCCCAGCGGGGTTTTAAGGGCGGACAGAACATATGTCTGATAGAAGCATTTCGCGCATCCTACTGCCGTATCTTCTCTGCGGCCCGGCGACCAATCGTGGTTCCAGCGGGGGCATGCTGGCGGCGGTGTTCCGCCGACCAATTGGGGCCGTCGAGGTCGGCCAACGCCCAGCAGATCGGGCGGCGGTCATTCCGCCACAGGCGTTGCCA
>JACAEO010000030.1 GCA_013388805.1 Chloroflexota bacterium
CGCCCCCCCCCCCCCACCCCCCCAACAACATCCCCCCTCTCCCAGGCTGGGAGAGGAGGGGATGGGAGTGAGGGCAAGCAGCGCATCAGGACGCTATCCGCCAAAAACCCTCCACCTGAGAGAGGTTAGGAGGGGGGCTGTACCGCGCTTGCACCGTATATACACGGTATTGGGTCTAGAACGTGGAGAACACATCCGTGCAACCGCCGGTGAGCCTGGCCCAGAAAGCCCGGGGCGTCCTCCAGATCTTCCGGCCCGAGCTGCCCATCGCGGCAGGCGTGTGCGTCCTGCTTGGGGAGGTGCTGGCCCTGGGCGCTGTTCCCCCGTTGCCCGTGCTCGGGCTCGGCTTTGCCTGCGGCTTCTTGCTGTCCGGCTCGGCGCTGATCACCAATGACTACTTTGATCTGGAAGTAGATCGGATTAACGCACCGCACCGCCCCCTGCCCGCCGGCGTCCTCACCCCGGCCGAGGTGATGACGCTCGGCCTGGTCACCGCGCTGCTCGGGCTTGCCGCCGCCGCGACTTTCGGGCCGCTGGCCCTCGGGCTCAGCCTGTTCATCTGGCTGCTTGGCTTCCTCTACAACTGGCGGCTCAAGGCGGCGGGGCTGTGGGGCAACCTCATTGTGGCCATCTCGGTTGGGATCACCTTTGTCCTTGGTGGCATGGCTGTGGGCCGGCCCTGGAGCCCCACCGTCTGGATCTTCGCGCTGATTGTGCTCGCCTTTGACCTGGCGGAGGAGATCGCCGGGGATGCGATGGACGCCGAGGGCGACCGCCAACGCGCCTCGCGCTCGCTCGCGCTGGTCTATGGGCGACCGACGGCCCTGCGGATCTCCGGCGCCCTCTTTGGCCTCGTGGTGATACTGACGCTGCTGCCCTGGGGCGCGCTGGGCCTGGCCTACCGTATCCCGATCCTGCTGACCGACCTGCTCATCGTCTTCTTTGTGATCCGGCTCCTCCGCAGCCAGACGCCCGCCGAGGGCCGCCGCGCGATGCGCGGGCTCTACCTGAGCGGCTCGCTGGGCTTGCTGGCCTTTCTGGTTGGCTCACTGGTGGCGTCGTGACGACCCGTGCTCCAGCGTTGAGGTGCGGCTATGTGCCGGACACGGCTCACGCATAACCCCGTAAACAGCGTGCTCGTCGGCACGATCGTGCTGATTCTTGCTGGCGCGGTCGGCTGGCGGCTGCTGGTGCGCAGCTTCGTGCGGCGCAACTTTGTGCAAGCCTATGCCCCCATCCGGTTAGCGGCGACGGATGTGGGCGACTACCCTCCCAACCGGCAGCTGCGCGACGTTCCCCGGATCGCGACCGATGTCCCCGCCTGCCAATCCACCAGTCTGCAGATGATTGCCGCCCAGCACGGCGCCGTCCGATCCCGTGCCGAGATCGATTTCCTCATGGCGTTCACGTACGGGTTCAGCGCGATCCCGGGGACGAGCGAGTTCTTTCCCGGCGGCGTCGATCCCGAAGTGGGCCTGCGTGACGCGGCGCCCTACCTGGGCCTGCGCCGGCGCTACTACGTCACCGACGACCCGGCGCTCTACGTCCGCGCCCTGCGTTCCTTCCTGGCCCGTGGCTACCCGGTGCGCGTGGCCCTGGATATGGGCGCGCTCTATGGGGCGTCCGTGGTTATCCCCCATAGCGACGTCTTGATTGGCTATGACACCACGGGATTCTTCCTGTATGAAACGGTCTGCCGCCCGCCAGCCAGCTGTACGCCTGGCGAGCGCCCGCCGGGCGCAGACGGGATCTCCGTGACCGAGGCGCGCCTGCTGCAGGC
This sequence comes from Chloroflexota bacterium, assembly GCA_013388805.1. Lineage (GTDB taxonomy): Bacteria > Chloroflexota > Chloroflexia > Chloroflexales > Chloroflexaceae > JACAEO01. The sequence continues at coordinate 1,781 of JACAEO010000030.1, forward strand.
GGTAACCAACCTGGCGCGCCGGTTCACCTATCCGTGGCGCTACACGCTAACCATCTTTGAGCCGGGTCCGCAGGTCGACGATCTGCGGCCAGTCTGGAAGCGTCTGGCAAACGCGACCCTTGGCGGCAACCGCTACGGGCCGCCCACCGGCGTCGCCGTGCTGGAGCGAACCGCTGCGCAGATTGAGCGTCAAGGCTCACGCTATCGCGCCACGGCGATCACGCAGGCCCTGGAAACCGCCGTGCGCTTCCGCCGCGACAACGCGCGCTATCTGCGCGAGCGCTTTCCAGACGAGGCGGATCTGGCTCAGGTAGCCGCCAGGCTTGATCAAGCGGCTGACCAGTATGCCGCTGCGCTGGCAGCGGTCGCCGACGGTATCGCCGATCGGCACGAGGCCGGGCAGGTCGCGACCGCCCTGCGCGCGGCGGCGGCAGCTGAACGTGCGGTAGGCGCGGCGCTCCTCGCCAGGGCTGGAGGCATATGAGAGGAAGCGACCATGCTGAACACGATCACGCACGTTCCCGCTGCTGGCGCTCGCCCTGGGCGGATTGGGCGGCAAGATGCCTTTCCGCTGCAAAGGGCGGGATGAAAGCAGTTCCACCAGCGTCCGATCAGGCCGATCGGACAATGCCCGGCGCTGCATACGCGCAGCTTGACGCCTACCTGGAACGGCAACTGGTCGCGCTGAACATCCCCGGCGCTGCCCCGGCCATCGTTGAGGGGGCGGGCCGTGCAGCAAGCGCGGCGTTGATTCTGTCAAGCCGGAACATCCCGGTGCAGCGATCGCCCATGACTACCCCAGCTGCTTTTCCCTGAGCCGCCGCTGCAGCGCGGACGACCCTGCGTATGGCGCTGTCAGTTCCCGCAGCCGTGCATCGAAGGCTGCCAGTTGCCCCTGATGCACCGCGAGCTCACGCAATTCGGCCAGCAGGGCCACACCCTCATCGTAGCCGCTCGCCGTGCGCTTCCCCAGCAGGGTTGGAATACTCGCCCAGATCTCTGCCTCGCGCTGTGCGAGATTCGCCAGCTTTGCCAGCCTGGCGCGCTCAGCTTCCTCCCGCTCGCGCTGGATGCGTCGCTGCTCCTGGCGCTGGGCAGCGGCCTGGAGTTCGGCGAACGTGCGGCGCGGCGCTGTGGAGGTGATGGGTTTGCCTGCTCCGCCAACCTCGCGCAGGCGCCGCAGCAGTTCGATCCCAACATGGGACTCGCCCCGCGCCACGCGCAGGAGATAGGCGCTGCGCTCCGCCTCGGGCAGTAGCGTCACCCAGCGCTCCAATGGTTCGTCGGTCTCACGCAGATCTGGACTCGCCTCGGCCGCCGCGGCGATCAGATCCTGGTTGATGGCGAAGAACTCGGCAAACGCCAGCAGTGCCGGATCGAGCTGGCCCAGCCCCGGCGGTACCGGCGGCTCGATCAGTGGTTCGCGTTGCTCGTCTTCTTCCTCCTCATCAATCCAGCCCGCGCGCTCCTCCGCGCAGCGCAGCCAGAAAAGGTAGAGCGCCCGCAGGTCGCCGCGCAGGATGGCCTCGCGCAGCGGGATGAGCGGGTCGAGCAACCCCTCGCCCTCAATCCAGCCGTAGCCCTCATGTTCACGGATTTCCAGATTCAGGATGAGATGCTGCGGCGTGGTGTGGAGGTCGCCGACATAGCTCTCTTCGTCGCCGAGCAGGTAGGGCTCAAGCTGCTCGGCTGCGATGGTTCCCCTGGGGAGGCGGAAGGCCAGTTGCTTTGAGCCCCAATTGGCGATGTACAGCAGGGCATCGAAGTGCTGCTCCAGCACCTTCAGGGGTTCGCCACGAAAACCGCCGTACGAGTAGTTGAAGGCAGCACGGGTTGCGCTCAGCTCGACCCGACTGGAGAGCTTGCGCACGGCGGCCTGTTGTTCGGCTGTGAGCGGGCGATCGATCGTCTGGAATTCATAGTACTGATACTCACTCATGGTGTTTCCTCTCCGCGAGCGCAGCATAGCGATGCATTCCCCAGAGCTCGCGGGCCGGGCCCTGGTGAACGGTATGGATGCGGTCGCTGAGCTCGCTGGCGCTGATCTGGCCGTTGCGCCTGGCAGTGAATGGTGCCTCAAGCTCGCCGAGCGCCTGGCCAGGCTCGGCCTCGGAGGCCCACGCCGCATACTCGCGGATCAGGCGCTTGATGGGTTTGCGATACTCGCGCATCGCTCGGGACCCTTCGCGGAGTTTACCCTGCCCCTCGACAAGCTCGGGAGCCGCGCAGCCGAAGGGTGTACCCTGCCCCTCGACAAGCTCGGGAGCCGCGCAGCCGAAGGGCTCGGACTGACAAGTCTCGTTGTCGTACTATGCGCCTGGCGTGGTACCAGACAATGGAGCTCGCCGCTATTGTACTACCAGAGCCAGAAGACGTTGCAGTCGTGCTGAGCTACCAGGCGCGCATCCTTGTCTACCTCTCGTGCGCTCAGGGTGACAGGGGCCAGCGACGGCACAATGAGCGCGATCTACTTCCCTTAGGGAAGCGGATTTTGTTGATGATCCCGTCGCTGCCACGCTGTCACCCTGAGCCCGTCGGCTGCGCGCAGGGTCCGCCCGTCGGCGACGCGCAGGGTCCACTCCGCGAAGGGTCTCGATCGAGATGCTGCCCCTTCGCAGCGGTTCCCCTGCCCCTCGACAAGCTGGGGAGCCGCGCAGCCGAAGGGCTCAGGGCTCTGGCTCACGGCGCTCAGCATGACATGACCCTGGGATGTTCAAGCGGTTCCGCTTCCCTTCGTGCAGTTCCAGGCGACCTGTTCGGGCATCAGCGCGCCCTCGACCGTGTCCAGCTGCGCCGCGCCCAATCTACCATCGCAAATCTGCAATCTGCAATCGCATTAGGCATCACGCGCGCATTCAGGTGACAGGCCTGAACCAGCAGTGAGCGCAACGTGAGCATCTTTCAGGCTGGAAGGTGACCACTGGCGCGCGGCATACTGCGTCTGTCAGTCGTTGCTGGCGACGCAAGGCACCGCGTAAGAGGAGGTTCACCGATGGCAGATTACGCCTTTACCACGGTCTGGCAGATCGCCGCGCCGGTCGCACCCATCTGGACGGCGATCACCGAGGTAGAACGCTGGCCACAGTGGTGGCGCGGGGTCGAGGCCGTGGTCCGGCTGCGCGAGGGCGACGGCCAGGGGGTGGGCGCGATCCACCGCTATACCTGGAAGAGCAAACTTCCGTATCGCCTCAGCTTCATGCTGGAAACGACGCGCGTCGAACCGTTCCGGCGCATCGAGGGCCATGCCCAGGGCGAACTGCAGGGCACGGGCCGCTGGACGTTCACCGAGACCGCTCATGGAACCACCGTTCGCTACGACTGGCACGTCAGCACGACGAAAGCCTGGATGAACCTGCTGGCGCCGCTGGCACGACCATTCTTCGTCTGGAACCACGATGTGGTGATGGCCTGGGGCCACGAGGGTCTGATTCGCCTGCTGGCCACCGCACCCGGCGCCCAGGATCAGGCCACAGCCGCAGCGTGAGGTGTGATTCAGATCATGGTTGCGCCGTGGATGCGGGCGCTTCGCGCCGTGCATCACCCACGGGTGATTCATTGTGAGCATGACATTCGAGGAGAACAACCGTATGGCTACCCCATCCGCCACGAGCCACGCCCTGGTGATCGGCGCCAGCATGGCCGGCCTGTTGACCGCACGCGTGCTCAGCAAGCACTTCGCTCAGGTGACGATCGTTGAGCGCGACCAGGTGCCTGACCAGCCTGAGGCGCGCAAGGGCCAGCCGCAAACGCGCCATCTCCACGGCCTGCTGGCCAGTGGCCTCGAGATCATGACCCGCTACTATCCCGATCTGCCGGAGGCGCTGGCCGCTGGCGGCGCCCTGGTCAGCGATATGACCGCCAACATGTGCTGGTACACCTATGGCGGCTATCGCCAGCGCTTCACCATGGGCCGCAAGGCCGCGCTGATGAGCCGGCCCTTCCTGGAGCATCTCATCCGCCAGCGCACCCTGGCGCGCAGCAATGTGACGCTGCTGGAAAGCTGCGCGATCCGGGGGCTGGTGACCGGCGATGACCGCCGCCGTGTCACCGGCGTGCGCGTCGAGCATCGCGCCGCCCAGCCCCTGGAGGCGACGCTGACTGCCGACCTGGTGGTGGACTGTACCGGCCGCGGCTCGCAGACCCCGCAGTGGTTGCTCGCCCTCGGCTACCCGGCGCCGCCCCAGAGCGAGGTGAAGGTCAACGTTGGCTACGCCACTCGCATCTACCGGCGCGATCCCGCCGACCCACGTGGCCAGGACTGGCTGCTCTACACTCCCGAGGCGCCCAGGGAACGCCGTTTCGGCGGTATGTTCCCGATTGAGGGCGAGCGCTGGATCGTCTCGCTGGGCGGGTGGACCGGCGACCACGCCCCGACCGACGAGCAGGGCTTTCTGGAGTATGCTCGCAGCCTGCCGATGCCGGAGATCGCCGCGCTGATCAGCCAGGCCGAGCCGTTGAGCGACATCATACCCCACAAGTTTCCGGCCAGCCTGCGCCGCCACTACGAGCGCCTCACGCGCTTCCCTGAGGGCTATCTGGTGCTCGGCGACGCCGTGTGTAGCTTCAACCCCACCTATGGCCAGGGCATGACCTCGGCGGCGATGCCCGCCGCCGCGCTCGACGAGTTGCTGACGCTGCGGATGGGCCGGCTGGACGGCCTGGCGCGCGCCTTCTTCAAGCGAGCCGCGCAGGTGATCGATACGCCCTGGCAACTGGCC
>JACAEO010000151.1 GCA_013388805.1 Chloroflexota bacterium
CCCGCGCACCCAGTCACGCCTACGAGAGAGTTCGCCAGCAGTATCAAATATGCGTCACAGCCGCACTCGTCGGTACGTGTTCACATGTCTCCCGGGAGCGCGGGCATCTTGCCCGCGGAGACGCGACGAGGCCGGGGCGCCCTTGCTCCCAGGCGCGTGTATTACCCCGGGTGTGAACAAGTATACCAAGTGGAATCGGCAATCCCGCATTGTCCCGCTCATCTCCACAGCGCTCCAGCGCCACACAGGGCTTTGTCGAGCTGGAGCGCTGTGGAGGTGTGGAGCTGAGCTAATGCGCTGCCAGCAAGCAGAATCGGTATTACACTCGTCGCACTGCTTGACAATGGGGAGCCGCATGCTATACTCCCCCAACAGGCACGGTCTACCCAGTTTCGCATTGTCGCGCCCCGAGCAGCGCAGCGCTCCGCCACTTGCCGGCGGAACGTGATCTGCTGCCGTCGAATGGTCGCACGTACGGGTGACAAGGCGGCGGAGGGCTCCTGAGGGCTGAGGGCTGAGGGCTGAGGGCTGAGGGCTGAAGGATGAGTGCTCCTGAGGGCAGCTGCGCCTCCTTCACGCGAGGGAACAACCCCATGGCACACGCTGGTGAGGATCTGTACACGATCAAGGGGCCGAAAACGCTCTACGAGATGACCAGTGCCGAGGTTGGTGTGGCCCTTGAGCGCACCCGCACGGTGCTCATCCCGGTCGGCGCCACCGAGGACCACGGGGCGCACCTGCCACTCGGCACCGATATGTTCGAGGCCCGTGAGATCTGCCGCCGCACCGCCCTCGCGCTCGAGCGCCGCGGCTGCCCGGTGGTGATCGGCCCGACCATCCCCTTCGGCGTCTCGACCTTCCATATGGGCTTCCCCGGCACGATCACCCTCAGCTCAAGCACGCTCATTCTGCTGCTCAAGGAGGTGATGCACAGCCTCTATCAGCACGGCTTCCGCAACCTCTGCCTGATCCACGGCCACGACGGCAACCTGCCGCAGATGATGGTCGCCGCCCAGGACGTGGTCAACGAGACGCCCGATGCCACAGTGGTGGTGATGAACTGGATGGTGGAACTGGCGAAGGCCTATGCCGCCGGCCTCGGCAAGAGCCGCAAGGGTGAATCGCACGGCGGCGAGGGCGAAACGGCACGCATTCTCGTTACCCATCCCGAACTGGTCGACTTGAGCCAGGCCCGCGCCTTTTACCTGCAGCCCGATGAACTGCGCAAGATCCAGAGCCCCGAGCATATGAAGACCGGTGGCGGCCTGTTCTACCCAACCCGCAGCTACAAGGCCCTCACCCCGGTCGGCTCGATCGGTGACCCGTCGCTGGCCACCGCGGAGACCGGCGAGCGCGGCTACGCGGTGATCGTCGATTGGCTGGCCGCGATCATCGCACGCGACTTCTTTCCACCGCCGGCGCCGTAGGAGCGCCACAATCCGACCCGAGGGGTCTATGGCACGACTGGCAGGTAAGACGGCGCTGATCACTGGTGCAGCGGCAGGCAACGGGCGCGCGATCGCGCTGCGCTTCGCCGCCGAGGGCGCAGCCCTGGCCCTCGCTGATCTCGACCGCGATGGGTTAAACGAAACGGCGCGCCTCGCCGGCCCGTGGGGCGCGCGCACCAGCCTGGCTCGCACCGACGTGACCAGCCGCGTCGCGGTCGAGGCCCTGGTCGCCCAGGCTGAGGCTGAGCTTGGCCCAATCGACATCCTCGTCAACAATGCCGGCATCTTCTTCAACGCTGCCTTCGAGGACATGAGCGATGAGCAGTGGCGACGGATGCTTGATACCAACCTCACCAGCGTCTTCCTGGTCAGCCAGGTCGTCATCCGGCGCTGGCTGGCCGCCGAGCGTCGCGGCACGATCGTCAACATGGCCTCGATCAGCAGTAGCATCGCCTTTACCCGCTCGGCCCACTACTGCGCCGCCAAGGCCGGCGTAACCGCCCTCACCCGCTGTCTGGCCCTGGAGTACGGCCCGCGCGGCATCAGGGCCAACTGCCTGGCCCCCGGGATCATCGAGACGGCAATGACCCGCCCCGCCCTCGACGATCCGACCACCGTGGCCGACTGGATGCGCCGCATCCCGCTGCGCCGCGTTGGCCAGCCCGAGGACGTGGCCGACGCCGCCGTGTTCCTCGCCTCCGATGAGTCCCGCTATGTCACCGGCGATATGCTCTATGTCGACGGCGGCTGGATGCTGGAATGATACCAATTGGCATTGAACAAGCCGCATACGCACTCCAGCCAGAGCTCATGGCAACGCCATTGCGGCAATCCACAATCCAAAATCTGCAATCTGAAATGGTATGAGCTATGCTGGAGCCGATCCTCACCGACCGCGCGCCCATCCCGACCAGCGGCTATAGCCAGGCCCTGCGTGTCGGCAACCTGGTGATCACCTCGGGCTACCTCGGCACCGCCCCCGATGGCTCGGGCCTCGTGCCCGGCGGCTTCGAGGCCGAGGCGCGCCAGGCCCTCGACAATATCGGCGCGGTGCTGGCCGCCGCCGGCTGCCCGCTGAGCGCCGTGGTGCGCGTCAATGTCTCGCTTACCGACATCAGCCGCTTCGCCGAGATGGATCGCATCTTCCGCGAGTACTTCGCGCCCCCTTACCCGACCCGCAACACCATCGGTGTCAAGGAGCTCTGGGGCGGCGCCCAGGTGGGCTTCGATGTGTGGGCGCTGGTGGAGTAGATGAACGACGTACTGGCTACGTTCACGCCTGATGAGCCGGTCACGCTGACCCGGCAGTTGATCCGCATCCCCTCCTTCCTCTGGCACGAGTCGGAGCTCGCGCGCTTTATCGCGGCGTGGCTCGCCACCCGCGGCTTTGAGGTCGAGCTCCAGACGGTGCCGCTCCACGATGGTCGCGTGACCCACCAGGCCATCGGCCGGCTGTACGGCGACGGCAGCGGCCCCAGCCTGATGCTCTGTGGCCATACCGATACCAGCGACTGGGGCGGGCGCCCCTTTCGCGAGCACGAGTGGACCCAGGATCCCTTCGGCGGGGCGATCGTCGACGGCTACCTCTACGGCCTCGGCGCGATCAATATGAAGGCTGGCCTGGCCGCCATGCTTATGGCCGGCGAGGCGCTGCGCCGCAGCCGCCGGCCGCTGCGCGGCGACCTGGTGCTGGCCTGCGTGGTCGCCGAGACCGGCGGCGGGGTCGGCGCCCAGCACCTGATCGCCAGTGGGCTGCGCACCGACTCCTGCATCGTTACCGAGGCCAGTAACCTCGATGTCGGCACGATCTCGGTGGGCTACGTGCAGGGTAAGGTGCGGGTCGTTGGCGAGTTCAAGCACCGTGTGCCATATGTCAATCCAATCGAGCAGATCACAAAGGTGATCGCCGCCTTCGGGCCGGCCTACCAGCCCCTGCGGCCCGCCACGGCGGGCGGCTGGCTGCGCTTCACTCCACACCCGCTGCTGCCTGGCTTCCCGGCCATGGCGGTGCGCAATATCGAGCACTTCCAGGATGCCACCACCCTGATGTTCGACCTGCGCGTCGTACCCGGCATGAGCGAGGAGAGCGTGCGCGAGGACATGACCCGCCTGCTCGATGACATCGCAGCCGCCGACCCGACCTTTCGCTACGAACTGATCATCCCGCAGAGCGCCCAGCAGCCGAACATGCCCGCCCGCGAGGCTACACCGGTTGACACTCCGCTGGTCACCAGCCTGATCGCCAGTCACACCCACGTCACCGGCCAGCCGCCGGTCGTCGGCGCAGGCCATCGCATCGGCGCCACCGCCGACACCTGCCACTTTAAGGGCGTCGGTATCAGCTGCGTCGAGTACGGGCCGGGCTTTATCCCGATCTGGCCAATGGTGGACGAGCGCATTGCCGTGGATCAGATCGTGACCGCGACCCGGGTGCTGGCCCTGACCGCCGCCGAGCTCTGCGCACAGCCTGGTCCGGCCGCGTAACCAGCCACACGACCCCGGCGTCAGCTATACTATAATCGGTCAATCCACCGCGTTATCCGACCACGAGGAACGTGCTATGAGCGCGCCCGCGCCTTCGTTCGCGACCATACTCGATATCTATACGCGAATGCTGAAGATCCGCCGCTTCGAGGAACAGGTGGGCCAACTCTTCGCCCAGGGCCAGTTGCCGGGCTTCGTGCATCTCTACATCGGTGAGGAGGCGGTGGCCGCCGGGGTCTGCGCGGCACTGCGCGACGACGACTACATCGTCAGTACGCACCGGGGCCACGGTCACGTGCTCGCCAAGGGCGGCGATATGCGGCGCATGATGGCCGAGCTCTTCGGCAAAGCTACCGGCTACTGTAAAGGCAAGGGTGGCTCGATGCACATCGCCGACTTCGCGATTGGTATGCTCGGCGCCTGCGGCATCGTGGGCGGCGGCATCCCGGTGGCGGTTGGCGCGGCGCTGAGCGCCTGGTACCGCGGCAGCGACCAGGTGGCGGTCTCGTTCTTCGGCGACGGCGCGGCCAATGAGGGCAGCTTTCACGAGTCGCTCAACCTGGCCTCGACGATGCGCCTACCGGCGATCTTCGTCTGCGAGAACAACCAGTACGGTGAATTCACGCCCGCCCACCGGGCCATGAACATCCGCGACATCGCCGGGCGCGCTGCAGGCTACGGCATCCCCGGCGTGATCGTCGATGGCACCGATGCCCTGGCAGTCTACACGGCCAGCGCGGTAGCCGTGGCCCGCGCCCGCGCCGGCCAGGGGCCGACCCTGATCGAGGCCAGGACCCACCGCCGCAGCGGCCACGCCGAGGGCGAGCAGGCTTTCCTCGCCGGTCAGGAGTACCGCAGCGCCGAAGAGCTCGCAGCAATGCGTGCCGGTGACCCACTCGCCCGCCTCCACCGGACGATCGTCGCCGGGGCGCTTATCCCGGACGCGCAGCTCGAGGAGCTGGATCAGACGATCAGCCAGGCCGTCGCCGAGGCGGTCGCGTTTGCCCGCCAGAGCCCCGAGCCAGCGCTCGAGTCGCTGTATGAGGATACCTGGGTCTGAGGGAGGAACAACCCATGCGCGGAAGTCGTCTCCGTGAACGCCAGGCCCGTGAAGAGGCCATGAAACGTGCCGCCGCCGCCGAACGGCAACAGCGGCGCGCCTTTCTGCAGACCGTCGAGACGATCGCGACGACGCTCGGCGAGACCGATGCCCGTGCGCACGAGCAGATCCATAACTCGGTTACCGTGCTAGGGGTTGAGGCGGCTCAGGAGCTCCTGCAGGAGGTCCTGGCGATCGAGGCAGCCGGCGGTATGCTGACTGCCGATGGCAGCCGGCGACGCACCCCCGGCGGCGTCTACCACTACCTGCTCAAGCGGCGCCTCACCGAGGCGGGTCGTAAAGACGAACTGAAGAAGATCTGAAAGCGAGGTGGCTTTGCCACGCAAGACCTACATCGCCGCCATCCGCGAGGCACTGGCCGAGGAAATGCGCCGCGACGCGCGGGTCTTCCTGATCGGCGAGGATGTGCGTATCGGCGTCTTTGCCGGTACCCGCGGCCTCCACGCCGAGTTCGGCGATCGGCGGGTGATCGATACGCCGATCTCGGAACTGGCCGTAGCCGGTGCTGGCGTGGGCGCCGCTGCTACCGGTCTGCGCCCGGTGGTGGACCTGATGTTCGGCACCTTTCTCTACCTCGCCTTCGACCAGATTGCCAACCAGGCCGGCGCGATGCGCTATATGTTCGGCGGCCAGACCACCCTGCCGCTGGTCTATATGGTCCAGAACGGCACCGGCAGCAGCGCCGGCCACCACCACAGCCAGTCGGTCCATCCCTTCTTCATGAATATGCCGCTGATCAAGGTGGTGATGCCGAGCACACCCTACGATGTGAAAGGGCTGCTCAAAGCCGCTATCCGCGACGATAACCCGGTGGTGTTCCTCAATCACCTGGCGCTGGGCGGCCAGCGCGGCGAGGTGCCCGATGAGGAGTATCTCGTGCCGCTTGGCGAGGCTGCGATCCGACGCCCCGGCAGCGACGTGACGATCTGCGCCGCCGGGCTGATGGTCCACCACGCGCTCAAGGCCGCCCAGCTGCTCGCCGCCGAGGGAGTTGAGGCCGAGGTGATCGACCTGCGCACCCTGAAGCCCTGGGACGAGGCGGCCGTGCTGGCAAGCGTGCGCAAGACCCGGCGCTTTGTTGCCGTGGACGAGAGCGCGCCGGTCTGCGGCGCGGCCAGTGAATGGGCTGCCACGGTGGCCGAGCAGGCCTTCGCCGATCTGAAGGCGCCTGTGCGCCGGGTGAGCGGCAAGCCGGTGCCTATCCCCTTCAGCCCTGTGCTGGAGAAAGCTGCTATTCCCTCGGTTGCTGAGATCGTCGTCGCCGCGCGCCACTGCTGCACCCAATAGCTGGAAGCTGTACGACCAATGGCACTGATTCCCGTCTATATGCCCAAGTTTGGCATGACTATGACCGAGGGCCTGATCGTCGAATGGCACCGCCAGGAGGGCGACCTGGTCGCCGCGGGCGAGCCGCTCTTCAGTGTGGAGACCGAGAAGGCCAGTTCGGATGTCGAGGCGCCCGCGAGTGGTACTCTTGCCGAGATCAGCGTCGGCGCAGGCAGCGAGGCGCCGGTGGGCGCGGTGGTCGCCTACATCGAGACGGAGGCCTGATGGGTGCGCTGATCGCGCTGTTGCCGGAGGTCGCCGCCTTCCTGGCTCGCCCCCCCCGCCTGCTGATCAACGGCGCCTGGGTCGAGGCCAAGGCCGGCGAGCGCTTCACGACTGTTGATCCGGCCAGCGGCCAGCCCCTGGCTAGCCTCGCCCACGGGCGCGCACCCGACATCGATCGCGCCGTGGCCGCCGCCCGCGCCGCCTTCCCCGCCTGGGCCGCCGTGGCCCCCACCGATCGCGAACGCCTGCTGCGCCGCTTCGCCGACCTGGTCGATGGCCATCGCGCCGAACTGGCCCAGCTCGAGACCCTCGATAACGGCAAACCCTATCGCGTGGCCTTCAACGTCGAGGTCAATGTCGCGATCGGCCAGCTGTACTACTACGCTGGCTGGCCGACCAGACTCACCGGCGAGACCTACGCCGTCTCCGCGCCGGATTTCCATGTCTACTCGCGACGCGAGCCGCTCGGCGTCTGTGGCGCGATCACGCCCTGGAACTACTCGACGGTGATGGCGGTCCAGAAGATCGGCCCGGCCCTGGCCGCCGGCAATACTCTGGTGCTCAAACCAGCCGAGCAGACGCCGCTGACCGCGCTGCGCCTGGCTGAACTGGCACTCGACGCGGGCATCCCGCCCGGCGTGCTCAATGTGGTCACCGGCTACGGCGATGCGGGAGCGGCGCTTAGCCAGCACCCCGGGGTGGACAAGCTCGCCTTCACCGGCTCAACCGAGGTGGGCCGCGCCATTATGCGCGCCGCGGCAGGCAACCTGAAGCGGATTTCGCTCGAACTGGGCGGCAAGTCGCCGCTGATCATCTTCGCTGACGCCGACCTCGACACAGCTGCCGAGGCGGCCACCTGGGCGATCTTTGCCAACAGCGGCCAGAACTGCGTCGCCGGCTCGCGGCTCTATGTGCAGCGCTCCGTCTTCGATCGCGTGCTGGCGACCATGGCCCGCCGCGCTTCCGCGCTGCGCCTCGCCCCGGGGCTCGACCCCGAGGCCGAGCTTGGCCCGCTGATCTCCCAGGCCCAGCTCGATCGCGCCCTCGGCTACGTGGCCCACAGCACGGCTGCGGGCGCCCGTCTGCTGGCTGGCGGTAGCCGCCCGGGCGGCGCGCTGGACGCCGGCTTCTTTATGCAGCCGACCATCCTCGCCGAGGTCGCCGATAGCTCGCCGGTCGCCCGCGAGGAGATCTTCGGCCCGGTGCTCGCCGCCTTTCCCTTCGACGATGAGCAAGAGGTCCTCACACGGGCCAATGCCCTGCCCTTTGGCCTGGCCGCCGGCGTCTGGACCAGTCAACTCGCCCGCGCCCACCGCATGGCTGCCGCCCTGCGCGCCGGGGTGGTCTGGATCAACACCTACGACTGGTTCGACCCGGCCGTGCCCTTCGGCGGCTTCGGCGAGAGTGGCCAGGGCCGCGAGCTCGGGCGCCAGGTGCTGGAACAGTACACCGAGCTCAAGTCGGTCTGGGTGAAACTGTGAGACGCCTCGACGGCAAAATTGCGCTCATCACCGGCGGTGGCTCGGGGATCGGACGGGCCAGTTGTCTGGCCTTTCCGCGGGCGGGCGCGGCAGTGGCCGTGGTCGGGCGCAACCTCGCCAGGGTCGAGCAGGTGGCACAGGCGATACGCGCCGCCGGTGGGCAGGCGCTCGCACTCAGCGGCGACATGAGCCGCAGCGAGGATGTGCAGGCCTGCATCCAGGCCACCGTGCAGCAGTTCGGCGGGCTCGATATTCTCTTCAATAATGCCGGCGTCAGCCCGTCGGGCAGCGTGACCGCCATCAGCGAGGCGGAGTGGGACGCCTGCCTCGCGATCAACCTGCGCAGCGTCTTCCTCGGCGCAAAGTATGCCGTGCCCGAGCTCCAGCGCCGCGGTGGCGGGGTGATCCTTAACACCGCCGGCACCTTCGGGCTCCGCGCTGCGCCCGCCAAGGCCGCCTACGCGGCCGCCAAGGCCGGCGTGATCAATCTGACCCGCGCGATCGCCCTCGACTACGCCCACGATAACATTCGCTGCAATGCGATCTGCCCCGGTTATGTCAATACACCATTGAACGAGGGCGTGCCGCTTGCCGAACGCGACGCCTTCCTGGCGTGCACCCAGCCCCTGCGCGGCGTGATCGGCCCCGACGAGGTGGCTGAACTGGCACTCTACCTGGCCTCCGACGCCGCGCGCATGATCACCGGCCAGTGCTTCGTGATCGACGGCGGCCAGCAAGCCGGGATGATCGGCTGAAGGGAGCGGGCGGGTGGTAGCCCCCTTTCAGGGGCGGACAGAACATCCGAACCAACGCGGCTTCTCCCGCATCGGGACGCCCCAGCGCACGGCGCTGGTCGCCCCCCTTCGCCAGGCTCAGCGCAGACTCTCCCGCGCGCGGGAGAGGGGCCGGGGGTGAGGGCCTCCAGGGCGTCCCCAGGCCCTATCTCTCGCATGCGCTCACATGTTCTGCCACCCTTAAACGCTGCGCTCCGGGTGACACAGAGCAGGCAACGTCGTTGCAGACCACGAGCCGCCGGGCGAGCTGTGGCAACGCAAGATACAACGGGAGCAAATGGCCCCGATGATGCCAAACCCACCCGTTACAACCCTCATCAGCGCCGGGCTGGCCTTCCCCGACCCCACCGGGCCGCCCCGCCGCGACTTCGCGGTGGCCGTTACTGGCGCCCGCATCGTCGCTGCCGGTCCGAGCGCCGAGGTGCGGGCAGCCTATCCCACGGCGTCGCTCACCGGCGGTGCGCCCTATGTCATGCTGCCCGCCCTGGTCAATAGCCACGATCACGGGCGCGGCCTGGGTACGCTGCCCCTTGGCGTGCGCGACGATCTGCTCGAGCTCTGGCTGCCGGGCCTGTGGGCCCAGCCACCGCTCGACCCCTACCTGGCCGCACTCTACGACGGCCTGTTGCTGCTGCGCGCCGGCGTCGGCACCGTCGCCCATAGCCACAACCCTCGCGACTGGCGGCAGATCGACCTGGAGGCCGCCGCGACCATTCGCGGCTACCGCGACGCCGGCCTGCGGGTGGCCTTCCACCCGCCACTGGTCGACCAGAACCCGCTGCTCTACGCGGGGCACGCCGATTTCCTGGCAAGCCTGCCGCCGGCTCTGCGCCGCGCTGCGACACCCTTTCTCGCCACGCCGCCCCTCACCCGCGACGAGTACCTGGGCCTCTGCAGCGACTTGCTGCACCGATTCCACGATCCGCTCGACCACACGGTGCACGTGCAACTCAGCCCGGCGGGCGGCCCCTGGTGCAGCGACGAGCTGATCGCCGACGCGGTCGCCTTCGCCCGCAGCCACGGCACGCGCGTGCAGATGCACCTGCTCGAGACGCGCTACCAGCGCGCCTATGCTCACCAGCGCTGGGGGGTCAGCTTCCCGCAGCACCTGGACGCCATCGGCGCCCTCGGCCCCTGGCTCACCCTGGCCCATATGGTCTGGGTCGCGCGCGACGATCTGCCACTGCTGGCCGAGCGCGGCGTTGGCGTGGCCCACAACCCGAGCAGCAATCTGCGCCTGCGCAGCGGCATCGCCCCGCTGCGGGCCATGCTCGCCGCCGGCGTTCAGGTGGGCATCGGCCTCGACGGGCAGGCCCTCGACGACGACCAGGATATGCTGCGCGAGCTGCGCCTGGCCTGGAGCCTGGCCGACCTGGCCGACCCGGGTGCCGAGCCGCTGCCCGCGGCCACGATCCTGGCGCTCGGTACCGCCGGTGGGGCAGCGATAACCTTCGGCCCTACGGCGCCCCTCGGTCGCCTGGCCCCCGGCGCCCTGGCCGACCTGGTGCTGGTCAGCCGTGACACGGGGCCTGGCGGCTGGGCCCTGGCACTCGACCGGCCGGCCCTGGCCGGGGCCCGCACCGATCAGCCCCTCGCCCTGCTGCTCCGCGGCGCTAGCCGGCGCAACGTCGCGGCAGTTATGGTGGGCGGGCGCTGGATGGTCCGCGCTGGCCGCGTCACCACCCAGGACGAGGCCGCTGTGGCCCGCGCCGTCGCTGCCGAGCTCGACCGGCCAGCCACCACTGCACGCCGTGAGCTCGCCGCGACAGCCCGCGCCCTGGCTCCATACCTGCGCCGCTTCTACCAGCACTGGGAATGATGAACCCGACACAGGTCTTCCACAACCCCCACCCCTACGCCCTCGCCGTGAGCCCCGTCAGCGACGCACCCCTGGCCTTCCACCGCCGCCTGCCCGGCTACCAGCCCACCCCACTGGTTGAGCTCCCCGAACTGGCCCGGCAACTCGGCGTCGGGCGGCTCTGGCTCAAAGCCGAGGCGCAGCGCCTGGGGCTACCCTCCTTCAAGATCCTCGGCGCCGCCTGGGCCGTCTATCGTGCCCTGGTCGAGCGGCTGGGCGGCGAGCCCGCATGGACCACCCTCGACACGCTGGCTGCCCACCTCGCGCCGCTGCGCCCACTCAGCCTCGCCGCCGCCACCGACGGCAATCACGGGCGCGCCGTGGCCCACATGGCCCGCCTGCTCGGCCTCACCGCCCAGATCTTCGTGCCCGCCGGCACCGCCGCGGCGCGCATCGCAGCCATTGCCGGCGAGGGCGCCAGCGTCACCGTAGTGGACGGCAGCTATGACGATGCCGTGGCCCGCTCCGCCGAACTGGCGGGTTCCCACTGCCTGGTGATCTCCGACACCTCGTGGCCTGGCTACGAGGACGTGCCGCGCCAGGTGATCGCCGGCTACGGCACGATCTTCGCCGAGGTGGACGCTGAGCTCGCCTCGCGCGGCGAACCACCGCCCGGGCTGGTCATTGTGCAGATGGGCGTCGGCGCGCTGGCCGCCGCCGCCGTCGGCCACTACCGTCGCCCGGACAGCGCCGCCCCGCCCCGGCTGATCGGCGTCGAGCCGACCCGGGCGGCCTGCGTGCTCGCCTCCTTGCGCGCCGGCACGATCGTCAGCGTCCCCGCTCCCCACGACTCGATCATGGCCGGGCTCAACTGCGGCGCGCCCTCGCTGATCGCCTGGCCGCTGCTCCAGGCCGGGCTTGACCTGTGCCTCGCCATCGACGATCACTACGCCTGCCAGGCAGTGCGCGCACTGGCCAGCGCCGGGATCGCCGCCGGCGAAACTGGCGCCGCCGGGCTGGGCGGCCTGCTGGCCCTGCGCGAGCTACCCACGGCCGCCGCCGCAGCCGGCCTCGGCGCCAACGCAAGCGTGCTGCTGATCGCCACCGAGGGCGTCACCGACCCGGCAGCCCGGGCACGCATCCTCGCCAGCAATTGCCGGATCGACTGTGTGGCGGGCCGCGTCTGCGCCGGAGAGGCATCGTAGCAAACGGCCTTGTCCATGCTTCGCTTCGCTCAGCATCGCGACCGGAACACTTCGCCAGGATAAGCAAATCGCAAGCGCCAGCGGACAGAATTGTCACGAAAAAGCAAGTGACTCTCTGGTAAGCTATTCGTCACTCTGATCGCAAACAGCCTGGCACGACCCAGCGCAGGCGCCACGCCGCCTACCTATCGGACCGTACCCATGAATACATCCTCGCTCTTCATCCTGATACTCGCAATCACCGCAGTGGGCAGCGGGCTGGTTAGCCTCTACAGCTGGCGCCGTCGTGAGCGTGCCGAGGCCGGCCCGCTGGCCCTGGCCGCCACTGCGGTCGCGATCATTGCCGCCGGCTATGCCGGCGAGCTCGCGAGCAGCCAGCTCGCCACGATCCTCCGGACCGTGCGCCTGCAATATGTGGGTATTGTCCTGCTGCCAGTGTTCTGGCTCTGGTTCGCGCTGAGCTACACCGGCCGCGATGCCCTGCTTGACCCGCCGCGCCGCTACGGGCTGTTGCTCCTCCCCAGTATCACGCTAGCCCTGGTGCTGTCCAGCCCGGCCCACCCGTTGATCTGGCAGCAGGTCAGCCTCGCGCAGCGTAACGACCTTGTTGTCTTCGACCCCGTCTACGGGCTGTGGTTCTGGATCCATACCATCTACAGTTACGGCCTGATCCTGCTCGCCACCGGGCTGCTGCTCAGCACGGCACTGCGTGCGCAGCGCCTCTTTCGCTGGCAGGCGTTGCTGCTGGCCACAGCAGCATTGGCGCCGCTGCTCGGCAACGCGCTCTACCTGCTGCGCATCGGCCCGGGACAGACCTTCGACCTGACACCGCTCTTCTTTGGCCTCTCAGTCATCCTCGTCACCGTGCTGACCGTCCGGGGACGGCTGCTCGAAATCGTCCCCCTGGCCCGCGACCTCTCATTCGAGCAGATGCGCGACGGTGTGGTGGTGCTCGACCCGCAGGGGCGTATCGTCGATCTTAACGCCACGGCGCGCGCGCTCTTCGGCCGGGCAGAGCCCGACCTGATCGGGCGGCCGATCAGCGCGCTGCTGCCCAGCGGCATGGTGATCCCGGAGCACTACCTGCATGCGCACGAGCTCGATGAAGAGCTGCCGCTCACCACCAGCGCCGGCCGCCGCTGGCTCGCTGTGCGCATCATGCCGCTCTACGGCTGGCGTGGCCAGCTAAAGGGCCGGCTCGTCCACTGGCGCGATGTCACCGCCCGGCGCGCCGATGAGGAGTTGCTGCGCCTGCACAACGCCGAACTGGAGGCCCTGCACGAAACCGCCATCCTGCTGAGCAGTCACTATGAGACCGCCCACGTCCTGGAGACGATCATTGCCCGCGCTGCCGCCCTCGTCGGCGCCCGGGACGGCTACGTGGCAGTGCTCGACGACGAGGCCGACGTGATGGTCGTCCACACCGGCATTGGCCTCTTTGCCCCGCTGGTCGGCGAGCAGCTGCAGCGCCACCAGGGGCTGATCGGCCAGGTCTGGGCCAGCGGGCAGCCGCTCCTCATCGACGACTACGCCTCCTGGGAGCACCGCCAGCTTCACGACCCGCGGCTCGCCGCGATGTTTGGCCTGCCGCTCACCGATCACGAGCGCGTGGTTGGGGTGATCGGGCTCTGCTATACCGAGCGGGGACCCAGCTTCGCTGCGCCGCTGCGCATCCTGCTGGACCGCTTCGCGCGCCTGGCCTCGCTTGCGCTGAAAAACGCCCGGCTCTACCACGCGCTCGAGCAAGAGCTGGCAGAGCGGCGCCGCACCGAGCGCGCCCTGGCCAGTGCCCGCGACGCGGCCGAGGCCGCCAATCGGGCCAAGAGCACCTTCATCGCCAATGTCAGCCACGAGCTGCGCACGCCACTCACCGCGATCGTCGGCTACGCCCAGCTGATCAAAATTCAGCTCCGTGCCGGCGACACCGCGCTGGTCAACGACGAGCTCGATGTGATCGTCAACGCAGCGGCGCAGCAAGTCGCAATGATCAACGAACTGCTCGACCTGTCCAAGATCGAGGCCGGGCGCATGGAGCTGCACAGGCACAATTTCTCGATCGATGCACTCATGGTAGAGGTCAGCCAGGTTGTCCAACCGCTGATCGAGCGGACCAGGAATCGACTGGTCATCGACACATCCGGCGACGTGGGTAGCTTCTATGGCGATGAACAGAAGCTGCGCCAGGTCCTGGTCAACCTGCTGAGCAATGCCGCGAAGTTCACTGCCAATGGTACGATCACCCTGCGCGCCAGACGCGATCACTCCGCGCAGGGTGAGCGCCTGCAGGTGAGCGTCATCGACACCGGGATCGGCATCCCGACGAATTATCTGGCAACGATCTTCGACGAGTTCGCCCAGGTCCCCGGCGCCCAGCGGCAACGCTACAGCGGCACGGGCCTCGGCCTGGCCATCTGTAAGCGTTTCGTTGAGCTCATGGACGGGCACATTAGCGTCACCAGCCAGGAGCAGCACGGCTCGTGCTTCACGGTCTCCCTCCCCGTCCACAAAGCCGTCGCAATAGGCGCTCATGACGAGGTGACCGGGTGATGGGGTGAGCGGGTGGAGGCAACTATGCGTTTCTCTGTGCTGATCACGTTGTTGGTGACGATGATCCTGATCGGCGCGCATGCCGCCCACGCCCAGGCTGGCGAGCGCTGCTTCAGCGAGACCGGGTTCTGCATCAGCGGCCCGATCCGCGCCTATTGGGAGCGCGGCGGCGGGTTGCCAGTCTTTGGCTTGCCGATCACGGCCCAGGTGCAGGCAACCGTCGAGGGGCGTCCGCTCCAGGTCCAGTGGTTCGAACGCGACCGCCTGGAGATCCAGCCCGACGGGCGGGTCACCGCCGGTCGCCTCGGCGCCGAGCGCCTCGAGCAGCTTGGCACGCCCTGGCAGCCGGGCCCCGGCACGCCGGCCGGCCCCGGCTGCCTCGCCTTCCCCGCAACCGGGCACCAGCTCTGCGGCCCCTTCGCCGCCTACTGGCGCGCCAATGGCGGCCTCGAGCGCTTCGGCCTGCCGCTGACCGGCGCCTTCGACGCCGAACTGGGGGGTACGATCTACACCGTGCAGTACTTCGAGCGACGCCGCTTCGAGCTGCACCCCGAGCTCGGCCCCACCACAGTGTTGCTCGGCCTGCTGGGCCGTGAGGTGCTCGAGGGACGTATGATGGGCACGGCCCTGGCACGCCCCGGGGGCCTACCGACTGCACAGGTGCTCGCGATCATCGATGGCGATACGGTTGATATCGAGCTGGCCGGGCGCCGCGAACGGGTGCGCCTGATCGGTATCGATACGCCCGAGAGCGTCGCTCCCGACCGCCCGGTGGAGTGCTTTGCCCACGAAGCGGCCGCGAAGGCTGCCGAGTTGCTCGCCGGACAGACGGTGTTCCTTGAAGAGGACCTGAGCCAGGACAGCCGCGACCGCTACGGGCGGCTGCTGCGCTACCTCTGGCTGCCCGATGGGCGCATGGCCAACTACGAACTGGTTGCCCAGGGCTACGCCTTCGAGTACACCTTTGCCCAGCCCTACCGCTACCAGGCCCAGTTTAAGGCCGCCGAAACACAGGCGCGCGCCCCAGGTCGCGGCCTCTGGTCGCCGGCAACCTGCGGCGGCCAGGTGCGCCCCGGCACACCCACTGCCCCGCCACTCGGCGGAAGCGCAGGCTTCCCGGGGTGCGCTGTCGATCCCGGGCCAGGCGTGGCGCCCGAGACCCCGCTGCGCATCGTCGGCGTGGACAAACGCGCCGAGACCGTCACACTGCGCAACATGAGCACCGCCCCGGTCGATCTGAGCGGCTGGCGCATGTGCAGCATTCGCGGCGGGCAGGAACACCCCATCGGCGGCACCCTCGCCCCGGACGAGACACGCAGCTTCCCGGGGCCAGACGGCAACATCTGGAACAACAGCCAGTCAGACCCGGGGGCGCTCTACGATGCCCAGGGGAACCTGGTGAGCTACTGGGCCGATTGATGTGCAGCGGTGCAAGGTGTGCTATACTCTCAACGAGCATAACACGGCAGTGATCCGGAGGAGTACCCCGACCGACGGCGCACAGCGAGCCGGGGCTGGTGCGAGCCCGGTGGCACGGGTCGGGGGAAGGGCGCCGGGGAGCCAGTTGGGATGCCCACGCGGTATCCCATCAATGAGGTGAGCGCGCGCCAGCGGCGCCGCTAACTGGGGTGGAACCGCGCGTCGCGCCGACGCGTCCCCAGGCGATCGGATCGATCGTCGCCTGGGGTTTTTTGTTGCCCCGGGCCAGCGAGGGAGCACGACTATGCCCGCCGTAGCGATGGAGCAGATCGTTTCGCTATCGAAACGTCGTGGTTTCTTCTTCCCCGGGAGCGAGATCTATGGAGGCCTCCAGGGTACCTATGACTATGGCCCGCTGGGCGTGGAGCTCAAGAACAATATTATCAACGACTGGTGGCGCACCAATGTCTATGAGCGCGATGATATGGAGGGCCTTGATGCGGCCATCCTGATGAACCGCCTGGTGTGGAAGTACTCCGGCCACGAGGAGACCTTCAACGACCCGCTGGTGGACTGCCGCAGCTGTAAGAGCCGCTGGCGCGCCGACCATATTGACGGCGTCTGCCCCAACTGTGGCTCGCGCGACCTGACCGAGCCGCGGCCCTTCAATATGATGTTCTCGACCCAGGTCGGGCCGGTGGCCGATAGCGGCGCGCTCGCCTACCTGCGCCCCGAGACGGCCCAGGGCATCTTCGTCAATTTCGCCAATGTGCTGGCCACCACCAGCCGCAAGCTGCCCTTCGGCATCGCCCAGGTCGGCAAGGCCTTCCGCAACGAGATCAACCCGCGCAACTTCCTCTTTCGTGTCCGCGAGTTTGAGCAGATGGAGATCGAGTACTTCGTGATGCCCGGCAGCGATGAGGCCTGGCACCAGCAGTGGCTCGAAGCCCGCCTCGCCTGGTGGGCAGGCATCGGTGTGCCCCGCGAGCGCATCACGATCTACGATGTACCCGGCGATGAACTGGCCCACTACTCCAAGCGCACCTACGACCTGATGTATGACTATCCGAATATCGGCGTGCAGGAGATCGAAGGTATCGCCAACCGCACCGACTACGACCTCGGTTCGCACTCGAAGGACCAGGCCAGCCTGAACCTGACCGCGCGGGTCAAGCTGAACGAGGACAGCACCGCCCGCCTGCAGTACTATGACCCGGAGAGCCGGCGCCACGTCGTACCCTACGTGATCGAGCCGTCGGCCGGCGTGGGCCGCTGCGCCCTGGCGGTGCTCTGCGAAGCCTACGCCGAAGAACTGACCAAAGCGCCGCCGCCGGAGAAGCTGCAGAGTGTGGCCGATGGCCTGACAGCCTTCCTCAAATCGGTGAGTCGCAGCGACAAGCTCCGCCCCGAACACCGCGACGCCATCCTGGCCCGCGGCGAGGCCATCGCTGGCGCGCTCACCGAGCGCCTGCCCGAGCTGGAGCCGCTGCTGGCCCTCCCCGGCGCCGATGCGATCGAGCTGAGCAAGAAGCTGCGCGGCCAGGCCCAGCCCGTGCTTGACGAGCACTATCGCACCGTGCTGCGCCTGCGCCCCAGGCTCGCCCCGGTCAAGGTGGCCGTCTTTCCGCTCAAGCGCAACCACGAGCAGATTGTGGCGACCGCCCGCCAGATCCGCAGGCACCTCCAGGGCGAACTGGGGCTGCGCACCGTCTACGACGACACCGGCGCCATCGGCAAACTCTACCGGCGCCAGGACGAGATCGGCACACCCTTCTGCATCACCGTGGACTTCGACACGCTCGGTGAGGGCAAAGACGCCGCGTTCGCCGGCACCGTAACGGTGCGTGACCGCGACAGCATGGCCCAGGATCGCGTGCCGATCGCCGAGCTCGAAGCCTATCTCCGCGAGAAGCTACGCTGACCTACCCATGGCCAGGATGCGCCTCGACAATCTGCTGGTGGCGCGCGGGCTCGCCGAAACGCGCAGCAAGGCCCAGGCGCTGGTGATGGCCGGCAACGTGCGCGTGGCTGGCCAGCCGGCCACGAAGCCCGGCGCCATGGTCGACGAGCACGCCCCGCTCGAGGTGACCGCAGCGCTGCCCTATGCGAGTCGTGGCGGCTACAAGCTGGCCCACGCCCTCGATGCCTTCGGCCTCAGCCCCGCGGGGCTGGTGGCACTCGATGTCGGCGCCTCGACCGGCGGCTTCACCGACGTGCTGCTGCAGCGCGGCGCCGCCCACGTCTATGCCGTCGATGTGGGCTATGGCATCCTCGACTACCGGCTGCGCGCCGACCCGCGCGTGACGGTCCTGGAGCGGACCAACATCCGCCAGCTGGCAGCGCTGCCCGGCGGCATCCACGCCGATTGCGCGACGATCGACGTGTCATTCATCTCGCTGCGCCTGGTCTTGCCTGCGGTGCGCCTGCTCCTCACCGCCAGTGGCTGGATAGTGGCGCTGATCAAGCCGCAGTTCGAGGCCGGCGCCGATCAGGTGGGCAAGGGCGGGGTGGTGCGCGACCCGGCAGTACATCGCGCGGTGCTCACGACGACACTGGCCGCGGCCGCCGAACACGGTCTGCCACCCCGCGGCCTGGTACGCTCGCCGATCACCGGCCCGGCAGGCAATATCGAGTTCCTGGCCTGGCTCCAGCCCGGCGGCCCGCCGCTCGACGTGGCAGAGGCCGTGCGCCAGGTGACGTAGCAGGATCACGCCCGATACGGGGCGTTCACATCGGAACTGAGAAACTCAGGGCCGGTATAGATGAGTCGCCCATCCTGCCATGCGGCGAGGTCTACCGCGCAGAGCCAGGCTGCGACGGTGAAGGCGCGGCGCTGGGCGGTGCTATCAGCGAGGGGCGCGAGCTGCTGCAGCACCGCGGCGATCCCGCGCCGGTCGAGGCCAGCGCTGGCCCGCAGCGCCGCAACGAGCGAGCGCGTCGGGTCGCGCTGGAGCAGCAGGCGGCGCAAAAAGGTGCGCTGCTCAACCCGATTGCTGCGGGCAAAGCTGCGCCCCAGGGTCGTCAGCTGCGGCTCCTCACCGGGGTCGCCCTCGGCCACCAGGCCCAGGATACGGGCGGCCTGGGTGTAGTAGTGGCCCTGGCGCAGCACCTTCATCCCGATGTAGCTGGCGATCTCCTCAGTGCTGCGGCGCCCCCGCGCAATCGCCTCGGGCACGCGCGCAACGTCCCACAGCTGGTCCGCCTGGGGAATGTCAGCCGTTGCCAGCACCATCGCGCCCTCCCGAAACGAACGAACATTCGTTTGTTCATCTTAACGCAAGTACACCGCTTGTCAAGCCCTGGGGCGTTGGGGCAAGCCCCAACCCTCAGGTTGCCGGGTAGGTCTGACGGCGTCGCCGCCCGACACCCCACCGCAGGGCTGATGCAACACCACCCCGCCATCGGCGGACTTTGCCACAGCCCCACATCCCACCGCGGGAAGCGGACTCTGCGCCGGCCCTGGGTCGGGTGACGTGGTAGGATAAGGGTCAGGAGCAACCTGCACAGACGGAGGAGAGCCAACCATGAGCGAGCTTGGGCTCGATGGCAGGGTCGCGCTGGTGACGGGCGCGTCGCGGGGCATCGGCAGGGCGGTGGCCCTCGAACTGGCACGCCGCGGCGCGACGGTGGTCGCCACATCACGCACGATCGAGACGGCCGAGGCGCTCGCCGAGGAACTGGCGCAGGTCAACGATCTGGGCTGGACGCCGATCTGCGACGTGCGCCACTACGCCGAGGTCGAGGCGGCCGTGGCCGGCACACTCGAACGCTTTGGGCGACTGGACGTCCTGGTCAACAATGCCGGGGTGATCGAGCCGATCGCCTTGCTCGACACGGTCGATCCGGATGTCTGGGCCGAGTGCATCAGCGTAAACCTGGTGGGGGCGCTGCATGGTTGTCGTGCGGCACTGCCGCCGATGCTGGCCCGTGGGCATGGCGTCATCATCAACATCAGCTCCGGAGCGGCGAGCAGCCCGCGCGAGGGCTGGAGCGCCTACTGCGCCTCCAAGGCCGGGCTGGCCATGCTCACGCAGTCGATCACCCTCGAGTTCGGTGGGCGCGGCATTCTGGCCTATGGCCTGCGCCCCGGCGTGGTCGATACCGATATGCACGTCACGATCCGCGCCTCGGGGATCAATGCGATCAGCCGCCTGCGTCGTGAGGACCTGGCCGACCCGCGCGATCCCGCGCGCGCCGTCGCCTATCTCTGCCATCCGGCTGCCACCGACCTGGCCGGCCAGGAGATCGAGGTCCGCGACCCGGCATTTCGCGGCCGCGCCGGTCTCGACGACCAGGGGGAGCGCGAGCCCTGACACCAGGAGCGCTGGCTCAGCTGGGGGTGATGGCCAGCCATGGAAAAAGCCCGGCTCACACATGTGAGCCGGGCTTTGTGGATATGGAAGCGTGCGTGGACCTACGTTCCCAGGGCTCAGGCCCCAGTAGCATCGGCGCTGCGGCGTTTCACGACCCGGTTCGGGATGGGACGGGGTGGGACCACCGCGCCAGACACACACGCTATGGTAGCGGCGGCAGGATTCGAACCTGCGACCTTCGGGTTATGAGCCCGACGAGCTGCCACTGCTCCACGCCGCGACGTACCAACGGCATATCCTCAGATTGTTCTAGATAACGCGCACCAGGCCCTGCTTCACCGCGTATCAGCGAGGAGGGAAGCCCTCGACTGTGCGCACTCCTGACCTGCACGGGTCACCCCGCGTCCAGTGGGAGCCGCTCAACCCAGTCATCTACTGGGAGTCTTACCTGGCTAAACCAGCGAGAGCACTCATCTTGAGGCGCATTTCCCACTTAGATGCTTTCAGCGGTTCTTGCTTCCGGACATAGCTACGGAGCCTGCGGGACGCCCCAC
>JACAEO010000093.1 GCA_013388805.1 Chloroflexota bacterium
CCTGCCGGTGAGCCGGCAGGCGCGTCGCACAAGAGCGTGATACTACGACGTAGGCGCACCTAGCGCAAGCTCGTGCAGGCCGTTTTCATGTGCATGCAGCGTGCCGGCCTGAACAATCTGGTTGGCCAGGGCGAGTGCGGCGATGCCGTCTTCACCGCTGACCACTGGCGACCGCCCGGTGCGCACCGCCTCGCAGAAGGAGCGCAGTTCCTCAAAGAGCGGCTCGCGGCGCTGAACCTTCTGGCGGATGATGCGCCCCTCGCTGACGCCCATAGTTGCCAGCGCTGGCCATTCCTTGCCCGCACAGTAATCGTTCTCGTAGAAGGTCAGGTCCTGTGTCAGATAGTTCGCAACGAACATGCCGCGCTCGCCGATAAGGCTCAGTTCACGGATCTTGGTGGGCGTAAGCCAGTTGATGTCAAGAATGCCAATCACTCCGTTTGCAAAGCGCAGCACTGCCGAGAGCATGTCTTCGTGGGAGCGATGCAGGTGGCGGTGCAGTTCGACGTGCATGCGGCTGATCTGCGAGCCAAGCAGATAGTTGAGAATATCCATCTCGTGGGTGGCAAGGTCAATCGCAACGCCAACGTCCATGATCCGGGCCGGGAAGGGACCCACCCGGCGGGCGATGATCTGAAAGACGTTCCCGAGCTCGTGGTCGCCGATCTGCTCCTTGAGCGCGATGAGTGCGGGATTGAAGCGCTCGACGTGACCCACAGTGAGCAGGACCCCGCTGCGGTGCGCCGCCTCGACCAGGGCCTGTCCGTCGGCCACGCTGGCGTCGATCGGCTTCTCGATCAACAGGGCTACACCATGGTCGATGACCTCGCGCGCGACCGCGTAGTGGTGTTTGGTCGGCACGACGATCGACACCAGGTCGAGATGCTCCTGATTGAGCATCTGGCGAAAGTCGGTATAGGCGTGGCAGCGGTACATTGCGCCGACGCGTGTCGCGGTGGCTGGATCCGTGTCGCTGATCGCGGCGAGTTCGACGCCCTCCATGCTTGCGTAGACGCGGGCGTGGTTGCGGCCCATACTGCCGACACCGATGACCCCGGCGCGAAGTGGCGCGTGCATAGCGGTTCCTCCTGACCTTCCTAGAAAGCACCCTGGCCTGAGATGACCACGGCGATGGTACGGTAGATAATGTACAGGTCGAGCCAGATCGAGTAGTTGCGGATGTAGTGCATATCCAGGCGCACCCGCTCGTCATAGCCCAGGGTGCTGCGCCCGCTGATCTGCCAGAGGCCGGTGAGCCCGGGTCGCACGGTGACCAGGTTGTGGCGCCAGCGCCCGAAGTGGCGCAGTTCGTCCACCGTGATCATGCGCGGGCCGACCAGGCTCATCTGGCCGAGCAGCACATTCACCAGTTGGGGTAGTTCGTCAATGCTGGTGCGGCGCAGGAAACGCCCGAGTGGCGTGATCCGCGGGTCATCCTGCAGCTTGCCGCTCTCGCTCAGCTCCTGGCGGAGCTCGGGGGTAAGCAGGGCATCGCCATCGACACGCATCGTGCGGAACTTGAAGGCGTCGAAGGTACGGTTGCCCACGCCCACCACTCGCCGGCGGTAGATCACCGGCCCGGGGCTGTCGAGACGCACCAGCAGCGCGACGAGAGCCAGCAGCGGGCTCAGCACGATCAGACCGATCAGCGCGCCGCCGCGGTCGATCAACGCCTTACCGAAGGCATGGGGACCGGTGATGCGCGTCTTGTTGAGCCCAAGCAGCGGGACCGAGCCCTGCTCGCGCACCTGCACCCCGACGGTGAGCAGCTCGAAGAGCCCTGGCGCCAGCGCAACATCGAGGCGACGCAGCGCATCCATCGCGCCATAGACCGCGGGCAGGCGCTCGCGCACCATCTCGGTGTCGGCGATGATCGCGCTGTCGACACCGGCGTGGATGACAATCGCCTCAAAGGCGGTGACCGGGCCGAGCACCGGTGTTCCGGGCAAAACCTCGGTGCCCGGCGGCAGCCTATCGTCGATGAAGCCAACGACGCGGACGCCAGCCCTGATCGCGGAGTTGAGTTGCGCCGCCACCGCCCTGCCCTCGGGGTTCGCCCCGAGGATCACCGTGCGTTGGACGAGGTGGCCGTGCTGGCGGAGCATGTAGACGATGCGCCGGGCAGTGAAGCGCCAGCCGATCGCCAGGACCGCGACACAGGCCCAGGCGAGGAGCAGCCAGCCGCGAGCGATCACAAAGTTGGGCTCCAGGAAGGTCAGCACAATCACCAGCAACAGGCCAAAGGTGCAGGCGTTGAAGATGCGCGCATACTCGGTCGTGCCGCCAAACAACAGCCGTGGATTGTACAGACCGTAGAGCCCGAAGAGCGCCACCCAGCATGGCACCAGCAGGCCGATCAGCGTCATGTAGAAACCAATGCGCGCGTCACCGGCGTAAAAGAACGCCCAGTCGGTGAAGAAGCGCAGCAGGTAGGCCAGCACGAACCCCCCGGCCACGCAGAGAGCGTCGCCGACCGCAAGGCCGATGATGGCCCAGCGCCAGGCGGTGCGGCGTCCATCTGCGGCCTGGCGAACCTGCCCGCTGGCGATGTCAAGCAACTGGTTGTTCATAGCGGTATCCTGACCATCTCAGAATGGCGCTCAGGCACTGGATAGTGCGGGAGCAGGGTGGTCTGTATGCCCGATGTTTCCGGTCACCACCGTTGCGGCGACCTGGTGGGCGAAGCTGCACACCGACTCGCCGTTGGTGAGCTGCGGGTAGATCTGGCTGGTATTGGCCAGGTAGAGCCCGCGCACCGCGCTGCGGACGGAGGGAATGCGGTCGGTCATCCCGACCGGGTGTAATGGCTCGACATAACGCTCGCGACCAATGCGCACCGCCGCGATCTCCTCATCGCGCAGGTCCGGGAACATCTGGCGCAGATAGCTCAGAAAGGTTGGGCGGAGCTGTTCGTCGGGCATGGTGGCGAAGGGGCTGCCCGGAGCGACATACTTTGGCAAATAGACCAGGTGGTAGCCGCCGACGCAGGCCGGGTCGATCAGGTTGGTCGTCTCGATCACGCCGGTAAACGGAATGCGCTCATCGGTGATGTTGAGCGTGTAGTACGGGGTGAGGCTCCGGCGCAGCACGAGCAGCATGCAGACGATGCCCAGGAAGCCCTCGAGCTGGCTCCAGCGCTCGCTCACAGCGGCGGCCTCGGGCGGGAGCAAGCGGCGGGCGATTGGCGTCTGGGCCGTGATGACCACCTGATCAGTGACGATCTCATTGCCGTCTACACTCAACCCCACCACGCGCTCCTCGGCCACGCGCACCTGGGCGACCGTGGCGCCGGTGGTAATTACGCCGCCGCGGGCGCGCACCGCGGTGGCCAGCGCGTCGATCAGTTCCTGGTAGCCGCCGGGCAGGTAGCACATCAATTCCTGACTGCCGCCCCTGGTACGGGTATCGGTGGTGCGCACCAGCCGTGACCAGATGTAGGTAGCGGGCACCTGCGAGAAGTCGCCATCGAACTTGGCCCGCAGCAGTGGCTCCCAGATATGGCGCGTCGCCCGTTCGCCGCTCAGGCCGCGCAGCCACTCGGCGACCGGGATCTGCTCGAGGGCGTGCCAGTCGTTGATCCGGCGACAGGCGAGGATGGTATAGGCCAGGCGCAGCCGGTCGATCATCCTCAGCGGCGGGAAGCGCAGGAACTCGAGCGGCGTCGTCATCGGGTGGCAGCGCCCAGCATGGTAGAAACCCATGCGGGTCGCGACCATACGCAGCCGCTGGCGCAGGCCTAACTCGTCCATCAGACCCATGAGCGTGCGGTCGCTGCTGAGGATCGCGTGGTAGTAGCGATCGCAGCTCATCCCACCGAGTTCATCGAAGGTCGTACGGCCCATCAGGCCGCCAAGGGTTGGGGCCCGTTCCCAGAGCCGGACAGGCTGGCCCTGTTTGAGGAGCTCGTGAGCCAGGGTGAGGCCCAGAATGCCGCCGCCAATGATATCGACCATAGCTTCTGCTCCCCTGTTCTACACACCCACCGCTGCGCTCACGGCAAGGGTGAGCGCATTGACTGCCTCGGCAATACGGACCTGTTCGTCATCAGTGAGGCCGGGGTGTACCGGCAGGGAGAGCACCTCGCTGCTGAGCCGTTCGGTAACCGGCAGTTGCTGATCGTAGCCGAGCTCGCGGTACAGGGACTGGTGTGGGATGGGCATGGGGTAGAAGACCGCGCTGTCCACCCCGGCATCCCGCAGCTGGCGGATCGCCTCCTCCCGGTCGCCGAGGATGCGCACCGTGTACTGATGGTAGACGTGCCGCACATTGGGGCGCACCAGTGGCTTGATCACCTGCGGGTGGGTGATCGCCTGGTCAAAGAACCGGGCGTTGGCGATGCGCCGTTCGGTGAAGGACTCGAGCCTGGCGAGCTGGGCGATACCGATCGCCGCCTGCAGATCGGTCAGGCGGAAGTTAAAGCCAAGCAGATCGTGGTAGTAGCGCACGCGACTGCCGTGGTTGCGCAGCAGCCGTAGCCGGTCGGCGATCGCGGGATCGTTGGTTGTGATCATCCCGCCCTCGCCGCACATAATGTTCTTGGTGGCATAGAGCGAGAAGCAGCCGGTGCCGAAGCTCCCAACGGGGCGGCCCTGGTCAAGGGCGCCAATCGCCTGAGCGGCGTCTTCGATGATCGCCAGCTCGTAGCGTGCGGCGATGGCGGTAAGCTCGTCCATCGCTGCCGGCTGGCCGTAGAGGTGTACCGGCATGATCGCCCGGGTGTTCGGGGTGATCGCCGCCTCGACCTGCGCCGGATCGAGGTTGAAGCTCGCTGCGTCGATATCGACAAAGACCGGACGCGCCCCGGCCATCAGGATGCTGTTCCCGGTGGCGATGAAGCTGAACGGGGTGGTGATCACCTCATCGCCCGGCCCGATCCCATGGGCGCACAGGGCCAGAAAGAGCGCGACGGTGCCATTGCTCACCGCGATGGCGTAGTCGACACCGCACACAGTGGCGAAAGCCGCCTCAAAGCGCTCGACCTGCGGCCCCTGGGCGAGCCTGCCCGAGCGCAGGACAGCGAGCACCGCCTCCTCTTCCTCGGGACCGATCTGCGGGCGTGCCATCGCAATCATGTCAGTATCCTCCCACGCTCTTGGCAACCAGGGCATAGGATGGCTGTGGTTGAACCTCCAGCACGCTCTCTTCGATGCGCAGGCCCATGGCGACGGCCAGGGCGTGGCAGATCGTGCTGTGCACATCCTCTACCGCCGGCATATGGTGGGTATCGACGTGGAGGCTAATCCGGGCCAGGCCGGCCAGCTGGCCGCCATCGAAGCCGGTGATGCCAACCGTGGTGGCCCCCTGGGCATTGGCCCAGGCAACAGCCTGGAGAACATTCGGCGAGTTGCCGCTGCCCGAGATCGCGAACAGCAGGTCGCCCGGGCGGTAATGGGTCATCAGCTGTTCGACGAACACATTCGCATAGCCATTGTCATTGGAGAGCGCGGTCATCACCGGAACATTGTCGGTCAGCGCCAGGGCACGCACGCGGCGGGCCCCGGGCCGGACCGTCCACTTCGTCAGATCACAGGCAAAGTGCGAGGCCGTCGCGGCGCTGCCGCCATTGCCACAGACGATGATCGTACCGTCCCGGGCGTAGGTGCTCCACAGGGCGTCGTCAATGGTTGTCAATGACTCCTGCGGTATCTGTTGGAGGGCTTGCGAGACGAGGCTGAGATACCAGTTGAGCGGGTTCATACACGTGGTGCTCCATATGTTCCTGAGAGAACAAGACAGACTGACGGCCTGCTGCAGTTATCGCTGAATTCGCAGACAACGAAGCCCTGAGAGTAGTGTGTGCCACTACTCCTGGCGATTGTTACCTTGCTAGCTGGTTATCGAGTGGGGTATTGTTGGGCCCGGTGCGATGACCTTACGACCTGGCGACCAGCAACATACCGAGACAGATGACTAACACCCCCCCCAGCCGTAGCGGCGATATCTCTTCGCGCAACACCAGCCAGGCAATTGCCAGTACCAGCACCTGCGTGAGGCTGAGCGATGGATATGCCACACTCAGATCTAAACGCGAGAGGGTGATAAGCCAGAAGAACATTGCCAGAGCATACATGAACAGACCACCGATGATATACGGTGAGGTGACGATCTGCAGAACAATGCCCGGCAGGCTATCAACGCTGATCCGCAGTGGACCGATCTGGGTCATTCCGACCTTGAGCACCGCCTGACCAACGACGTTGAGCAAGAGCGCGATCAGGACAACCGCGACCGTGCTGTACGCAATAGCTCTAGGTAACTTGCTGCTCGCGTGCACCTCGTTGGCCGTCATCACGGGTGACAGGTCTCGTTGTTCCACCTGCTGCATCGCTCCTCCTCGTCAGTCGGCTTTACCCGGAACCGGCAATGCCTCGCTTCGTTGCATCCACTGTTCGCCGCGCAGCCGACGTTCGATGAGCCTGGCCATGTAGCGCAGGTGGGTTTTGGTAATGCGCACGATCTTCGCCTTGGAGGTACCTGTCTGACGGACCTGGAGCACCGTTGGGAATTCGGCGATCCGATAGCCCGCCAGCATTGCCTCGACCAGTAGCTGGGTAACCATCAAGAAGCCGTTATCGGTGAGGCGGGGATGAATGCGCTCAATCACCTCGCGTCGATAGGCCCGGAACAGAGCGGTATAGGTATGGATGCGCCAATCGAGGAGCATCCGGTAGAGCAGTGACGCGCCTTTGCTGATAAAGATGCGGTAGGCGGGAACATTCGCTACGCCGCCCTGGGGATGGTAGGGCGACGCCGTCACCACATCGACGCCTGACTGCAGATGGTCGAGCAAGGCGGGGATCTGGACAAACGGGTATGTGCCGTCGCTGTCGGTCATGACAATGATCGCCCCGCTGGCGTGCTCGAGGCCGGTGCGGAGTGCCGCACCGAGCCCGCGATTCTGTGCATGGCGGGCGATCGTGACTGCAGGTAGGTCGTGGAAGGTCGCCTCGAGTAGATCTCCGGTACCATCCACGCTGCCATCATCAACCAGCACGAGCTCCACCTTACCGTGTTGCCGCAGTTCAGGAAGGACAGCGCTGAGCCGCGCGTGCATCTCCGCAATACCCGACGCCTCGTTGTAGCAGGGAATGATGATCGACAGGTTGCACTGGGCTGTCATGCGGCTGCCCTCCTGATTGCCCGGTAATTCATCCCGGATGAACTGGCCATGACCTGCCAACCCGGGCGTCCGTAGCGCGTGATCGTCATAGGGGTTTCTGCTTGTAGTATCGGGGCGGCGCATAAAGCGCTTCTAAATCCCCTCGCGAAGCGAGTTGACAATCCATTTAGAGCTGCCAACAGGCTACGAGGCGGCAACGAGCAGCATCCCCGCACAGATCAGCAGCACCCCCCCTGCCCGCAGCGGGCTCACGCGCTCGCGCAGGACGAGCCAGCCTACCAGGAAGAGCAGGACATGGCTCAGGGTGGCAAAGGGATAGGCCATGCTTAACTCGATGCGCGATAGCGTGACCAGCCAGAAGAAGGTGCCAAGGCCATAGACCAGGAGACCGCCGATCACGAGCGGTGAACGGACGATCTGCCAGACCGCCGCCGGGATCCCTGGCCCGCGCAGGCTTACCGGTCCGAGGCGATTCATGCCATACTTCAGCATTGTCTGGCTGAAGATACCCATCACGGTGGCAAGCAGGATCAACATCCAGGTACTCATGGCGCTCCTTTCTGGCTTGTCTCTCGCTTCGCGCCGTTATCAGGCTCCCACCGTCTGCCTGGCCATAGCGTAAACCTGCTCCAGGAGGCGTACGCTGCCATCCCAGCTGTGGTGGCGCTCCACGTAGGCGCGCCCGGCCTGGCCCTGGCTTGCGGCGCGTCCCGGGTCGTCAATCAACTCCACAATGCGGTCGGCGTAGCTCTGGGCATCGTCGGCTATCTGCAGTTCAACTCCGGGCCGCGCGTTCAGCGCCAGCGTCGCCTGGCGCGCCGCCACCACCGGGGTGCCCATCGCCATAGCTTCCAGCACCTTGTTTTGCACTCCGACACCGTAGCGCAGCGGCGCCACCGCGACGCTTGCCTGCGCAAGCTGTGGGCGCAGGTCCGGGACGTAGCCGGTCACGGCGATCCGTGGATCGCGTGCGTAGGCACGCAGCTTCGGGCCAGGATGCGCACCCGCGATTACCGCCCGCGCCGCGGGCCGTTGCTGCCAGACCAGGGGCATGATCTCCTGGAGCAGGAAGAGTGCGGCTGCCTCGTTGGCGTGGTAGCTCATCTTGCCGCTGAAGATGATGCTGGCCGGGTCACGCGCGGTTTGTGGCGGTTGGAAGTATGTGCAGTCGACGCCGTTCGGCACGACGGTGATCTGGGTGCCGGCTGGCTCGCCAAACGCGGCCCGGAGGGTCTGCAGCGCCCAGCAGTCCTCCGGCGATGTGACCACCACCTGGGCGAAGCTGCGCCCGTAGGCCGCCTCGTAGCGCCGGGTACGGGCCAGGTCGATCAGCGCCATGGCTCTGGCGGCCAGGACAGGGCTGTGACGCACGGTTCGCTCAAAGAGCAGGCTGATGCTATCGACGGCGTCGAGCACCAGTGGTGGCGTAGCGGGCAGGCCGGCGGCGGCGGCTCGTGCTACTTCGGCGCCCCGCAGGTGCTCGATGTGCACGACATCGAAGCCGCCGCCGGCTATGACTTCGCGCACTGCTGCAATCAGCGCCGGGCTCAGGCAGTGGGCCGCCTGCAGCGGGAGCGACCCGGGCAGGGCGCGCAGGTAGGCTTGCAGCGTAGCGCCGCGCCCGTGCGGTACAGCCACGACAGTGCACAGCCGCCGTAGCGTTTCCAGTGAGTCATCATCGGCCGGCCCGCTCAGCGGGCAGACCAGCGTGACGGTGTGGCCACGGGCGGCGAGGGCGCGCAGCAGTTGGAAGGGCCGCACCCGGATCGGTGAGGGCACATAGGGCGCTACGAAGAGGAGGCGTAGCCCACCCCGAGGCCGGTCGGCGCACACGAGACCGGGGATCGCCGGGGCGGCGCTCATCGCAGCACCACTGGCGCAACCGCTCCGCGAGCCTCACCGTGGGCCAGCGCGGCAACATAGGCGTCCTCGACGGCAGGATTGACCACCCGCCAGTCGTAGCGCTGCGTGGCCACCTGCCGCCCGGCGGCGGCCAGGCGCTGGCCCAGCGCCGGGTCGCGTAGGAGACGCACCAGGGCATCGGCGAATGCCGCGGGCGTGTCGCCGACCAGCAGGTGCTCGCCCGGGGTCAGGTCGATGCCCTCGTAGCCGATCGTTGTCGAGACGATCGGCAGGCCGCGTGCAAGGGCCTCGAGGATCTTCACGCGCATGCCGCCGCCGGCGCGCACCGGCACGATGAGCGCCGCGGTTTGCTCCAGGTAGGGCCGTGGATCCTCGACGTAGCCGGTCACCGTGATGCTCGGGTCCACGGCGCCCAGGCGGCGCACCGCCGCCGGTGGCCGCGCGCCGACGACGGCGAAATTCGCCTCCGGCACGTCGCGCTTGACCAGCGGATAGACCTCGTTGGCGAACCACAGCACGCCGTCGACGTTCGGCGGCCAGAACATGGTCGCCATACTGAGGATGGTGCGCGGCGCGGCGACCCGCGGCACCGCTGCTTCACCTCGCGCATCCACGGCGATCGGAATGACCGCCGTCGGCGGCAGCCTGGTCCCGGCCTCGGCAGCAGCCAGTTCGAGAAAGCGCAGGTCCGGTGCGCTGACCGCCAGCAGAGCATCGAAGCGGGCGCAGATACGGGCCTCATAGCGCCGCAGCCGCCGTGCCTCCAGTTCGAGGAAGAGCCGCTTCGGCAGCGGCCCGCCGTGGCGGGCCATCCGGGCGACGATCGTCCAGACGGCGTTGTGCTCGTCCAGCACGCGCGTACCAGGCAGATCGACCGCGAACTGGGCCATGTTCAACTGGTCGGCGTGGATGATGTCGAACGGCTCGCGGCTGGTGAGCTCGGCGAGCAGGGCCCGCAGCTCGGGCGAGGCGTCGCGGCGCATAATGAACGAGTCACCAGCCAGCAGGCTGCAGGCGAGGTAGCCGGCGTCGCGCCAGCGCGAGCGCCGGAAGGGCACGGTGTAGACGGCCTTGCAGAGACCGCGCAGGCGCTCGGCGTGGGCCCGCTCCTGCGCGGAGCGCACCAGCGAGACCAGCGTGACCTCGTGGTGACGGCCGAGGTACTGGAGCAGGTTGTAGGTCTTGACCTTGGGGCCGCTATCGGGCGGGTAGGGCGCCACCAGGGTCAACATCAAGATGCGCATAGGGCTCGTTCCTCAGACCATATCTTCCTTCTGCAAGGTACCGGTGAGCCCAACGGCCGTCGACTGGTGTGCAGCGCGACGACCGGGCGCAACCAGGATCAGCGTGGTCAGGGCCAGCGCCACCACGAGGAGCGGCACAATGCTCAGCGGCCCGGCGAGGCCGAGGGCCATGCCCAGGTTGCGCGCAATGTCCCCCGCGGTCCAGGCCGGCAACACATAGCCGGTCCAGGTGTTGCGGATCGCGTCGCTGGGGAAGAGTTGCGCGGCCAGGGCCTCGAACCAGACCAGGGCAAGCGAGCTGAGGACCAGCACGGCGACAACCGCGCGACCCCATGGCCGTGCCCAGAGCCGGGCGGCGAGCCAGGCGGCGGGCAGGGCCAGAAAGGGAATGATCGGCACGATGTAGCGCGGGCCAGCGGCGAAGCCGCCCCACCACATCGCCGACGAGCCGTAGAAGAGCAGCAGCGTAAGTGGTGCCAGGAGCAGAACCCACCACTCGGCGCGGTGCGCGCCGTCGCGCCACCAGAGGGCGTAGGCCGGCAGGGCGAGCAGCAGCCAGGGCGCGCGCGTGAAGAGCCCGCGGAAGGCGCCAAGGGTGAGGCCCCAGAGTGCCTCGACTTGCGGGTAGGTGATGCTCATGAACCCGGTGGTGTGCTGGTCCTGCCAGAGGGCCGAGTGGGCGTAGCCGATCGGCAGCGGCGTGCCAAAGGCGACCAGGTCGTACACGATCAGGAGCACGAGTGGGAGGGCGCCGCCGAGGCTCAGCGGGCCGAGCCAGCGCCAGCCGCGTCGCGCCAGGGCGTAGAGCCCGACCACGGCGGCGGGCAGGACCACGGGGTACTCGCTGATTACCGCCCAGCCCAGCAGCAAGCCACAGAGCAGCGCGCGGGCGTAGGCCGGCCGGCCGCGCTCGTCTGCGCGGGGCCAGGCTACGAAGAAGGCCGCGAAGAGCAGCGCGGCGGCGACCTGGTGGCTATAGAAGTTGCCGGCGTATGGCGCCGCACTGCTGCCCAGCCCATAGGCCAGCGTGCCGAGCGCCGCCGGCGCCCGGGCCACGCCGAGACGGACGAGCGCCAGGTAGAGCAGCACGCCGAGGGTCGCCGCGGCGGTGGCAACGACCACCAGAGTGAGCACGTACTGGACCAGGGCGAAGCGCAGCTTGTCGGCGCGCAGGCCGCTCCCATCCTCGCGCAGGGTCGCCTCGAAGGCTGCACCGCCGCCTAGCGCCTCCAGGCGCGCGCGCACCGGCGGCAGGTCGAGGGCCGGGCTGAGGGCCAGATACACGGGCAGCGCCATGAACGAGAGCCCCGGCGGCTTGTCGGTGTAGGCGCGTCCCTGGTAGATGGCATAGTCGCCGGTGTTGGCGATATAGCGATCAATACTGACCGTGCGATCATCTACCAGCGCCAGCACCAGGTTGAGCCGCGAGTTCTGGTTCCAGTCAGCCCAGCGCGGTAGCACGTAGGCGTAGCAGGCCATGAGCAGGATGAAGATGAGAGGGGAGCGCCGCATCGATCCTGACTCCGTTTCACGGCGCGCTGCGCTGTAGCAGCGTATACGGCTCTGCAGTGTAGATAACCTGGTAGTCGCGCGCCAGCGCGTCGTCCGGGTAGATCCTGGTGTAGGCGCTGAACGGCCCGAGCAGCACATAGGGTGGGCGGGTGTCGAGGCCGTCGTAGCGTACCGGCGGGCCATCGAGCCACGCGCGGCGCACGGCCGGGTCGAGCAACTCGGTGGGCACGTAGTGATAGTTGTGGTCGGTCAGTACACCCATTTCTGGCTCCCATGTTTCGACGATGACGTCCTGGGGCACGTTCCGGTTCAGATAAGCGGCCATCTCGTGAGCGGCGTAGCGGGGATTGAGCACGACCCGGGTGGTCAGGGCAAGCGGCACCAGCATGACCAGCGCCAGATAGCCGGCGGCGAGCCAGGCCAGGGTTGTGCGCCGGCGGGCCAGCAGGGCGCGGAAGAGATCGTGGGCCAGCAGGGCCACGGGCATGGCGCCGAGCACGACGGCGGGGAAGGCATAGCGTGGCCAGCCCAGCGAGGTGACGAACCAGCCGATCCAGAGGACGGCCATCAGGGTCGGGGCCAGGTGTGCTAGCGCCCACGGGCTGCGCGCGCGGGCGCGCCAGAGGCCGTAAGCTAGGCCGGGGAGCAGCAACCCGCCATAGACCTGGATCAGGTAGCGCGCGGCGCGCAGACTCGCTTCCGGGTCGAAGACGAAGATCGCGCCGCCGGCGGCCTGGCGCGTCTTGGCCAGGTTCGCCGCAAAACCATCAGGACCAAAAAAGGTGAGCATGACCACGATCCAGATCCCAAAGCAGGCCACGGCGATCACCGGCGGGGCGAGGCGCACCCACCAGTTGCCCGACCGGTAGTAGACCCGGTCAAGCAGGGCCAGCAGCGCCAGCGCGGGCAGGACGATCAGCACAAACTGGTTCTTGGTCACCAGGGCCAGGCCAAAGGCCAGCCCGGCGAGCAGGCTGG
The DNA here is from genome assembly GCA_013388805.1 of Chloroflexota bacterium. Classification (GTDB taxonomy): domain Bacteria; phylum Chloroflexota; class Chloroflexia; order Chloroflexales; family Chloroflexaceae; genus JACAEO01. The sequence goes on from JACAEO010000093.1 coordinate 12,718, forward strand.
AGCGGCGCGCCGTCGCCGGCCGCAGGATAGCGGCGGCGTACCCGAGCAGGCCGAGCAAGAGCAAGGCCATACCCGGCACCTCGCCGAGCACCTGGCGCCCGTACTCGGCCATGCCCTCGAAGCGCAGGGTGCGCGAGGCGAGGGCCAGCAACACGGCCAGGGTGGCCACCTGCCAGCCGTAGAGCCGGCGCGCCAGAACGTAGAGCGCGACGAGCGCGAGGGCCAGGTAGGCCACGATCACCAGGCGCGCCTGGATCAGGCCCACCCCGCCGAGCTTGAACGCGGCAGCCACGGGCAGCATTACCGTTGGCCCGACGCCGATCGTCGGCCCGAAGTAGCGAAAGCCCTCGCTGCTGATGTCGGCGTAGACGCCGTGCCGCACCAGGGTTTTTGGGACGTGCAGATGCGAGCCCTCATCGAACCAGGTGGGCGGCGCGTAGGGTAGGTTCACCAGCGCGAGAGCGGCGGCCAGCATGGCCAGGGCCAGCACGGTGGCCCACTCGCGGCTGCGCCGCGCGGCCACCGCGCTAGCGGCGAGGGGCGCCGGGCGGACGGAGAGTTGCTCTGACATGGCTATGTGCCCTGGGCGAAGGGCGGGGAGAGCAACGCTCTCCCCGCGGCCCGTGCCCCATCTGCGGATCGCCCCGCTCAGTCACCCGAACCGGCCAGGCGCTGGACCCCTTTGCCCTGCAGGCTGCCACCCATCCACTTCAGGTGGTTGACGCCGATCGTCCAGAGCTGGCCAAGGGTGTCAGGGTTGGCTGCGCCCTTGAGGAAGGTCTTGATCGGCCCGGGCCGCAGTGACCACTCGCGGGCGGCGCGCTTAGCCCAGTACTCGAGATCCTTCGAGCTGAGGTGCGGGTAGTTCAGTACCGTGTGGGAGTACATATCGTAATCCTCCCACTGGTTCATCTGGATCCAGCCATTCTCAACCGCCTCGTAATAGAAGGGCGTGCCCGGGTAGGGGGTGGCGATGTGGAACAGCGCGATATCGACCGGGATGCGTTTGGAGAGGGTGATCGTCTGCTGGATGGTTTCGACCGTCTCGCCGGGGAGGCCGATGATAAAGTAGCCCCAGTTCATGATCCTGGCGCGGTGGCTGGCGGCAATCGTCTCCTCGATGCGCTTGACGGTCGTGCCCTTGCGCGCTCGCTTCAGTACCGTCTCGCTGCCGCTCTCCAGGCCCCAGGCGATCATAAAGCAGCCCGCCCGTCGCATCAGTTGCAGCTCCGCCTCGTCGACAAAGTCGACCCGGCTGTTGCAGCTCCAGCGCAACTGCAGACCCTCTTTGATGATCGTATTGCACAGGTCGTAGACAAATTCTTTCTTGACCGTAAAAAGATCGGCTTCGAAGTGGATATGATGCATGCCCATCTCCTTAAGCATGATCATCTCCTGGAGGACGTGCTCGGGGCTGCGGTGGCGCACGCTCGACTGATAGGTGACGTGCTTGATGCAGTAGCGACAGCCGGCCGGGCAGCCGCGGCTGGTCAGCACGAAGGTGTAGGGGCCGCCGACAATCGGCACCTTGTATTTGCGCCAGGGCAGTTGATCGTGGAGCGGGATGGGCAGGCTGTCAAGGTTCTCGATGAAGGGCCGGTCAGGGTTGATGCGCACCTCGCCGTGCTCATCGCGGTAGGCGATGCCGAGGGTCTCGCGCAGTGCCCGGGCGATCGTCTGGGGATAGACCCCCAGGAAGCGTCCGCGGGTGGTCAGGTACGAAGCATCGGGGAAGGGCAGTTTGCGCCAGGGCGCGGTCAGGTCGGGATTGCCGACCGGCACCGTCTCGGTCGCCTTTTCCAGTTCCACCTGGCGATCAATCGTCTTGATCACATCAACAATGGTCAACTCGGGCTCGCCGCGCACGACGACGTCGAGGGTCGGGTAGGCTTCGAGGGTCTCACGGCTCATCGGCGTGACGTGGGTGCCGATGGCCATCGTGACGGTGCCGACCGCCTTGCCGACGAAGGTGGTGCGCATATCGTTCGTCAGCGTGGGCGCCGTGGCATGGATGATCATATAGCGCGGCTTTTTCTGCCACATGTACTGCTCGAACGCCTTCCAGTCCATCATCAGGCCGATCGCATCAACCACCTCGACGCTGTAGCCGGCCTCCTTAACCACCGCGCCGATCTGGGCCAGGGCGGTCTGCGGCCAGATGATCCCGTCGCGGGTGCGCCGCCCGACGCGCGCGATGTCACGCAGGAACAGGTCACCGTCAGGTGAAGGTGGGTTGAGCACCAGCACATCGAGTCGCCCGCTGCGCTCGCGCGGCATCTCGACAAAGCGGATCTCACCAGCCCGCTCGTTCGCTTTGGCGGGGGCGACCAGCTTGATCCCGGTCGCCTTGTCGCCGGGGGCGTTGCGCTTCTCGGCGCCGTTGAGCGGCGCTGCCGGCTGACCATTCTGCTCCAACTCGCTCATCGTTCATTACTCCTTGGTCGCGCCAGGGGCGCGGCGTTGGCTTCAGCTTCGTCATCAAGGATCGTCAAGGACCTTGCAGGCCGCAGGTCGTGTGCGGCGGGGGGCGTCGCCGTTGTGGCCGGGGCGGGGCACGCCGC
>JACAEO010000051.1 GCA_013388805.1 Chloroflexota bacterium
ACCAGGGGAGGGGGTAGGGGGGTGGGGTATGCGGGGCCTGGGGGCGCACCTCCCAAAAACCCTCCACCTGAGAGCGCACCACCACCCGAATACCGTCTCGGGAGGCTAGCTCTGGCTGAGCATGGCCGCCGTCTCGGCGAGGCGGGTCGCGTAGCCCCACTCGTTGTCGTACCAGGCCGCAACCGAGAGCAGGTCGCCCTGCATCTGGGTCATGGGCAGGTCGACGATCGAGGAATGGGGGTCGCCGACGATGCGCGCCGAGGCCCACTCGTCTTCGAGCACGCCCATAATGCCCTTGAGCGGCGCCTCAGCAGCTGCTTTGCGGAAGGCCTCGTTGACCGCATCGACGGTGACCGGCTTTTCGGTGAGCACATTCAGCTCAACGATCGAGCCGGTGCTCACCGGCACACGGTAGGCCTTGCCGGTGATCTTCAGCCCGCTCCAGATGAAGCTGAGCGCCTTGGCTGCCCCCGACGAGGAGGGGATGATGTTCTCGGTGGCAGCCCACGAGTCGCGCCGATCGTCCATGGGCTGGTCGGTGAGCGACTGGGTGTTGGTGTAGGCGTGCACCGTGGAGAACAGGCCGTACTTGATGCCATAGTTCTCCAGCAGCACCTTGACCACCGGCGCGAGCGCGTTGGTGGTGCAGGAGGCCATGCTGATGATCTTGTGCTGGGCGGGATCGTAGCTCTCCAGGTTGATGCCGGGCAGCAGGAAGGCGTCGCAGTCCTCCTTCGACTTGCTCGGCGCCGAGACGAGCACGCGCTTCGCGCCGCGGTCGAGGTGGGCCTGCGCGCCGGGGCGCCGGGTGGCCCGCCCGGTGCAGTCGATCACCAGGTCGACGCCGAGCGCCTGCCAGTCGGGCAGTTCGTTCTTCGCGTTGAAGTAGAGTACCTCACGGCCACCGATCGTGAAGCCGGCCTCGCTGGCGGCCACCGGCTCGTGCCAGCGCCCGTAGTTGCTGTCCACCTCGAAGAGCGCGGCGAGCGTCTTGGGATCCTTGATGTCCGAAACCGAGACCGGCGACCAGAGGTCATGCTGCAGCGCGATACGCATCAGCGAGCGCCCGATGCGCCCGAAGCCGTGGATGGCGACCTTGCCCATGAGCGATAACTCCTTACTGTTCAATGGATCTGGACCACGAATGAGCGGTTTAGCCGGTGACTGCACATGTCACCCTGAGCGAAGCGAAGGGAGGGGTCCTGTCCTGATGGAGCAGAAGATGCTGAGCGAAGCGAAGCATGACCCACGACGTGCCGGACACACCACATGAGGCATGGCTCCATTCAGCATGACCGTCGTGGGTAAGGCGATGAGGCCATGGCAGCGCGTCCTCGCCTCATCGCCTCACGCCTCCCGGCGCAGGTGGCTGGCTACAACCGGGCCCTAACGGGCGGGCGGGTACTGCCAGCTCGGCAGGTCGATCACCTCGATGTTCTCCTTGCCGCCATAGACCGTCCACCAGGGCTTGGCGCCGGTGGCCAGCACCTGGTTGAGCGCCTCGATGTTCTGCACGCCACGGTCGCTCAGCCAGGCCTCCAGCGCCTCGACGCCGCCCTTGGCATAGATCGGGATGCCGTCCTGCCAGGTGGCGCGACCGCAGAGCACGCCGGCGAAGGGCGTCCCGGCCTCGGCGGCCAGTTCGAGCGTCTCGCGGAAGATCTCATCGGTGACGCCGGCGCTGAGGTAGATGAACGGCTTGGTGGCGACTGCGGCCGAGTCGCGGAAGAGCTGCATCGCCTCCTCGCGCGTGTAGGCCTGCTCGCCGGTGAAGGCCCGCGTGCCGGCGACATGCTTCATGTTCACCGGAACCTCGACCTTGAGCACATCGACGCCGTAGCGGGGCTTGGAGAACTCCTCCATGTAGGCGGTGACGTACTTCGGCTTGACCTTGGCGAAGGCGAAGCTCTTCTCGTCGCCTACCTCGTCATCGTAGGCCAGCGGCTCAAGGAAGAAGGGCACATCGAGTGCGGCGCACTCGGCGCCGATGCGCTCGATGAAGGCGTACTTGACACTGTTGATCTTGGGGTCGTCGAAGGGGTTGATGTAGAGCAGGATCTTGACCGCATCGCCCCCCGCCTCCACGATCCGGCGCACGCTCCACTCCGACAGCAGGTCGGGCAGACGGCCCTTGACGCTGGCGTCGTAGCCGGTCTTCTCGTAGGCGAGCAGTACGCCGGCGTCCGGCGCCTTGACCTTGAGCGCCGGCAGGCCATACTCGGGGTCCATCAGGATCGCCGAGGCATGCCGTGTGAGGATCTTCGTCACCGCGACCTTGAACTCGGTCATGTCGTCGTTGGTCGCCGTGCCGCCCTCGCCGCGCGCCTTGGCGATCGCCTTCTTGAGCGAGCCGCGCTGATCCATCGCGGCGGCGGCGATCACACCGTTGGCGCCTGCGCAGGCCTGGATCCCGTTGAACTTCCCTCGCGTCATGCGAACCTTGGCCATCGTGCTCCTCCTCCTAGTACAGGAACATCGGCTTGCCGATGAGGTGGGTAATATGCGGCTGATAATTCTCGGTATCGTACAGCTCCGGCACGTCGACGCGCTTGACACCGCGGATGCAGGTGTCGGCCAGCACGGTGGTATAGACGCCATTCTGCAGCGCGACCATCACCCCGTTGTGGCCCTTCTCCAACTGCTGGACCGCGAGGTTGCCGTACGACGTCGCCACCATACGGTCGAGCGAGTCGGGCGCCCCGGCGCGCATCAGATAGGCCAGTTGCTGGTTGACGATGTCAATGCCGGTGAGTTGCTTGAGTGCCTCGCCGACGATCTGCCCGATGCCGCCCAGCTTGCGGTGGCCGTAGGCGTCCTCCTGGCCGTACTCGACCACCTGGCCGCCGAGCATGCTCGCGCCCTCCGAGATTACCACCACCGCGTAGTTACTCGGATTGTTGCGCCGATCCTCGACCACAAACCTGGCCAGGCGCTCGATGTCGAAGGGCACCTCGCTGATCAGCGTGCGATCGGCGTCGGCCAGGTAGGCCGAGATCAGCGCCGTCTCGCCCGAGTTGCGCCCAAAGAGCTCGACCACCGCGATGCGCTCGTGGCTGCCCGCGGGCGTGCGCAGCGCGTTGATGAACTCGACGCTGCGCGTCACAGCGGTGCTGAAGCCGATGCAGTAGTCGGTGCCGAAGACGTCGTTGTCCATCGTCTTCGGGATGGCGATCACTCGCACGCCCTCCTGGTGCATCCGCACGCCATAGCTGAGTGTATCGTCGCCACCGATGGGGATGAGCGTGTCGATGCCCAGGTGCTCGAGCACCTGCAGCACGTGCGGGGTCGCATCGGCGAGTTTCTTCTCGCCAACAAACTCGAAGCGACCCTTCAGAAACGCTGGCATCGCCGACTCTTTGACCTTGGCCGGATTGGTGCGGGACGTATGCAGATGCGTGCCGCCGTAGCGGTCGATCGTGCGCACACTGGCGGGAGTGAGCGGCTCGACCCACTCGGCGCTGCCCTCCGGGTCGTCGGGGTTGTAGTTGAGCAGCCCGGCCCAACCCCGTCTGATACCCACGACCTCCCAGCCGTTTTCGGCCGCCCGGTTGACCACCGCCTTGATGCAGGGGTTCAGCCCGGGCACGTCGCCGCCGCCGGTGAGGATGCCGATTCGCATAGTGTCTCCTTTCGCTACTCCTGTACGCATGACTGCGGCACAACTGCGCACCCTGCCCAGTCTCGCGTCGATGGTGGGCAGCCTGCGGGCCGCCTGAGTGAGCCAGTTCCTGGCTCGCGATAGATCGCTGCGGGGCTCGCTCAGTCAGGCCTGGTACGACAACGAAACGTCAACCTGGTCGGCATCAGGATGCGCTTCCACAGTGACGTCTCGTTGTCGTACCAGGGTCCGGGGTAGGATCGGCGCGAAGGTGTCGGCCATAGCCAGGCTGCGTGAACATCACTGTACTCCCGTTCACCGGGCGAGTGCTCAGCCGCCGGCCGCCGCACAGGGGCGGTAGACGGGTGACACCATCGGCACCATATTTGAGGTGGGACGCTGACGCCCTTATTCTAGGGCACGTGTCAATAGTCGTGGTTAAGAACCGTTTCCCCCTAATGGATATCTGTGCATCTCTACACGACCAGGCTCCGCGCCGCGACCGCTGGCCAGGGTTGAACGCACACGGAATTATACCGTATCTTCGGGGAACGTGTTGAGCGCGCGGGCCTCGACAGCACGCCAGTAGCGCGCGAAGCGCGCCAGGTCCAGGCGCTGCTCGATCTGCACAAACGGCTCAACGGGCAGGACGCGCAGCGGCCGCTGGGCCGCGATCTGCGCGCTGATCGCCGCAAAGCGTGGGCTCGGGCTGGCGCTGGTGACGACCCCATCGGCCTGCTGCTCGCTGGCAAAGGCCAGCACTTCGGCTGCGACGTCGCCCCGGCGGATGCTGACCGGCAACTCGAGCAGGCACTCATAGAGGAAGACGATGCGCTTGAGGCTGATCCGCAGGCTGCTGAGCAACGCCTCATCCCAGACGAAGAGCGCCGGCGCACCAGGGTAGGCCAGCAGCGCCGGGTGCTGTGGGCTCAAACAGTCGGCGTGGATCCAGACGACCGGGCGCACGAGCTCGCTCATTGGCGCCTCCGGGGTGGCGTGGCCGCCGGCGCCCCGCCGGGGAACAGTTCGGCTTGCAGTGCCTCGTAGCTCTTGTCGAAGGGGCACTGCAAGCGCAGGGGACATGCCCGACAATAGATGCCCCCGCTGTAACGCTCAAGGTTCTCGCGATTGAACACGTAGGGCTTATGGCTGAAGGTGCTGGCCACCCACTGCCACGAGAGGTTGTTGCTGGCCGGGTCGCCGTCGAGCAGGTGGGTGAGGAACCAGCGCGCCCCGGCCTGCCAGGCCACCCGTCGCCAGTGCACGACATAGGCCGCCAGCCACATCCGGGCGTGGTTGTGCATATAGCCGCTATCGACCAGTTCGCGGCTGAAGGCGTCGATGCAGGCCAGCCCCGTTGTGCCCGCGGCGATGTCGGCGGGCAACTCCTGCGCGTAGGCAGCCGCCTCCAGGCCGGTCTTGTACGGCTCGCGGTCCTCCCAGATGCCGTCACCGATCACAGCATAGACCCGCTGCCAGTAGTCGCGCCAGGCCAGTTCGCTGATCAGCTTCGCCGCCTCTGCGGGGCGGGTTTCCGCCCGCAGGGCGGCGCGCCGTACCTCGGCCAGGCTCAGGACGCCGTGGCGGAGGTAGGCCGAGAGCCGGGTGACCGCACCGTCAAGGAAGTTGCGTGTGCTGGCGTAGCGCGCCGGCTGGATCGCGGTGAGCAACGCCTCGGCCGCCCGCCGCCCGCCGCGCGTGGCGCTCACCGCGGCGCTCTCGGCGGCGGCTGCGGGGAACTCGGCCGCCAGATAGGCGACCAGTTCGGCCCGATCGGCAAAGTCGCGGCGCATGTCTTTAGGCACGACCTATCTCCTCTGAGCTGGCTTGCCGCCGCTCGCCTTGTAGCGCCGGCAGGCGTCGCTGCAGTACTTGACCTCGTTCCAGCTGTTCGCCAGGCTCTTGCGCCAGCGAAAGGGCCGCCCGCAGGCAGCACAGATCTTCTCCGGCAGATGTTGTTTCTTCACTCCACGCATAGCCGCGCCAGGTACGCTGCTGCCTCGTGCCGGATGGTTGCCTGCTCTGCGGCACTGAGCCGCCCCAGGCCCAGCACGGCCGGGCCGAGCCGCGGATTGGCCCGCAGCTCAGCTTCGTGTTCGATCAGGAAGTTCCAGTAGAGCCGGTTGAAGGGACAGGCGTCGGGCCCGCTGCGCTGCTTCGGGTTGTAGCGGCAGCCGGCACAATAGTCACTCATCTTGTTGATGTAGCTGGCCGAGGCGATGTAGGGCTTGGTGGCGATCCCGCTGTCCGCGTTCAGCCCCATGCCGATCACGTTGGGCAGCATCACCCACTCGTAGGCGTCGACGTAGGCCGCGAGGAACCAGGTGTTGACCGCCTGCGGATCGATGCCCGCCAGCAGGCAGAAGTTACAGAGCAGCATCAGCCGCTCGATATGGTGGGTGTAGCCCGTCTGCAACGCGCGCGACAGTGTGTGGTGCAGGCAGGCCAGCTCGGTCTCGCCCGTCCAGAACCAGGCGGGCAGTGGCCGGCTGGCGTGCCAGCCATTGGCCGTGCGCAGGATGGGCAGGCGCCGCCAGTACTGCCAGTACATATACTCGCGCCAGCCGAGCACCTGGCGGATGAAGCCCTCCACCGAGTTGAGCGGCGCCTGGTCGGCGGCATAGGCCGCCTCGGCGGCGCGGATGAGCTGCATGGGCGTGAGCAGCCCCAGGTTGAGGTAGGGCGAGAGCCCGGAGTGGTAGATCAGCGCGGAGCGCCGGCTCATGGCATCCTCGTAGGCGCCGAAGTCCGGCAGCCGCTCGCTGATGAAGCGCGCCAGCGCCGCTGTGGCCTCGCCAGCGGTGACGGCCAGTGCAAAATCTGCGACCTCGCCGATGCCGTTCGGCAGACGGGCCACCTCGTCCAGCACCGCGCTGGTGATCGCATCGGGGGGGAAGCTGGGCGGTGCGGGCGGCTGCGCGTTGCGCGGCAGCGGCTTGCGGTTCTCGGCATCGTAGCTCCAGCGCCCGCCCACCGGCGAGCCGTCGGCCGTCAGCAGCACGCCGAAGTGGCGGCGCATCGCCCGGTAGAAGCTGGCCATGATGATGCTGCGCTCCGCTGGCGCATCGGCGAAGGGCGTGAACTGGCCGACCAGAAACTGGGTGTTGGGCAGCAGGTCGACCGGCAGCCCGAGCGTCGAGCCGAGCGCATGCTGGAAGCGCCGGGTCGGCTCCTCGGCGGCAGCCATGGTCAGCAGGCGGGTGGGCTGCTGCTGCGCGCAGTGCTCGTGCAGCCCGCTACGAAAATCGGCCGCCTGGCGGTAGTCTACCTGGTAGCCCGCCGCCGCCAGCGCCGCTCCGTAGTGGCGCATGGCGCTGAGCAACAGCGCCAGTTTTTTGCGCTGGTAGGGCTGCTGGGCCAGCCGCGCCGCGCTCTCGATCAGCAGCACGCGCACTCCGTCGCGCCCAACGGCAGCCTCGGCGGCGGCCAGCGCCGGATGCTGCTGCAGGAGCTGGTCCCCCAGAATCCAGACGGTGATTGGTGACATAACCGGGCAGGCTGTGCTGCTCATACCAGACTCACACGAACACGCTGGCTGTAGTGTTGCGCCACGACCTACCTGGACACCTTGCGCAACCATCTACAATCCGCCATCGCCAATCCGATATAGTATCAGGTGATCTGCAGCGCGCCCGCGGCCAGGCGCGCGCGAACGTGCTCGGCGCTGAGCGGGCCGCCGTGGCCGACGTAAAAGGTGTGGACCGGGAGGCGCAGCGCGCGTTCCAGGCTGGCCTGCTGCTGGGCTGCGTCGGCGACGAAGTAGGGCGGGTTGGGCAGTGTGCCGCGCAGCCGGCCGCCGAGGAAGCCGCCACGCAGCAGATCGCCGGCCATCAGGCTGCCGTCGGGCAGAGGCAGCACAATATGGCCGGGGCTGTGGCCGGGCGTATGCACAGTGCACGCCGCGAGACCAAAGCGAGCGAGGTCGAAGGGTTCGCCGAAGGTGATGTCCGGCTCCACGGGTTTCATCTTCCAGGGCAGGAAAGGGCGCAGCAACTGGCCTTCGCGTCCCGTGCTGCGCAGTTCCGTCGGGTTGCGCCCGCTCCGCAGCATGGGCAGGTCGGCGGCGTGGATGGCGATCGGTGCACCGCTCGCTTTGCGCAGCGCCTCGGCGCCGCCACCATGGTCGATGTGGCCGTGGGTGAGCAGGATCAGCCCGATGTCACGCGGCGCGATCCCGTGGCGGGCGGCGGCGCGCAGGATGGCCGGCCCGTCGCCGGGCGCACCGCTGTCGATGACGATCCAGCGCTCGCCGCGCACCAGGTAGACATTGGCCAGCGGCAGGTGAACCGGAATGATCTCGATGGTGGATGAAGCCATTGCATATGCTCCTGAGGCGTGGTTTCGATAGTGCCACAGCCCCAGCGCGCCAGGGCCAGTTTCTCACGCTGCTCTGCCTCGGCCCGCCTGTGGCTCATGGTCTTTGAGAAATTCATCCGCTCTAGCCCGCCCAGGCGGGCTTCGCATCCCATAGCCGAGGGCTTTAGCCCCACGGCCAGTTCGGCATACCGGATCAATTTCTCAATAACCATAAGCCGCGGGCCAGGGCCTGCGCAGCCGGTCGACGCCGGCTCAGGCGGCCACGGCGGCGGCCTTCGCGAGCCGAGCCGAGGCGTTGACGCCGACGGCCTGCGCGTGCCGGCCACCGCGTCACACGAACAACAACGGTCGCATTAAGCGCCTCCCGGCGCCGGGCCGCGTCGTTCGCGGCAGAGGGTGAGATTGGCCAGCAGGGCCACACCGAAGGCGGCGAGGCAGACGCCGCTCACCCCGGGCCAGCCAGCGCGCTGCCAGGCCAGGCCCGGCAGCACCGCGCCCAGCGTGCCGCCGACATAGTAGCTCATCATGTAGAGCGCGCTGGCCCCGCCCTTGGCCTCGCGCGCGGTGGCATTGACGTAGGCCGGCGCCACGGCCTGCGCGGTGAACATACCCGTGCAGAGCACCAGCAGGCTGAGCCCGATCAGCGGCAGGGCCGGCGGCAGCGTGCCCAGCACCCCGATCATCGCCACCAGCAAGCCCACCCCGATCAGCGTCTGGCGGGGGATGCGCGCCGAGAGGCGCCCGACCATGGGCGAGACGATCACGCCGGCCAGGTAGGTCAGATAGGCCAGCGCGACCATGGTCAGTGGGAGGTTGAAGGGCGGCGCGCTAAGGTAGTAGGGCAGGTAGGTGTAGATGCCCAGAAAGCCAAAGAAGAGCGTGCCACCGATCAGGTAGGCCCCGGCCAGGCGCCGGTCGCGCAAATGGGTGGCCATACCGCGGAAGGCGCTGGCCCAGCCCGGCGTCGGGCGCGCGGGATCGCGGGGGAGCAGGCTCGCCATTGCCAGGGCGCAGAACAGGGTGAGCACGGCAAAGCAGATGAAGGCCGCGCGCCAGCCGTACAGGTCGGTGATCAGCCCGCTCAACACCCGGCCCGTCAGGCCGCCGGCCACCGTCGCCGCGATCCAGCCGCCAACCAGCGCACCAAGCATGTGGATGGGATAGCGGTCGCCGATGTGGGCCACGGCGACCGCGGTCAGTCCGGGGATGCACAGGCCCTGCAGCGCGCGGAAGGCGAGCAACTGGCCGAAGGAGGCGGCCAGGGCGCACAGCAGCGTCGGCAACGCCAGCAGCGCGCAACTCCAGACCATCACCCGTTTGCGTCCCAGCACGTCGCTCAAGGGGCCGCTACTGGGCGAGGCCACTGCGATCGCCAGCACCACGGCGGAGACGCTCAGCCCGGCCGAGGCCGGCGCCACGCCGAACTCCCGCGAGAGCACGGGCAAGATCGGCTGGGTGATGTACATATCGGCGTAGACAGCAATTGTCGCCGCGTACAACGCGGCGACGGATAGCCCACGGGGCACGGACGAGTCGGTGGCAGCCGTCTGCATCAGCGGAACAGTGCCAGGTACTCGCCGTAACCCTCCCGCTCGAGATCCTCAACGGGAATGAAACGCAGCGCCGCCGAATTCATACAGTAGCGCAGCCCGCTGGGCGCAGGGCCATCGTCGAAGACGTGGCCGAGGTGCGAGTCGCCGTGCTTCGAGCGGACCTCGGTGCGCTCCATCCACAGCTTGTGGTCGCTGCGGGTAACGATGTTGTCAGGCTCCAGCGGGCGCGTGAAGCTGGGCCAGCCCGACCCCGAATCGTACTTGTCGCGTGAACTGAACAGCGGCTCGCCCGAGACGATGTCAACGTAGATGCCCTCACGCTTGTTGTCGTGATACTCATTCTGGAACGGCGGCTCGGTGCCCTCGTGCTGGGTGACCTGGTATTGCAGCGGGGTGAGGCTGCGGCGCAGTTCTGCATCCGCTGGTTTATGGTAGTTCTTCATAGCTCCTCCAAAGCGATGTACTGCTTACGTTCAGTATAACGCGAAAGAAGCGCTGGGAACAGGTAGCGCAGGGCGACTGCAAAGTCCCTGAGCATAGCGAAGGGCGAAGCGGAGGCCGTAGCGAAGGGAAGCACGCACCCTTCGCTACGCGCTTCGCGCTACTCAGGATGCCCATAGTGCGACGTTGCAGTTGCCCTGGCAGGTAGCACCGAAGCATCGGCCTGACGGAGGGGGAGCGACCCATCATCAGGTGTGCCGGGACGCAGGCCTACTGCGTCGTGTGCAGGCGCCGCAACGCCTCCTGGGTGGGCTCGCTTGTCGGGTCGAGCGCCAGTGCGCGCTCCAGGCAGTAGCGCCGCTTCGCCGGGTCGGTCATAATACTGGCATACACCAGCCAGTCGAGGGCATAGGGCGAGTTCGTGTAGACCGCCTGGCGCAAGACCTGTGATTCGTAGGCCTGGTGCGGTGCATCCTGCGGCGGCTGGGCCGGCAGTGCCTCCATGCCCAGCCGCGCCTCGCCCAGGCGGGCCAGCCCGCTCACCAGAGCCGTGCCGTGGCGCGTGAACCAGCCGGCGGGCTGGCGCCAGATTGGAGCCAGCATGCCCTGAACGCGCAGCTGCCATCGAGTGATACTGCTCGTCATACGGAATGCCTCCTCACGCTGGTGGATGGTTCTACTTCTGCCACCACTGTAGCGTGTGGGCGCGTCGCCCGCATCGGGCGAAGTACGTAGGACATCACGTAGAGCTGGCGGCCGCTGCTGGCCGGGTGGGCGCGGCTGTGACTCCACCAAGCCGCCGGATCCGCTCCGCGATCTCGTCTGCCGTCACGGCCTGGAAGCTGCGGCCATCGGCGATATGCTGTGTCGCGTCGAGGTAGCTGCCACGCCCGGTGTGGCACATCGGCCCGAGGCAGACCAGCTCGATCTTGCCCGTGGCCAGCGCCTGGTTCCAGTCTGAGCCCTGGAAGAGCGGCCAGCGGGCCGGGAAGAGCAGTTGCCCGAGGCGCTGGTTGTGGTCCTCGGTGCCGTAGAGGTGGGTCAGCGCCGAGATGCGGCTGAGGCTGTCGCTAGAGCTCATGATCCCGGCCAGCGAGATCACCTGAACCGGGGCGCGCAGCGTGGCCTGGATGAAGCCGGCGGTTGCCAGCGCGATCTGGCCGCCCCCGCTGTAGCCCAGCAGGGTCACCGGGGCGCCACTGCCCAGGACGTAGCCATGGCGCAGCAGCCCCTGGAGGATCATCTCGGCCACCCCGTAGTTGTAGATCGGGCCATAGCGCCGATCGGCGGAGACCGCCACATGCAGGGCATTGCGCAGGTTGATCAGCTTGCCGACCCGCCGCAGCGGGCTGCCCTTGTTCAGCCGCACCGCGTTGACCCAGGCCCAGAACCAGCCCAGGTTGCCCTCGCTGGTCATCCCCACATTCACGTAGGAGTAGGCGAAGACATCGGTGACGATCACCAGGCCGGGGATCCGCTCCGCGATCGCTTCGAGAAAGTCGTCTTCGTAGAGCGTCGAGTATTCGCCCGAGATGTCGCCGACGCCGGAGAGGTAGACGAGGAACGGGCCAGGGGCAGGTGGATCGTTGGGCCGCGGCTCACCCTGCGGCGCGCGCGTGCGCCAGCCGGCCCACCAGGCCAGGGCCAGCAGCGGAATGGCGATCGCGACCAGGATGAACAACACCAGCAGGGCAATGCCCAGCCACATCAGTGCGCTGATCATTGGCTGGTCTCCGTGGCAGGCTCATAGCCGGGGATGACCTCCGGCAGTTCGTCGTGCCGCGCCAGGCGGGGCTTGCCGGTGACCAGTGCCCAGAAGCGCCGCGCCGCCGCCGCCGCCGGGTCGCTCAGCACCCAGCGCGCCGCCTCGACCAGCAGTGAGCCCGCCAGCGCGCCCAGCGCCGCCTGCCAGTGGGTCAGCCCGGTCACCGCGACGATCGCCGCCAGGGCGATCACAAAGCTCCAGAGCCGCAAGCCCCAGCGGATCAATGGGCCGATGAGCGGTAGCAGGCCCAGCGCGCCCAGCAGCAACGGGCCATAGGCTGCGCTCACCGCTACGAAGAACAGCCGCAGTGGCACGTCGACCGCGAATAGGAAACGCATCACCAGCCACAGGCCCCACATCCAGATCACTGCGCTCAGCAGATACAGCAGCGCCGAGGCTAGCAGCCCTAGCCCGAAGCGGAGCGGCGTGATCCGGTTCATCAGCAGGGTGACGCCCTGGGTGCCCACGCCCTCAGAGAGCCCCGCGAGGAAGATGAGCAGCGCGGCGGCCGTGACAACCTGGGGCGAGAGCAGCAGTTTGAGCTGTTCCAGCGGCATAACGACCTCGCCGGTATGCTGGGTCCCCCGGTTGCATTATACGCCACCAGGCGGCCTGGTGGGTTGCAGGGCTGTGGGCTACAGGGCTGTTGCAACGATACTGCTGGCAAACCTGGGTACGCCGGCCATACGCCCCC